>JBNLGU010000009.1:0-52235 GCA_050306215.1 Pontiella sp.
GGGATAGTTGGCCTTGATCATCCCCGTCAACACGTTCACGCTCGGGCGCTGGGTGGCGATGATGGTGTGGATGCCGACGGCGCGCGACAACTGGGCGATGCGGGCCAGGGCGGTTTCCACATCGGCGCCGGTCGTGAGCATGATGTCCGCCAATTCGTCGATGACCACCACCAGGAACGGCATGCGCTTCATGCCCATTTCATCCATCTTTTCGTTATAGCCGGCAATATTGCGTGCGCCGACGGTGGCCAGCGTTTTATAGCGCTCCTCCATCTCCCGGACGGCCCATTGCAGGGCGGGGACCACCAGCTTGGCTTCGGTAATGACCGGGCGCACCAGATGCGGAAGCTTTTCGTAGGCGCCGAACTCCACGCGCTTGGGGTCGATCAGGATCAGTTCGAGTTCGTCCGGAGTGAAGTGGCTGGCCAGGCACATCAAAATGGTATTCATGCAGACCGATTTCCCGCTACCGGTGGCGCCCGCAATCAGCATGTGCGGCGCGGCGGCCAGATCGGTAATGCACAGCCCGCCGCCCAGTTCCATGCCGAGCATCAGCGGAATGCTGGCCGTCGTCGTTTTCCAGGCTTCGGAACGGAGCATCAGACCCAGATTGAGCGGTGCGGCGTTGCCGTTGGGAATTTCGATGCCCACGTAGGGTTTTCCGGGAATCGGCGCCTGGATGCGGATGCTTTCCGCCGACAGGGCCAAGGCCAGATTGTTGCTGAGCGAGGTGATGGCTTCCACGCGGACGCCCAGGCCGGGCTTGATGCGCAACTGGGTGACGCGCGGTCCGACCACGGCATCCCATACGGTGGCGTCGACGGCAAAGTTGTCGAGGGTATCCTGAACGGCTTTTTTCTGGTGCTCCAGTTCCTCCGGCTCGATGAAGGCAAACTGGACAGACTCCGGCTGGTCGAACAGGGTGGGGGCTGGCCGTTCATAGCCGTCGTCGGATAATGGAACGGGTTGGTGCGTTTCGTGTTCAACGGGCTCGGCCAACTGAACGGGTTCCGGTTCGACCACCGGTTCCGGGGCAATCGGTTCGTTGTTCACGCGATCCAGTTGCTGCTGTATGCTTTCGGCTCCGGCGCGTACTTTTTCAATGGCCGCGGTCCGTTCCTCAGCAAAGCGTTCCCGCTGTTGCAGGCGGCGTTGCTGGATTTGGGCAAGCTCTTCGCGCCAGACGGCCAGTTGGTTCTCGCGCCGCAGACGTTCCGCCTCGGCGGCTTCTTCGGCCGGGTCGCTTTCGATTTCCGGTTCATCCTCGCCTTCATCGACCCATTCGTAACCCGCCACGGAAAGGAGCCCGGTGCCGATCTTGGTCATGAAGGAACGCATCGCCCGCGCAGAAAACCGGTCGTTTCGGCTGACGTCTTGATGCGTGGTTGCTTCGTTTTCGGATGGTATTGCGACTTCTGGGGCCATGGCATTCTTGCTTGATCAAAAGCCCGGATTTCTATCGGAAAGACCGTGTGTCGGCGAGTAAAACCTCGCGGTTTTCTAGAGGTATTTTAGGGGTGTTTTTCCAAGTCGCGGCAGGGCAATGGGTAGGGTTTTTTGAGGCAATCGCCAGGTGTGTGAAAATAGCGGATGCAGAGGCGCCCATTCTTAAAACCTACCCCCTAAAACTAAAAACTGATCTTTTCTTTCGGCTATCCGGCGATCCCGGCGGCCAGCCCATCATGCACCCCTTGGCGGTAGTGGGTTGGAAGCAAGTAATCTTGCGATTGATTGCGCAGATTTAAATTACTTGGTTAAATGTGGGCGGTTTTCGAGGGAGCTGTGAATGGTGCGGGAACATAAGAAAAGCATGTCGCAGAAACTACGGATGGATGGGCGCGACTATTCGCGGGTCGGGTGGTATTTCGTCACCTTGGGTGCCGACTACCATCGCCACTACTTCGGACGGATTGAAGACTGCGAAATGAAGCCCAACGCACTAGGCCGGTTGGTTGAAACCTATTGGGCCGCTATACCCGAACATTACAGCCATATCCAGCTGGGTGCATGGCAGCTCATGCCGAATCACTTCCACGGGCTGGTACGGATTGTCCGGCCGGGTGGGGCGGGCCTCGGCGAAGTGCTCAATCTCTTCAAGGGCTCGGTCACGCGCGAAGCGCGCCGTTCCTCCGCGGTGGAACCTGTAATCGCCCGCCATGGCGGGAAAGAACCCGGAAAGGTATGGGCGCCCAATTATTACGATGTGATCTGCTTTGACGCCGCAGAGCTGGGCATCAAGGAAAACTATGTGTGCGCCAATCCCCGACGCTGGGCGCTGCGCGATGTTCCGCAGGGGCGCATTCGGCGGAGCCGGTACAAAGGAAACAAGGTGTTGCTCAACGCCTCCGGCTCACGCCGGGCACTGCGCGTTTCGCGCCGGGCGTCGGGCGTGGAAATCGAGCAGCTGAGGACCGGACTGGCCAACTTTGACGGCATCGTGTGCAGCACATTCCTTTCCTCTGGCGAACGGGATTGCCTGAAAACCCTGCTTGCCGGTTCGGCGAGGGTCATTTGGGTTGTACCGATGGCCATGCCCGAATCCATTCCGGTAAACTGGACCAACGCCTTCCTTGAACAACGGGCCCTCTGGCTTTCCGCCTTTCCCGACGAGCAAACCGATGTTACCCGCGATAACTGCCAGCAGGCCAACCATTGGGTGGAGCAATTCTGTGCACATGCACCGGGCGACTAGCTCATCATTCACATCCCCGATGGCGGTGGGGAAGCACGATGACTGGGATGGTTTTCTTTGCCGCAGGAGCCACCATACTGCATCGACGCAACACCTGACGTGTGTATTTTCGGCGCAGCCGCCTTGGAGTGCGCAGACCCTGGGGTAGCGCGTGATCGCCCGTCCTGAGTTTATCGAAGGGCCGAGCGCTCCGTCCGGGGGCGCACCGCACAGGGATAGTTATTTCGCGCAGAGGCGCAGAGGCGCGGAGAATAGGCGGATGTTTTTGGTAGGGCGATTAAATGTAGGCCGAGTGACCCACCCGGCGCCCGTTGCAAATAGGTAAGTCGCGCGCCCAGTCTTAAACCCTAACCCCTAAAACTTAAAACTGATCTTTTCTTCCAGCCCTTCATCGCAATGTGGGGGATCCCTCTACATTCGTTCTGGGTAAATTGCTTTGTTTCATCTTGGGAAAGCAGGTAAAGTATCAAACTATTCTAAGGTTTTATTGTCGTTAAACTACAGGGGTGTTGGATGGCGAAGAAAACATTATTTCATAGGACTGACCCTGGCCCCACTATATATTTCACAGCTATTAATTACAGTATTTTGTCATTTTTATGTGCCGGAGACCCTTGTGATACGACGTTGTTTTCTGCTCATAAGCAGCCAGTTTTTGGGAGCTTTCCGGCACAGAGAGTTTAACGGCTGTTAATGGGCCGAAACGGAAGGGATACATGAAGAAACGATTTGTTATACTGGTGCTGGCGGCGTCCTTCGCATTATTTTCTCAGGCGGCGACCGTGGAATACTGGAGCTTTGAAAACACTTCTTTCGGCGGAAGCTCTCCCAACGGTCCCTCTCCCACTAACGATATGTGGTTTACCGATACGTCAATAGGTTCTGAGCCCGGCGCATACGGATCGTATGGCGCCTATGGCACCCTGGGGCGCGGCTGGGATCAAACGTCCGGACCGCAGTTCGACTCGGACGATCTCTCCGGGCCGTACGCAGGAGGCTTTGCCATGGATACGGTTGATAAAAGCGGTGACATGTATGTAACGGCAGGGCGACTGGATGACTGGACCTCTCCGGACTGGACGCTTGAGATGCACTTCAAGGCTGACGCATGGGAAGATAACGGTTGGACCACACTCGTCGGGCGCGACGGGTCGTCCTGGGGTTCTGCTGAATCGGACTTCTATTTTCAGCGAAAGGGCATGGGTAACAATGAATTGCGCCTCAACTATCGTGATGTTGACGGCACGCAGCACATTTTGGACGGGACCCGAACTCTGAGTTTAAACCAATGGTACGGACTGGCAGTTGTTGCGGATTCTTCAGCGGGTACTCTTACAATGTATATTGATGACGGCAGTGGGTACAGCATGGAGGCTCAGACGACGGGGTTCAGCGAAGACCTGGGGATCACCAGTTCGTTTCTGAGCTGGACCTTTGGTCGCGGCTGGTACAATGGCGGTTTGGTCGATAATGCCGATGCCCATTTTGACAACATCCGATTTAGCGACAACGCGCTATCCGTTAATGAACTGATACCTCTTAATACGGCTGGCAGCCAGCTCGTGGTTACCACTGCGGACGATTCAGGCGGCGGCTCTCTTCGGCAAACCATCGCCGATGCCTTTTCCGGGGATGTCGTTACTTTTACCAACACGTTGTCCGGCCAGACCATCGTGCTGACCACCGGCCAGTTATCGGTGAATAAGTATCTGACGATTGATGCGTCGGCCCTGACAAACGGGATTGCTATCGATGGGAATGGAACCTCGCGAATTTTTGAATTTTCCTCTGGGACCGGCAATACGCTGATCGGACTGACCTTGACGAACGGATATGCTGAAGGATCGTTTGCCCCCACCAACTGCGGTGGTGCAATTTACCTGGCCGGCGGCGCTGCCCTGACGGTCAGCAACTGCACCCTGACCGGCAATTCGATCGGTTACAACGGGAACGGAGGCGGTATTTTTGCTTTCAACTGCAATCTGACGCTTAATAATTCGATTCTCAGTGGGAATACCAATTCCGGCATTTTCAATAATAACGGCACCGTAATTCTCAATGGCTCCACCGTCAGCAGCAGTGACGGCGTAGGTATCTACAACTATTCCGGTACTATACAGGTTGAAAATTCCACAGTCAGCGATAACGCCGGTCGCGGCATTTACAATACGGAGACCGGCAGGGCTGCTGTGAATAATTCGACACTGAGCGGGAACGGTGGCGGGATCTACAATAAGAACGGGGGACAGTTCATTGTGAACAGTTCCACGATAAGCGGGAATTCAGCACGTACCGGCGGCGGCATTTTCAATCAGATGAGTTTGTTCTGGATCACGAACAGCATTGTGGCCGGAAACACAGCCGTTTCCGGTACGAACATATACTCGGATGTTACCGTCTATAATTCCGGATGTCTGCTCTCCGGCGATCCCGTACTCGCTCCGCTCGGAGACTATGGCGGTTTCACGCAGACGATGCCTCCGCGGCTTGGATCTCCGGCCATTGACGCCGGAACAAACACGGTCAGTCTTCCTGCCACCGACCAGCGCGGCTACCCCCGCCTAATCGGTAAATCATTGGATATCGGCGCATGTGAGGAGTGCTTTATCACAAACAGCTATGTTTCCGGATCCGAAATCGTTTTGGAATGGATGCCTGTTCCTATGTGGGAGTCCACAGTGATGTACTCGACCAACCTGACTACGATGCCGTTTGCTGAGCTGACCAACGGCCTGGTGTATCCGGTCCACAGCTTTACTGATGTTGTACACGCGGCGGAGAACCAGTGCTTCTACAAGATCGAGATTGCTCCGTAGGGTGCCGGCAGTGAGCCGGCGGCTTCAGGGATTTTGAGATAGTGGAGGTGGCGGAATTTGAACCCGCGTCCGATCAAGAGTCACAGTCGCATCTACGTGTGGCAAGGGGGTCGGGCCGCCTAAATCGTCATTCTGTTTTTCAGCTCCCATAACGGCCCCTCGGTTGACTCATCCACCGCTCGAATATAGCGGGAAAAATTCGATGGGACACCCATGTTAAGGCGCTGTGTTATCCACTCGACCCGTACGCTTGTTTTTTTGCGAATGTACCATGCGATCATCTCCCTTCTTAAGCTTCAGCAAAGAGAAGGGGTCAGTCCGGAGAAGGGGTCAGGAGAAGGGGTCAGTCCGATAATTTAATGTTTTCTGAAAAATCGTCCCTCCTTCGCCAGAGGCTTCCCCCTTTGCTGAAGGTTACCAAGATTCTTCGCTATTCGCTCAAAATCATCTCCGGTCATTGCTTTCGCTAGCTCAAGCCTCGCTTCGCGTCGGCGGACAAGATGGCCGACAGGCAGTCCTCTGATTTAAGTGTTGGCGTGGGAGAATGGTCAGGATAATCGGGTCTACCAATCGTCGCTTTGAACGAGCGCAATCAATTCCTGGAGCATGGGTGTGGTTTTGTCTTCATACAGCCGCGGGTGGCGACCGCCGAAGGTGCGGTATTCCTTCTCTTTGGAAAGCATTACCTGCTGATCCCGGACAATGACGGATTTTAGTCCCTGATCCGCGGCGACGATGCGTAGCTCGGCGATGAGCAGGAGGCGCTGCATCTCCGCGGGAAGCTTGCCGAAGCGATCCTTGATCTCGCGCTTGATCAGGGTGATTTCCTGTTTGGTGGCCAATGCGGAGATGCGCTGGTAGAGGCGCAGGCGCAGGTTTTCGTCCTCGATGTATTCATAGGGAATATAGGCGCCGCTCGCGGAGGTTCCGGTGGCGGGCGAGAGATCGAGGAAGTCGAGCTTGACGGCGACGTCCATGAGCGGCGGCGGCTTTTTTCCCTGCATGATGGCGATGGTGCGTTTGAGCAGCTGGCAGTAGAGATCGAAGCCGACGGCGGAGATTTGACCGCTTTGCTTGGCACCGAGCAGGTTGCCCGCGCCGCGTAGTTCGAGGTCGCGCAGGGCGAGGCGGAAGCCGGAGCCGAGGCCGGTGTGGCGCTGGATGGCATTCATGCGCTCGCGCGCGGCGTCGATCATGTCGCCGCCGGGGGAAAGCATTAGATAGGCAAACGCCTTGTGGTTGGAGCGGCCGACGCGGCCGCGCAACTGGTAGAGATCGGAAAGGCCGAAGCGTTCGGCGTTTTCGATAATCATGGTGTTGCAGTTCGGAATGTCGACGCCGCTTTCAATGATGGTGGTGCAGAGCAGGACATCGAACCGCCCCTGCACGAAGGCGTGCATGATTTCGGATAGCTCCTTTTCACCCATCTGTCCGTGCGCGACGGCGATACGTGCTTCGGGGACGAGCGCGCGCAGGCGGTTGTCGACGTGGTGGATCGTTTTGACGCGGTTGTGGAGGTAGAAGACCTGCCCGCCGCGATGCAGTTCCATGCGGATGGCTTCGGCGATGATTTGCTCGTCGTAGGGAATGACGTTGGTGTCGACCGGTTGGCGTTCCTGCGGCGCGGTCTTGATGGTGCTGAGATCGCGAACGCCGGTGAGGCTCATGTAGAGGGTGCGCGGAATCGGCGTGGCGGACATGGTGATGACGTCGACCTGCTTGCGCAGTTCCTTCAAGTGCTCCTTGGCCGTGACGCCAAAGCGCTGTTCCTCGTCGATAATCACCAGCCCGAGGTCCTTGAACTGGACGTCGCCGGAAAGCAGGCGGTGCGTGCCGATCAGGATGTCGACCTCGCCTTCGGCGGTGTTGAAAATCGTTTTGTTCTGCTGGGCGCGGGTGCGGAAACGGCTGACCATATCGACCCGGATGGGGAAGGCGGCCATGCGTTCGGTGAAGGTGTCGTAGTGCTGCTGCGCGAGAACCGTGGTCGGGACGAGCACGGCAACCTGCGTTCCGTCCATGACCGCCTTGAACGCGGCGCGCATGGCTACTTCGGTCTTGCCGAAACCGACGTCGCCGCAGAGCAGGCGGTCCATGGGGCGGGTCTTTTCCATGTCGCGCTTGAGTTCATCGGTGGCGGTGAGCTGGTCGGCGGTTTCGGTGTAGGGGAAGGCGGACTCAAACTCGGCCTGCATGGCGGTGTCCTTGGAGAATCGATAGCCGCGCTTGGCCTGCCGTTCCGCCTGGGTTTGCAGCAACTTGGCGGCGAGATCCTGGACGGCGTCCTGTGCGCTCTCTTTGTCATTGCGCCACTTGCGTCCGCCGAGCGTGTGCGGCTTCGGAGTCTGCTTGCCCATGCCTTTGTAGCGGGTGAGCAGGTGTGCCTGCGTGACGGGCAGGTAGACCTTTTCGCCTTTGGCATATTCGATCGACAGCACTTCCATGCTTTTTCCGCTGAAGGAGGTTTCGACGATGCCGAGGTATTTCCCGACGCCGTGTTCGACATGCACGACGAAGTCGCCCGGCTGGATGTCGGCGGCTTCGGACACGCGTTCCTGCTGCTTGTGGAAACGCTTGGCGCTACGGGCGTGGGCGCTGCGGTTGGTGTGGTAGGCGTAGAAATCGCTTTCGGTGACGATCAGGATCTTGCGGGCGTGGTCGATGGCGCTTTCGTGCAGTACGCCATGGTGGAGCTGGAGGGCATCGAAGCCGTCGATGTCTTCGTAGAGTTCCCTGAAGCGCGTCAGTGTTCCCTTGCTTTCGAAGAAAAGGTGTATGTTCCAGCCTTGGGAAAGGTCGGCGCAACGCTGTTCAACAAACCGGCGGCGGGCCTGTTCCGCCGCCTTGGGATGGAGGTCGAACGAAACCGCCTGGAGGTTGGTGTCGTAGAAACCGAAGCCAGTTTCTAAATTGCCGATTGCCGATTGCCGATTGCTGATTGAGTCGCCGGGATTGACGACCAGGGTGTTTTCAGGGAGGAGGTCGAGGAGATTGCAGGTTTCGTCGCCGGCGAATCCAAAGTCGAGCTGGGGCAGTTGGACGGAGTCGATTTTTTCGACGGAGCATTGGGTCTGGTCGTCGAAGTAGCGGATGGAGTCGATTTCGTCGCCGAAGAATTCAATGCGGACGGGGCGGGGCGAGCCCGGCGGCCAGCAGTCGAGAATGCCGCCGCGCAGGGCGGCTTCGCCCTGGGTATAGACTTCAACGCCAAACTCGTACCCGGCGCCGCTCATCCATTCGGTCAATTCGTCGAGGGCATGGGTTTCGTTGAGCCGCAGCGTGCGCACGGCCTGATCCGATTTGCCCTCCACCGGCACCTCTTGTTCCAACGCCTGCGGGCAGGTGACGATGATGAACGGTTTTTGCTTCGAGAGATGCTGGACGAGCTTTAGGTGCTCGCCGAAAACCGCAGGGTCCTTTTCCATGGGTTGGAATAGAAACAACGTAGACGCGACGCCCTCGTCGCTTTGCATACGCAGAGAACGCGACGAGGGCGTCGCGTCTACGTTCCTTGCAAGCGTATGTAGCGACTCGTGCAGTTTTTCCATCTCGCGCACGTCGGCGGCGTTCCACAGCACGTTGGTTCCGGTTTGCTGGAAGATGTCGAGGCAAAGCAGGGCCTGTGCGCAGATGGGTGCGTCCGCCACCCGTACATCGCCGGGGGCAACGCCTTCAAGCACCGCCCCGTCTACCCGGAGGGTGCTGGTCTTTTCGGTTTGGTTGTCCATGTGGAAAAGGTACGTAATCGGGGCAATAGTGGCAACGGATTTAACGTGGATGCTGGACTTTGGATGAGGCTTCGTTAATATCCCGGTCAATGTGCAAAAGAGATGGGGGAACCATGGTGAATCAGCAAAACATGAGGGATGTGTCTTGGAAGGAGTTCAAGGCGCTGTCGTTGCGGGAAAAAGGGATCTACTTCCAGTCCCCGCCGCAGCATACCCTGATTGCGCAGCAGTTTTCGCGGGCGCAGTTGGAAAAGCTCTGCACGCTGGCGACTCGCATCAAGCGGATCAACAAGCGCCGCGAAGGGGCCAATTTCCTGCGGACCTTGCTGTCGGACAAGCGGGCGATGCTCTACTTCGCGCAACCTTCGTCGCGGACCTATCTTTCTTTCAATGCTGCCTGCCAGATCCTCGGGCTGGACACGATGGATGTGCGCGACACGAAGACGTCGAGCGAAGTGAAGGGGGAGTCGCCGGAGGATACGCTGCGGACGTTCAGTTCGTATGCGGACATGATCATCATGCGCCATCCGGTCGGCGGCTTCGCCGAGCGCGTGGCGTGGATGATGGCGCACACGAACCGTGAACTTCCGGTGATCAATGCGGGGTCCGGCGCAGACCAACATCCGACGCAGGCGTTGCTAGATGTATACACGCTGGCCCGAAGTTTTGAGAATATTGGCGGCATCGACGGTAAGCATGTGGCCTTTGTGGGGGATCTGATGCGAGGGCGCACGGTGCGTTCGCTGGCCTGGATGCTGACGCTGTATAAGGACATGACGCTGTATTTCGTGGGTCCCGAACAGCTACAGATCGGTCAGGATATTCTGGACCTGCTGGATCAGGCCGGCACGAAATATGTCGTTACAAAGGATTTTGCATCGGTTATGCCGATTGCCGACGCGATCTATATGACGCGCATCCAGGATGAATGGGATGTCGAGGGCGAGGCGAGTACGACGGATTCTTCCGAGTATTGGATCGGGGTTGAGCATCTGGACATTATCAAGGACACGGCGGTGATCATGCATCCGTTGCCCCGCCGCAAGGAGATCAGTACGGAGATTGACAACGAGCCGCAAGCCGTCTACTGGAGGCAGATGCGTAACGGCATGTGGATCCGTGCGGCACTGATTTTGTCGACGTTTGGCCGTCAGGATGAAGTCCATCAATATTATGATAATTATAAACCCGGAGCGTGAGCCGTGAAACGTGAGGCGGGGTAACGCTTCACGTCTCAATCGTCACTCATCACGCTTCTCGCATCACGAGGAAACATTATGGAGCATTTGATTTCACTTAAGGAATGGAGCCCGGAAAAGATCCGGCAGGTGTTGGATTTGGCCAGGGATGTAAAGGCCAGTCCGGAGAAGTACCACAACGCGATGTCGCGCAAGACACTGCTGATGATTTTTGAAAAGCCGAGCCTGCGCACACGCCTCTCGTTCGAGGCCGGCATGAGCCAGATGGGCGGGCACGCCATCTACTACCACACCGGTAATTCACCGATGGGCAGCGGCAAGGAAAGCATCAGCGATTCCGTCAAAACCGCGTCCCGCTTTGTCGATGTGATCATGGCTCGCCTGTTCAAGCACACGGATCTGCTTGAAATGGCGCAGTATGCGACGGTCCCGGTGATCAATGCGCTGACCGATGACAGCCATCCCTGCCAGATCCTTGCCGATCTGCAGGCCATCGAGGAAAAGAAGGGCAAGCTGTCGGGGCTCAAGCTGGCCTACCTGGGCGACGGATATAACAATGTGACGCATTCGCTGATGTTCGGCGGAACGAAGATGGGCATGCATGTGAGCGTTGGTTCGCCGGCGGGCGAAGACTATTCGCCGCGCGCCGACGTGGTTGCCGATTGCCAACGCTTCGCGGCCGAGTCGGGCGGGTCCGTTTCCGTGACGGCCGATCCGGTTGAAGCGATCAAGGATGCCGACGTGGTCTACACCGATTCGTGGATGAGCTATCACATTCCCAAGGATCAGGAAGAGGCACGCATCGCCAAGTTCATGCCGTACCAGGTGAACAGCGCCTTGATGGCGCATGCCAAGCCGGATGCCATTTTCATGAACTGCCTGCCGGCCATTCGCGGATGCGAGCAGACGGCCGAAGTGATCGACGGTCCGCAATCGATCGTTTTCGACGAGGCGGAAAACCGTTTGCATGCGCAGAAAGCCGTAATCCTTACCCTGTGCAACGCAGTCTAGCGTGGTCGCTTCGAGGAGATGCGGAATCATGAACCTTTATGATTACGACGCATTCATTTTCGACCTGGATGGCACCATTATCGATTCGGAACGGTTCCATGCGAGGGCCTTTGCGGATACCGTGCTGGAGCAGAGCGGCTACCGGCTCACGCCTGACGAGCATCTGGAGTTTTTCGGCAAGCACAGTACGTGGTTTGCCGAGGAGTTGAACGACCGCCATGGGCTTTCGTTGGTGCCGGAAGAGGTTTTGACCCAAAAGCGGCACCGTGTCCGGGAAATCTTCGAAGTCCGGCCGTTTGACGGTGCGCGCGAGTTTCTTGAGCGGTGGCACGGCACAAAGCCGCTGGCATTGGCTTCCAACTCCCCGCTTGGCTTCGTGGAGCCCGCCTTGAGGGATTCCGGCTTGTTGCAATACTTTGATTTCATAACAACCGCTGACGATGTAGCCCATCGCAAGCCCGATCCCGAGATGATCGAACGGACGCTGCAGAAAATGGGTGTCGACCCCCTCAAGACCTTGGTTTTCGAGGACCAGCTGATCGGTGTCCGGGCTGCGCGCTCGGCGGGGGCGGCCGTCGTAATGGTCGACAACGGGCAGGCGGTTGAGTTTCCGGCGGACGTCGCCGTATGCACGTGGCGGGAGCTGCTGGCGGTAACGGAGGACGGTTAATGGAACCGCAACTGCTGATCTTCGATCTCGATGGCACGCTGATTGATTCGCGTAGGGACCTCGCCGCCGGCATCAACCACATGCGAGCCCACTACGGCCTCGAGCCGCTGCCGCTGGAAACGGTGGTCGGCTACATTGGTAACGGCGTGCGCAGGCTGGTGGAAGGATCGTTGCAGGGCGCAGAGGTCGATATCGATGAGGCGCTGCGGATCAACAAGGCGTACTACTATTCGCACTTGACGGTACATACTGCATTGTACGAAGGCGTGGCGGAGGGGGTGCGCCGCTTGGCGGCCGCCGGCCACCGGCTGGCGGTGCTGACCAACAAGCCGGGCGATCCCAGCCGGAGCATCCTGCAACATTTCGAAATCGCCGATGCATTCATGGCGATTGTCGGTGGCGGAGACGTGCAAAACCTCAAGCCGGAACCGGATGGGGTTTTCCGCTGTATCGAAGAGGCGGAACTGGCTCTGGAACGGGCCTGGATGATCGGTGACCACTATACCGATTTGGCCGTTGCGGCCAACGCAGGCATTAAAAGCGCGTTTGTCCGGTATGGCTTCGGGGAGGAGCGGGGATACAAACCCGACGTATATTTTGCTTCGTTTTCGGAACTGGTCGGGTACTTTTCTGAGCCATGAAGACGTATCTATCGGAAATATTCAGCTCGGTTCAGGGCGAAGGCCCCTATGTCGGCGAGCGCCATCTCTTTGTGCGGTTCTGCGGTTGCCACCGCTCCTGCATCTTTTGCGACACGAACACGGAGCGCACGGAAACCGTTTTGGTTGAAACGGATCCCGGTTCCGGTGCCTTCGAGCAGATTCGCAATCCGCTTACAGCCGAACAGGTTATGGAATTGATCAAGAAAGTCGACCGCAAGAAAAACAATCGCCGCATCTCGCTTACGGGTGGAGCCCCTTTGCTGCAGGCCCATTTTCTGCGCGAGCTGCTGCCGCATTTGTGTGCGGAAGACTACAGCATCTATCTCGAAACCGCGGGCGATCTTCCCCAGCAGCTGAAATCGATCATCGAATGGATCGATGTCGTGGCCATGGACGTCAAGCTGTCGAGCGTCACCAAGGAGCCCAATACATTCCCGGTGCACTGGCAGTTCCTGAAAACCTGCCGCGATTTTGGCGTGGAGGTGTTCGTTAAACTCGTGCTCTCTGCGGAAACCCACGAGGGCGAGTTGATCGAGGCAGCCAAGGGCATCAAGAAAGCCGGCGGTGAAAATACGCTGGTGGTGATCCAGCCCATGACCAAGGCGGAAAAGACCGATGCCGTACCCAGTGGTGAGCAACTTCTGCGGTGGCAGGACAAGGTGGCGGGCATTCTGCCCAATGTGCGGGTCATTCCCCAAACCCATAAAATGATGGAAATGCTGTAATGGCCGACCGAAGAAAAGCGGTGGTGCTGTTGAGTGGCGGACTGGATTCCGCGACGGCCATGGCGATCGCGAAGGCGGAGGGCTTCGAGGTTTATGCGATGTCGTTCCGCTACGGCCAGCGCCATGCGATCGAGTTGGACTGCGCCGCGCAGCAGGCGGCCGACGCGTCGCGGGAGCATCGCGTGGTGGAAATCGACCTTCGTGCGTTTGGCGGATCGGCTTTGACGGCGGATATCGATGTGCCCAAGCACGACCGCGTCGAGGATTTGACGGAAGAGATCCCGGTCACGTATGTTCCGGCCCGCAATACCGTCTTTCTGTCGTATGCCGTGGCCTGGGCCGAAGTGCTGGGGGCCAACGATATCTTCATCGGGGTGAATGCTCTCGACTACAGCGGCTATCCGGATTGCCGGCCGGAGTTTATCGAGGCGTTTGAAGCGATGGCCAACCGGGCAACCGTGGCTGGCGTGAAAGGAAACAAGCTGACCATCCACACGCCGCTGATCCATTTAACCAAGGCCGAAATTATTCAGCTCGGGCTGGACTTGGGCGTTGATTACGCTAAAACCACGAGCTGTTACGACCCTGCTTCCGACGGACGTGCCTGCGGACGCTGCGATTCGTGCCTGTTGCGGAAAAAAGGGTTCAAGGATGCGGGCAGCCATGACCCGCGCCCCTATGTGGAGGATTGATCCGTGCCGAAAATGAGAATCTATAAGGAATTCAAGTTTGATTCAGCGCATTGGTTACCGAATGTGCCGCCGACGCACAAATGCGCCAATATGCATGGGCATACCTACTACATCGAAATCCACGTGGAGGACGAGTTGGATCCCGCATTGGGCTGGGTGCTCGACTATAACGACCTGCGCAAGGTGGTGGAGCCCCTGATCGATCGGCTGGACCACAAGGTCCTCAACGAAGTCGAGGGGCTGGAAAATCCGACGGCGGAGATGATTGCGCTCTGGTTCTGGAACCAGATCAAGCCGGCGCTGCCCCAACTCTGCCAGGTCGTCGTGAAGGAAAATCCCACCAACGTCTGTATCTACGTCGGCGAATAAAGACAAAACACAAAGGCACGAAGTTCACAAAGTGTCTCGTCTTCGTGTCCTTTGTGCCTTCGTGGTTGAATCTAGGCTTCCGCTGAATCGATCTTCACGGCAGAGGTAATGCCGCCGCGCGCGGTAAAGTCACCATTGACCACCAAACGGCGCGGTTTGAGCTGCTCGGAGAGGTCGGTGTAGATGCGGTTGACGATCTCTTCGTAAAACGTGCCGGTTTGGCGGAACGAGAAGAGATAGAGCTTCAGCGACTTGCTCTCTACGCACAGCTCGCCCGGAATATACTCGATGGTGATCGTGGCAAAATCGGGCTGGCCGGTAATGGGGCAGAGCGAGGTGAATTCCGAAGTCTGGAAGGTAATCCAATAGTTTCGCTGCTGGTTCGCGTTTTCGAAGGTTTCCAGCTTGGCCTCGTCGGGCGAGGTCGGATAGCGCGTTTCACCTTTTTTCAGCAACGTCAGTCCGGAAAGTTTTTTTTCGTCGGTCATGGTTTGGTTCCTTTATTTGATCTCGCTGATGGCGGTAAGCGATTTCCAGAGCGGGCCCATTTGCTTTAGCGGAATCATATTGGGGCCGTCGGAGAGGGCGTTGGCCGGATCGGGATGGGTTTCGATAAACATGCCGTCAACGCCGACGGCCGCCGCTGCGCGGGCGAGGTAGGGGGCAAAACGGCCGTCGCCGCCGGAGGAGTCGCCCTGGCCGCCGGGGGATTGCACAGAGTGCGTGGCGTCAAAAATGACGGGATAGCCCATTTCGCGCATGATGATCAGGCTGCGCATGTCGGCCACCAAAGTATTGTAACCGAAGGATGCACCGCGTTCGGTGAGCAGGATCTTGGTGTTGCCGGTGGACTCAAGCTTCTTGATGACATTCTTCATGTCCCAGGGTGCGGCAAACTGGGCCTTCTTCACATTGACGACCGCACCGCTTTCGCCGGCGGCCACCACAAAGTCGGTCTGCCGGATCATGAAGGCGGGGAGCTGGATAATGTCGACCACCTTGGAGGCAATGTGGATGTCCTCGACGCTATGCACGTCGGTAAGGACCGGCACGTTATATTTCTCTTTAATCTCAGCGAGGATTTCGAGGCCCTTAGATATGCCGGGGCCGCGATAGGAGTTAATGGAGGTTCGGTTGGCCTTGTCGTACGACGCCTTGAACACATAAGGGATGTTCTGCTTTTTGGCCAGCTTCACCATCTTGTCGGCGATGGCCATGCAACCTTCGCGGCTTTCGATCACGCAGGGGCCGGCAATCAGGGCCAGTGGGTTCCTTCCGCCAAACTTGACGCCTTTAACGTTTACGGTTTTTGTCATGTTATGTCCTATTTGTTGATATTGAACTTAACCACACGATACACAAAAACCACAAAGGCCGACCGGTTGTTTTTTGTATCGATGGTGCATGTTTGTGGCTACTGCTTTGCCAGAAGCGCTTCGGCCTTCGCGACATCCGCCGGGGTATCGACGCCGATGCCGAAATCCTCGGTTTTAAGGATCTTCATCCGGCAGCCCATGTCCAGCGCCCGTAGCTGTTCGAGTTTCTCGAGGTTTTCCAAGTCGCAGGGTGGTTCGGCCACCAGCTGGAGCAGGTAGTCCCGGCGGTAGGCGTAGATGCCGATGTGTCTCCAGTAGACACCGGCTTTGGAAACGCCTTCCGGCTCGCGGATATGCGGAACGGTGGAGCGGGAAAAATAGAGCGCTTGTCCGTGCCGGTTGAACAGGGCCTTGACGACCGACGGGTCGTTGATTTGGGCTTCGTCGTGGATCGGCGTTGCAGCTGTCGCCATATCCCATGCGCCGGAGGCAATCACATCCGCCAATTCGTCGATCAGCGCCGGATCGATCAACGGTTCGTCGCCTTGAACGTTGATAACGGCATCGATTTCCAGGTCCTGCACGGCTTCGGCAATGCGGTCGGTGCCGGACGGATGGTCCGGGCGCGTCATGGCGACCCGCACTCCGTCAATGTTGAGATCCGTCACACAATCGGCGATACGCTGGTCGTCGGTGGCGACAATGACGCCGTTCAGCTTTTGTGCCTGCTTGACGCGTTCAACGACCCATTGGATCATGGGTTTGCCGGAAATCATGGCCAGGCTCTTCCCCGGGAAGCGGGTGGATCCCCAGCGGGATGGAATTACGCCGACAATGCTGCTCATCTATGTTTCCTTATTTCGATTTGTTCCAAAAGCCGGCGCCTTCGCCGGAAACCGACTGCAACTTAGCTGTGATCTTTCCGACGGCGACCTTGGCCTTGATACATGTAACCACACGTCGCTTTTCCTTTGAAATCCAAAAGGATACTTTCCCCTTGCGCAGGAAAATGCCGTCAAATTCGGCCTCGGGCTCGATCTCGTAGCTGTCCACTTTTCCGTAGTCGTCGATCTTGATGTCGTCCGTTCCCGCGATCTTGATTCCGAGGTTGTAGAGCTTGCCGGTGACGAGCAGTTTGTGCTTTTGGTTGGCCAGTTCCTGCATGTCGGCATTGCGGTTGGCGTAGATAAAACTGAAAATCTCGCGGGTATCGCTTTCAATGGGGATTTCCCGGATATCCTTGCTGATGCGGTCCTGGAAAATGGCGATTTTTTGGTCGTGGTGGAAGGTGGTCAACTCGCTTTTATGGATGGAGCCCTCGTTGATGATCCAGTCGTGCCGAACGGGGAGCGCGGTTTGCGGGTCGATGATCACTTCAGTCTTGTCGTCCACCTCATAGATGTGCTTGTAGGCCGCATAGCTGTTGGCGGTCATGGTGATGCGAATCAGCTCGCGGCCATCCTCCGTCACCGTGTCCACGACGCTCTTCGACCAAGCGATGGGAATGCCCAGCCAGTAGATCTTGTATTCAACGGTTTCGCCGGGAACGAAGCAATCGGAGTAGTCCTGCGCCGGGCACGTTCCGGCCACCAGCGCGGCACCTAGGAGGAGGGATATGGTTCTTCGGATCATGGTTTATCTCTTGAACTGTCTACACGCGATGCCCGCTTCGTCGAACAGTTTGCGCGCCTGCTCGGTGAAGTGGTATTCGGTTTCATAGACCACTTCCTTGATTCCGGCGTTGATGATCATTTTCGTGCACATCAGGCAGGGGCTCAGGTTGCAGTAGAGGGTGCAGTTGCGTACGGAAATCCCGTGGTAGGCCGCCTGCACAATCGCATTTTCCTCGGCATGTGCACAGATGCACTCGCCCAGGTTTCCGCCCGACGGGGCATCGCTGGCGCAGCGCGGGCATCCGCCGTCGCAGCAATTCTTAATGCCGCGGGGCGTGCCGTTGTAGCCGGTGGAAATGATGCGCCGGTCGCTGACGATCACGGCCGCCACCTTGCGGCGGGAGCAATTGCCCCTGCGCGAAACCACGTGGGCGATATCCATGAAGTATTCATCCCAGCCGGGACGTCTGTCGTTTGCAATGGTCATGCGGCCCACCATACGGATTGCGTTCGCCGCGATCAAGCGCGGTAGAGATTGATAATTGCCGGCGTGACGTCGCTCAGGCTCCGCGCCGAGCTGAAGGATTCGGCCTGCGAACCGAGTGCGATGAGTGGAACCGGGTTGCGGGTGTGGGTCCGCACGGACAGGTCTTCGATGTTTCCATGGTCGCTGGAAATCAGGAGCAAATGGTTGGGTTCGGCGGCGAAAGCCGATACGGCCGCAATAAAGCGATCCAATGTTTCGAGGCAATCTCCAGCTTGTTCGAAACTGCCCGAATGTCCGGCGCGGTCGGTTAGAAAATGTTCGAATAGCGTAAAATCGTTGGTTTCGGCGGCGGCTATCAGGTGTTCGGCCGCCGTTTCCGGCGTGATCAGCTCCTCCCCGTACCCCCGGGTGTGCATAGTCCAGCGGGTGATGTCGTGGCAGACGGCCTTGCCTTGGGCCAGCTCCGCATTGCTGCGCACGCGGCCAATGGCCGACAGGGTCATGACCGTGGTCACCGATTGCCTGCGCAAGGGTATCTGGTGCGGATCGACGTTCAGGTAGCAATTGGCAAACGTGCAGGTTCGTTCGAGCTGCCGAAGCTTCTTGAAGAGATTTTCATGTTCAATCAGCTTTTTCAGGACGGGCGGCGGAAACCCTTCGATATGGCAGCCCATGGCTTGGGGCGCGTTCATGCCGGTCAGCAACGTTGCCTGTCCGGTAGCGCTTTGCGGCAATCCGTCGACTCCAAGGCAGGCGTCCAGCGGAACGGCGTTTTCGAGCAGTTTCAGGAGGGTAGGGCATCTGCCGCGATACAGTGGATTGATCGCGGGATCGGTTTGGCCGATGCCGAGTCCGTCCACGAAGATGAAAAGGATTTTCAGGCCGTCATTCATCATGCCCCAATTGTTGGTTGCGCTGCTCCTGCAACAGTTGAATGGGATCCGTTCCCATTTTCCGCAAACCCATGTAGGGAAGGAATTCAACGATCCGGCGGCGATACTTTGGAGCGATTGCGTCTGTAAATATCTGTTCGGCCAGATCGTTCTCACCTTTAAGGCGGAACAGCTCCCCGGCGAAGGCGTGGGCATCCACATCGAAACCCTCATCCCGATAGCCGTAGGCAAACTTTGCAAGCTGGGATATCCCTTCGTAGCTCAGTTCGTTGGCGGCATTGGCGCGTATGTAGAGATCAACAAATTTCTTTAGTCCTTGGCGGTTGTTCGAGGGATTCCGCATTTTTTTGTATCGTTCCGCGGTTTCATTCAGCATGTTGTCGCGGCGCTCGATCCATCCCTGGTCTTCGCAAATCAGTGCACCAAACACGCCGCACCATGGATCGTTGGATTGCGTCAAAGCCTTTTGCAACAGGGTCACAGCTTCGCCAGGGTTGCCTTGCAGTAGTGCCATGGTGGACGCACGTTCAAGTTCGAGGTCATTTCCCGTTTGGCACTGTTCATATAATCGATCCATCGCCTCTTGCGCGTCATCGGAGAGTGGAATTTCAAATAGATAAACGTGGGTGGCGATAAAGTCTTCAGCTCCATAGTTGTCGATGTATTCCTCCAACACCTTTCCAGCGTCCTCGTTGCGACCTTGCAAGCCGTTGAGCCATGCTTTTAACGGAAGCGTCTCGTCAGAGTTTTTCCCCGATTGGGTTTCGCTGTATTCCACGGCCTTTTCCCATTGTCCCATTTCAAGAAGTTCTTCGGCAATCTCTCGAACGGATTTGGTCTGATCGAGGGCATATATGTCTCGCTGGGGAATCTTGAGCGATGCCGTCATGAGTTTCTGCCAGGCCTTCTCATCCCCCTCCTTGAGGCTGAGTTCGGCAAGTGCTTGGGTGGCTGCCCGGTTGGTTTGAATGGAAAGGGAATTTTCAAACATGGAGCGCGCCTTGTCCAACCGGTTGTCCTGGAGGTAGCGTAGTCCGGCATTGCAGGATGCTTCCGCCGAAGCCAGAATGACCCGGCCATACTTTTCAACCAAGTGATCCACCCGAATGGATGGGTCGGAGAGGTTGTAGAGGATCGCAACATAGTGATTGGGGCTGGCAGCAAGCAAAATCCGGGCTTCCCGCGGGCGGTGATCCTTTGCCGGTGATAGACTCGATGTATAATCAAAGGCATTTCGGTCGCCGTTATTCCATGCGACCATGTGTGCCTGCCCATAGCTCATATCTGCAAAATCAGGGTTGATGTTGCCTAAGATTTCCCCTGTGAATACACCTGAAAGTGCTATGCCGGGGTCGCCGAGCGTGACTTTTTTCGCCAAAGCGCGGACATCCGCTCCTTCCCCGGAGGCTTCGATCAGTGGAGCATAGGGGTGGTCCGCCACGTCCGGTAGCAGTTGTTTCATCGTTTCGGTGGGATCGCTTCTCCACCGAAGCTGGTTGTTGAGTCGGTAGTAGGTGAAGTCTAGGCGGGTATCGCGGATCAAGTTGGCCAAGATGGCGATCGACGGGGTTTGCAATTCAGAGCGGTTCTGTTCCATCAGGGCCGCGTACAGCGCGGGGTAGTTGATCCGCGACTCGGCATCGGGAGAAGTTGTATCCTCCGCGGTCTGAAGCAATTGACGTATAGAGCCGTAGATCCCCACCGGGTGATCGGTCTTGGGGGTGGCTAGCGCGCGGCGCCCATCTTGGTCTATTTCAGCCATGCGAGGCAGGCGTTTGCGGAGCATAGTGTCCATGGCTCCAAGGCTTTCGGATACGTCTGTGCTTCCGTAGCTGTTGAGTCCGACTTCGTTCGCTAGCCCGTAAATTTGCAGGTTCTGCGGGTTCTTCTCCACGGCGGATTGCGCGAAATCGTTGAAGCGTGTGGTGAGCTGCCAATTGCGCGTGGCAAAGGTTCCGAGCAGGCCGGCCAGTTGGGCATTGAAGTCTATTCCGTTCATGGTTTCCTGCAGATGGTTTAGGTCCGAATCCATATAGGTCTGGAGCACCGGCAACCATGCAGGCGGTTCGCCATTCAGTTGCCGGGCTTTTTCCAGATCATCCCGCGCAAACACATCGAAGCCTGCTAGAGTCCACGCATAGGATCGGGTATAATAGGACTGGGGCATATCAGGATACTTGTTGACCATGCGCTGGGCATAGACCAGCCCTCGGGCTATGCACGCCTTGGGCGCGTTGGAAAAAAAATAGTAGGTGGACAGCCCGAAGGTGCAATAACCCCGCGATAAGGCGGACAATCGTTCCGGGCTCTCCCCATGTTCCCATATCTCGCGGTCCCATGTGCGCAACTGCTGCCATAGGGTTAAGAAATCGAGGTTGGCAATCTCATACGTGTTGGTCGTTGGATGCGTCGAAGGTGTGAGCGGCGTAAATTTGGTTTTGAGCAGATCCGGCAGCCGTTCGCGGGCTTGCTTTTCCGCTCGGGTAAGGACCTTCTGGTATACGGTGACATCGAAGGCCGACGACGGAACGGAATCTTCAATCAACGGCCGACCTGTTTTCTTCAGGCTGATGTGGTAGTCGAAATGCTGATTTTCGATGAATTTGAAGTAGGATTCGAGATGGGGGCCTGATGGGTTGGCCGGTGCAGGATCGCCCATGACGGCGTCGCGGGGTATCCACCCACAGTCAAGTTCCGCCGAAACCAGCAGGGATTGGCGAACCAGCTCCCGCAAGAGCGTACATCCGGTCTGGTTGCCGAAGTTCGACGTATCCCAGCTTGCGCGGGCCAGGTAGAAAGCCGGCGGTTTTGTTTCTTCGCCCGATGTGATCGTGGGAATGGTGGCGATGAGTATGTTGCTGAGTATCAGGGTTAGGCGGATATGGATGGATTGGAATCTATTTCTCATTCTTTACTATTTCCACGTATGAGGAATGCAGTTCAAGTTAAATGTTCCGGCGTTCCCTTTGGATAAAAGGCTTCAATCCCATATCTCCCTGTTTTACATTTCCGTCGATTTTCCCATGAAACAGGAATCGTTCAATCAATGGTTGCAGGCGGCCGCGCAAACGATCGGCGCGCATTCGGCGGCGTGTATCCGGATGGATAATCCGGTGCTGCGGCGGCGGATTGCGGAAAACAATGTGTTGATGCAGGACTGGTTGGATGCCGGGTTGCACGGCGATATGGATTATCTGGCGCGCATGGCGCCGGCCAAGGCCGATCCGTGGAGTACCTTTCCTTTTGCGAAATCGGTGATTGTCCTGGTCTTTACCAATGACTGGGGAGATCCCTGTGCGAAACATCCCTTTCCCGAACCGAAACCGGATGCGTTGCTCGGCTACATTTCCGCCTACGCCAAGGAGACCGACTATCATGCCAACGGACAGGCCATGTTGGCTGAGCTAAAGGGCATGCTGGGCGAGGGCATCCAAGCGGAGGCGGCCGTCGATACCAAGGCTGTTTACGAACGGTTGTTTTCCACGGTTGGCGGCTTGGGCATTCGCGGAGGGAACGATCTGCTGCGCGTGCCTGGCCGAACCAACGTACGCGTCTTTATCGGCTGTCTTTTTGTGGATGCCGATCTGCCGGAAGTGATCCACGAAGCCAAGATGCCGTTTTCCTGCGATGACTGCCGCGCCTGCATCAAGAAATGTCCGACGGGGGCCATACAATTTGACCAACCCATCAATGCGCCCATATGCATCAGTTATCTCACCATTGAGAAGCGAGGGGTGCTTAATCGACAGGAAAGCGAAATGATTGAGGATTGGTTGTTCGGTTGCGATTGGTGCTCGGTGGTCTGTCCGCCGCGCGACAAGGTAGATACGCGCATCCCGATTGACTTGGAATGGTTGCTCAAAACGCCCGCCGCGGAAATCCGTCGCCTTATCAAAGGCAATGCCACGGCCTATGCCGGCGTAACGCAATTGCGCAAGAATGCCGTAGCCATCCTAAAGAAGGACGGATCATCCCGTGCCCGGGAACTGCTGCAGTGGGTCGATAAAAAAACAGGCAGTGAGCTGATTCGCGATCAACTCACCGCCTGGTGAGGAGGAGATGATAACCAGTATTGAGCAGATGGCATGCCAATATTATTGAAGCTTATTGAGACTTCTATCCACAAGGTTGCTTGCTAGACTGCACGCTTTTCTCGAAGGAACAGCAACAAGGATCGAATGGGTACCATGAACAACAATCAGTCTGGCGGTTACACGCTTCTCGGAAAAATTGGGGCTATTTGGGGGATTGTTGGGCTCAGCTGGCTTTTTTCCAGCGCATTGGTCCGCCTCTATCCCTATGCCCGGCAGATGGAATCTTGCCCGCTGAAATGGTATCATTGGGTTGGATTGCTGGTGTGTCTGGCCTTCATGGGCTATGCCGAAGGCTATAAGGGCTTCCAACTCCGGTTTTCTCCCCGAGCCGCGGCCCGCGCGCTCTATATCATGAAACATCCGACGCTGATCCGCGTCATCTTCGCCCCGCTGTTCTGCATGGGCTACTTCTACGCCACACGCAAGCGCAAGATCGTGGCCTATTCCCTTACCGGCGGCATTATTTGCCTGATCATCGCGGTCCACCACACGTCGCAACCTTGGCACGGCATCATCGATGTCGGCGTGTTGTTTGGTCTGGGCTGGGGCATGGTTTCCGTCTGGGTATTTGCCGTCAAGGCCCTGTTTTGTCCGGGATACGACGTTTCGCCAGAAACGCCGGATGCGTGATTGTCCCTATTTAGATTGTATCCAGATTACTTGCCAGCGCTTTCCCGCTTTGCCACAATAATGCACAATCCGTAGGGCGTTGCGTCCGGTTGAAAGGATTCTGTGGAAGTGTTGGAGCATATCATCGATTCATTCCTGCATGCTGGCCATCCGGGGCCGTTTCTGGTGGTCAGCATTCTGATATTCGCAGGGGTTTTGGGTGGCTGGGTGGCCGGCTTGCTACGTCTTCCACACATTACCGGTAACATTCTTGGCGGCGTATTGGTTGGGCCGGCGTGCCTTGGAATCATAGGTTCCCACAGCGAAATGCTCGCCTTGCAGCCGTTGTCAACCTTTGCCATGAGCCTGATTGCCGTCACGATTGGCGGCCATCTTTCCTATCGGCGCATCCACAATGCGATCCGCCGCATCGTGGCGATCTCCATCATGGAAGTGACGGCTACGGTGCTGGTGGTGGTGCTGGTGGCGCGCTTATTCCATATGGACTGGCCCATGTCGCTACTGCTCGGCGCCATCGCCGCCGCCACGGCGCCGGCGACCACCTTGGCCCTGATCCGCGAATTGCGGTGCAAGGGGCCCTTTGTGAAAACATTGGTTTCGGTGGTGGCCCTGGATAACATATTTTGCATCATGCTGTTCGTGATGATGCGGACGTTTGTATCCGCCTACTTCACGGGCGGCGAAGCCATGGGGCAGATCGAGAATGCCTTGTTTCTAACCGCGTACCACCCTCTGGGGGCGCTCGGTCTGGGCTTCCTCGCCGGTTGGATCAGCAAAACGCTGGTAAGCAAACCCAGATTCCACGACTTCAGTACCATCTTCGTGGCCATTATGGCCTGCGACGGACTGGCCGCCTATCTGGGGTTGAGCCCCTTGCTGGTCAACCTGTTCTTCGGGGTGTATCTGGGCAACAGCTCCGAGGTGGCGGAAAAGCAGCTCACCACGCTGGAGCCGTTGGAACCCCTTCTCTACGTTTGCTTCTTTACCTTGGCGGGGGCATCGCTCCATCTCGGTTCATTGCTCGAGGTGGGTGGCCTGGCGGTGGTCTACTTTGCAGCCCGCTTGCTCGGCAAGGGGCTGGGCACCGCGCTCGGGGGTATGGTGGGGAAATGCTCCAAACGCATTTGGGTGAACATGTCGTTTTCGCTGGTACCGCAGGCGGGCGTGGCCATTGGTTTGGTGGTGTTGCTGGATGGCGACCAAATCATACCTGCGGAGATGACCCGGCAGGTGGGCGCCATCATTCTGGCCGCGGTCACGATCAATGAAGTGGTCGGGCCCTTCTTTACCAAATCGGCGCTGCTGCGGTCCGGCGAAAACAACCGCGACCGGCAACGCTTGGTGGAGTTCATGGCCGAGGAGTTTATCATGGTCGACCTGAAGGCGGCGGATCAATGGGACGCCATCCGGCAGCTGACGGCGTTCCTGATGCGTACGCACCGGGTTGAGCACATTACACAGGAGGAACTCTGCGAGACCATTATTGAACGCGAAAAAGAAATGTCCACGGGCATGGGCGAGGGAATTGCGCTCCCGCATGGACGCATCAAGAAAGGTCGCAACATCCAGGGTGTGATCGGCATTTGCCGGGACGGTATCGACTTCGATGCGCCGGATGGGAAACCCGTCCAGCTCATCATGCTCATTGTAACGCCGGAGGAACAGGCGAGCATGCACCTGAAGGTGATGGCCAGCCTTTCCGCCATGGTATCCAACGAGACCATTCGCAACCGCCTTATTGCTGCGATCAGCCCCGAGGATGCCATGGAAGTGATTGAAAGCGAGGAAGCTCGTGACTTTAACTATTTCCTCGAATGAACCCCCATGCTTTGCCAAACTGCAATCAGGCTATAGGATGGAGAACGAGCAAAGGGACGATGCGTGGATGCACTGAAGCAGATTTTTGATTCCATCATCCATAGCGGGCACATGAGTCCGTTTCTGGTGATGGGTATCTTGGTTTCGGCGGGCTTTTTTGGCGGCTGGATTGCCAAGCTGATCCGGTTGCCGCATGTGACCGGTAACATTCTGGGCGGCGTATTGGTGGGCCCGGCCTGCCTTGGGCTGATCGGCACCCACGAACAGCTGGAGGATCTCCAACCCATCGCCACCTTCGCCATGAGTCTGGTGGCGGTGAGTATCGGCGGCCATCTGTCCTATCGCCGCATCCACAACTCGCTGCGCCGCATCATCTCCATTTCATTGCTTGAGGTGGGCTGCAGCATCGTGACTGTCATGGCGGCTGCACGCCTGTTCGGCATGGACTGGCCTACGACCTGCCTGCTGGGCGCCATCGCGACCTCCACCGCTCCGGCCACGACAATTGCCCTCATCCGGGAAATGCGGGCCAAGGGGCCGTTTGTTAAAACCCTGATTTCGGCCGTCGCCCTCAACAACATATTGGCGATCCTCCTGTTTGTCATGATGCGCACCATCGTGGCGGCCTATTTCGAGAGCGGCGAAACCTCCGGCATAGTGGATGATGCATTGATCCTTTCCTCCTACCACTTGACCGGAGCGCTGGTCCTCGGCGTCGGTACGGGCTGGATCACCAAGATCGCGGTCAGCAAACCGAAGCTCCACGACTTTACCACCATTCTGCTGGCCATCATGCTGCTGGATGGGATGGCCGCCTACCTTCAGCTAAGTCCGTTGCTCGTCAACCTCTTCTTCGGCGTCTATCTGGGCAACAGCTCGCAGGTGGCTGAACGCCAGCTCACGACCCTCGTGCCCTTGGAACCAATCCTCTACGTCTGCTTCTTCACTCTGGCCGGCGTCTCGCTCCATATCGATGCGATGCTTTCGGTCGGGGTGTTGGCCTTGGTCTACATTCTCGCCCGCGTACTCGGCAAAAGCATCGGCTCCGCCTTGGGCGGCCTTTTGGGCAAGTGTTCGTCGCGCATCTGGCAAAACATGTCCTACGCCCTTTATCCGCAGTCGGGCATTGCCATTGGCTTGGTGATTTTGATGAGCAACGATGCCTATATCCCGGACGCGGTGAAGCAAACGGTGAGCGCCATTATTCTTGCGGGCGTCACGATCGCGGAAATCGCCGGTCCGTTTTGCACCAAGGCGGCGTTGGCCCGCTCCGGCGAGGCGAACCGCGACCGCCAGCGGTTGGTTGAGTTCCTCGCCGAAGAGTTCATCATGGTCGACCTGAAGGCGCTCGATAAGTGGGATGCCATCCGCCAACTCGTTGCGTTCCTCATGAGAACGCATCGGGTGGAGCATGTCAGCCAGGAAGCGCTCTACGAATCCGTGGTCGCCCGGGAAAAGGAAGTATCAACCGCCATGGGCAAGGGCATTGCGCTGCCGCACGGTCGGATTCCCAAGGGGCCGGCGATCCAAGGGGTCATGGGTATCCTGCGCAACGGGATTGATTTTGATTCGCCGGACGGCGAACCGGTTCGGCTGATTGTGCTGATCGCGACGCCCGAAGATAAGAAAGACATGCATCTGAAGGTCTTGGCCAGCCTCTCGGCCATGGTCCGCGATGAAACCATCCGCACCCGTTTGCTGGCCGCGATCAGTCCTGAGGATGCAATGGAAGTCATTGAGAGCAAGGAAGCGCGCGACTACAACTATTTCCTGGAGTAGGCTTGTTGCTGGGCTGGAATGAGCTGAGCCCGCCCAGCCACGGAACGGCGCGAAGGTTGTCGGCCGTTCGCGCCGTGCAATCATCCGTTATTCTTCAACCGGGCGGCGAGGCCCGGTTTGTTCTCCCCGATGCTCGCGCATCGTCTGCATGTAGGCACGGCGCGCGGCACGTTCCGCCGGTGACAGCTGCCCGTCGCCATCAATATCGAAACGCATCGCGCGTTGCTGGCGGTTGTGCGGTCTGGGGGGAAGGGCTTTCCGGCCAGCCGGGGCCTGGCCGCTATTCAGTCGGCGCGCTTGCTCCGGACGGTTGGGCCGCACGGCCTGTGCATGGTTCCTGCGGGCCTGACGCGTCCGGGCCTGTTTGGCGATCTCGGCCTTGCTCACGCAGGGACTGCCGCAGACCGGACATTTAAACTCCTGAGGCTTGCGCACGGGTCGTTCCTGCCGGGGTTGGTCCTGTGCGCCGGCAACGCAGGCCGTGGAAGCGATGACGGCGAAAGCTGCCAGGGTTTTGATTCGAGTTCTCATGGGTATTACCTCCTTCAGTTGTTTCCCCGTTCTGGATGAATAACGGCAAACGCGGAGGAATATTTTATGCGATGGGCCTACTCCGTCTCGAACACATGATGCCAGATCGACGTGCCATTCATGAGGAAGTCGAGGCGGTCGGACTGGTCGGACCATTCGAGCTCCGGTTGGGCCAGCTCGGGCGGAATGTTGGTGTAGGCGGGCAGATGGTACAGCCCGAGCCACGCGGCCTTGCCTTTTTCGCGGTAGTAGATCTTGTACGAAGGCTGGTTGTCGAAATAGAAATAGCGCCTCAGGCGCGCCGTCATGGTGCCGTCCGGCGAATCGAGCTGTTCGAGTTCGTCGCTGGGCGGCGTAAGGATCTTGAAGGCCACCAGTACCATGAACGCTGCAAACAGAACTGTTCCGAGCTGTTTGGAGCTGAACAACGACTGTTTCTTGTAGACCCGTTTCATGGCATTTCTATTCAGTCGGCTGCGGTTCTGGCGGTGCAGGTTGCTGCTCGACTTGCCCTGCCGGGGCTTTATGCTTCAGCTTTTGGATCAGGCGCTCGCCGCCGGCATCGCGCCAGGAGAGGAATACCATCGCACCGATTAGGAGAATGGCGAAAATCTGAACCAGCGTGGTGATCACCTTCGTCGGAATCTTGCGGCGGGTAATCCCTTCCCAAAGTGCAAAGCAAATGTGCCCGCCATCGAGCACCGGGATCGGCAGCAGGTTGAGCACCGCCAGGTTGATGTTGATCAGCCGGACGAAACCGAGCGCGGCAAAGAATCCGATCTGTAGGGCGTTCCATAGGATCTTGAAAATGCCGACCGGACCCTGAAGGCTCTTGGCCACCTTGCCCGACTCCTTGGGTGTCACCAGCCCCTTGAGCACGCGGAATACCATGAAGGCGTCGCTCTTGATCTGGTCCATGGGCTTCATTCGGAAATAACCCAGGCCAACGCCGACCATGACCCGGTCGAATTTTTCGTTGTATTCGGGGGTGATCGATAGGTCATGTTGGACCCCTTCGCGCACAATGGCCATATTGACGGTTCGGTTCGTGGCAGCCTGAACGAGGTCGGTGAACTGGTTCCAGTCCGACACGGGTATGTCGTCGAAAGCCACGACGATGTCATTGGCCTTAATACCGGCCAGATCGGCCGGGGAGTCCTTGGTGACGGCACCGAGCAGGCAGGGTATGGCCTGGTCGACACCTTCGATCAACTGACCCTCGTGATCCTCCGGATCGACCGTTTCCAGCTGAAAGGTTTGCGGTTGTCCGTTGCGTTCAACGGTGACGGCGATGCGCTGGTTTTTGTCCACGCCCAGCAGGCCTTCCACGAGGAATTCGGTCCAGTTGGATACGGTCTTGCTGTTGACCTGCACGATCGTGTCGCCGGTACGGATGCCTTCCGCATAGGCGGTGCTGTTGGTGCTGACCATGCCGACGATGGCCGGTTGCTCCTCCATGGTCGGCAGATCGGAGGCCAGATAGACGATCCACGCCAGGATGATGCCGAAGACGATGTTGCAGAACGGGCCGGCAAAGGCGACGGCAATCTTTTTCCAAGGGGAGACTTCGGGGAGCGCTGCGCGGTCCGCCTCGTTGTCGCCTTGGACCTTCTCCATGCCTTCGGGGTCGAGCTGGGGCAACGAAACATAGCCGCCGACGGGGAAGGCGCCGATCTTGTAGACCACGCCGTTGATCTCCTTTTTCCAAAGGGCCGGCCCCATGCCGATTGAAAAGGTTTCCGCAACCAATCCCAGTTTGCGGGCGACGATAAAATGGCCCCATTCGTGGACAAAGATCGTGATTCCGAACAGGAACAGCATCATTACGACAATATAGATTATTTCGAGCATGGATTACCTTGGTTGGGACGTAGAAGTTAAAACCTGAAATGTGACATGCAGATTAATTGACGAGGGCGAATTTCATGTAGATATAGAGCAGGGGGGCGTTGAACAGTACGCTGTCGATCATGTCGAGGATGCCGCCGAGTCCGTAGACCATCGTGTTGGAATCCTTCACGTCGACGGCGCGCTTGAACATCGATTCGACCAGATCGCCAGCGGTTCCGACGATCGGGAATAAGACGGAAAGGGCGATGGCATCGGCAAATCCAAAGTCGAAGCTGCCCAGTTTTCCGCCGGAAACGATCAGCCACAGAATGTTGACTACGAGGCAGAAGAGGATGCCGCCCGCCAGTCCTTCCCAGCTTTTCTTGGGCGAGATCACCGGGGCCAGCTTATGCTTGCCGAAGCGCGTTCCGATAAAATAGCCGCCGGAGTCGGACATTTTCGTGCTCAACAGGAGATAAAACGCGGCCCATGCGGGCTTGTCGAGATCGCCGCTTAGAAAGACGCGGATAAAGAAGCTCCAGAGAAACGGGACATACATCAAGCCCAGCAGTGTTCCCATGGCGTTGTTGAGCCCATCGCGCATGTTGGGGTAGGCGAGGATGCGGAAGAAGATCGATAGCACCGCAACGAGCATGATGGTCCAAAGCACGGTATCAGGCGGAAGATCCTGGATCAAATAGCCAAGATCCTTCACCTCGGTCATGTAGAACCAGGTGGCCGTCACGAAGACCAGTCCGGCTGCGGTTCCCCATTTCTTGGAAGCCGTCAGGCCGCCCGCGGTCAGTAGGTTGAAGAACTCCCAGGTGGCGATCCCGCAGATGGCCAGCAGGGCCAGCAGGGAGACTGTGTTGCCGGAAGGTACGGCGCACATCAGGATGATGAGCACGGTGGCAATGGAGAGGCCGATGATGATCCGTTTCTTATCCATGGGTATCCCTATTGTTGTTTAACGCCGCCGTAGCGCCGGTCCCGGCCATTGAAGGCTGCCAGCGCCTCGTAAAACTGTTCCTCGCGGAAATCCGGCCAGTAGGTTTCGGTAATGTAGAACTCCGAGTAGGAGAGTTGCCACAATAAAAAGTTGCTCAGGCGCAGTTCGCCGCTGGTGCGGATCATCAGTTCCGGATCGGGAACATCCGGCAGGTAGAGATGGTCGGATATGGCCTGCTCGTCGATCTTTTTCGGGTCAAGTTCGCCAGCCTTGGCCTTGATGGCCAGTTGTTTTGCGGCATCGGCAATCTCCGTGCGCGAACCGTAGCTCAGGGCAATGATGAACGTGTGGTCGGTATAGTGCGCCGTGGCGTCGATCGTTTTTTGCAACCGCATGCGCACGGGCAGGGGCAAGCGGTCGAACTGGCCCATGACGCGCATGCGGATGTGGTTGTCGTGCAATTCCTGCTCGTAGGCGTTGAGCGAGCTGATGAGCAACTTCATCAACCCGTCGACCTCCTGCGGCGGGCGCTTCCAGTTTTCGGTGCTGAAGGCGTAGACGGTAATAAATTCCACGCCGGCCTTGGCGGCGGCCCGCAAAACGGCGCGCACGGATTGCGCGCCCTCCTTGTGGCCGTCGATCCGCGACAGGCCGCGCTCCTTCGCCCAGCGTCCGTTGCCGTCCATGATGAGGGCCACGTGGCGCGGAATCTTTTCAAGGCTCTGGAGGTCAACGCTCATATAATTTTATTAAGCAGAATAATTTAGTGGCAGAATAATTCTTCCCGATCGGGTTTTTAAATCATTTTGCCATAAAATTATTCTGCCTATCGTCTTCCGCTTTTTAACGCCATTCGGCGATTTATACGCTTATCTATCAAGGAGTAACGTACTGGAGCGCTTGGGGCCGACGGAGAGGATCGAGACCTTGACGCCGGTGAGTTCTTCAAGATAGGCGATATATTTCTTCGCCTGCTCGGGCAGTTCGTCCCAGCTGGTGCATTCGGTGGTCGGGCAGTTCCATCCCTTGAATTCCTCGTAGATGGGCTTGCATCGTTCCAGCTTGCGAATGCTGGCCGGTACGCTGGTGACGCGCTCGCCATCGACTTCGTAGGCCACGCAGACCTTGATGGTTTCCACGGCGTCGAGCACGTCGAGCTTCATCAGCGCCCATTCGTTGATGCCGCCGACCATGGCGGAGTAGCGGGCGATGACGGCGTCGAACCAGCCGCAACGGCGCGGACGGCCCGTAGTGGCGCCGAATTCGTGGCCAACCTTGGCGATGTGCGCGCCCATTTCATCGTGCAGTTCGGTCGGGAAGGGGCCTTCGCCGACACGGGTGGTGTAGGCCTTGACGATGCCGATTACGCGGTCGATCGCATTTGGCGGAACGCCGGAGCCGGCTGGTGCGCCGCCGGCGCCCGTGCTGGAGGAGGTCACAAAGGGGTACGTGCCGAAGTCGACGTCGAGCATCACGCCCTGCGCGCCTTCGAACAGGATTTCGTCATCGTTCTTTATGGCTTCGTTCAGCAACGGAATGGTGTCGCAGATGAACGGACGGAGGTAGTCGGCCGCTTCCTTGACTTGTGGCAGGTAGGTGTCGATATCCAGCGGCTCGGCTCCCATTGCAACAAGGATGGTGTTTTTCCGTTCCGCCTGTTCCTTGACCATGTCGAGGAAGTCGGCTTCGAGAATATCGCCGAGGCGCAGGCCGATGCGGTCGGCCTTGTCCATGTAGGCCGGGCCGATACCGCGCTGGGTGGTGCCGATCTTCTTGCCTTTTTCCAGCTTACCTTCCTTCGCGCCGTCGACCATTTTGTGGTATTGCAGAACGATGTGGGCGCGGTCGGAAATAAAGAGGCGGTTTTCAAGCTTGATGCCGCGCTCAACCAGCTCCTTCAGCTCGCCCATGAGGCCGACGATGTCGACCACCAGCCCGTTGCCGATCACGCATTTGCACGATTCGCGCAGGATGCCGGAGGGCGTGAGGTGGAGTACATATTTCTGGTCTCCGATTTCGACCGTGTGGCCGGCGTTGTTGCCGCCTTGGTAGCGGATGACCCAGTCCGCGTTCGCGGTCAATACGTCAATGATCTTTCCCTTGCCCTCGTCGCCCCACTGCGACCCGATCAACACTGTCTTAGACATGCTATTCTCCGGTTATTGTTTATCGCTGGTGGGTTACCGGAAGATCCGCATCTGTCCGCCTTTTTTCAGATAACCGCTAAAAAAGCCCGCTTTCACAAGGGGGCTTATGAAGGCGAGAACTTAGGGAAACCCGTCCCCCGCGTCAAGGTTGGAGCGGGGAGAACGTTCAAACTAATCGATACTCTTCACCTCGGCTTCGGCATGGCGCGGAGCGGGCGGCTGCCGCGTCGAATGTCCGAGGTCGCGGACCTCGGCTACACCTTCGGCTCGCCTGATCTGAAGTCTCGAGATACTACAAGCGATCGATCCCCGCGTGTGGAACGGTTTTACTGAAATGTTTTGGGACCCTTCCTAAGCCAACCCGCGACATGCTTTCCTCCGGGGTCGTGGTGGGTCCAGTGGATGATGCCGCCCTTGTCGTTCCAGATGTATTCGCCCTTGAAGGCGGTGGTGTCGCCGGCTTTCAGGCCAACCACCCTGGGCGCTATGTCAATGTTATGGGCGATGAGCAGGGTTTGGCCGGAGGCGAGCTTGAGGATGAATCGCTGATGTTTGTCGCCTTTGGTGTCGTCGGCCAGCACCTTCACCACCTTGCCTTCGCCGGAGACTTGTATGCCACTCAGATGATTGTTGAATGCATCGGATACTGCCTGGTTGCTTTGAGTAACCTGAGAGACTTGGCTACACGCTGCAGGGAGAGAGTTGATTCCGAAATAGGCCACTCCGGCGAGGATCATTATGCTGAAGATTCGTTTCATTGTTCTCCCTTATGATGAACACCGTGTCCCATAGTCGTTCATTTACGTTTTTTAGCGCAGGGTCCGTATTCCGTGGCAGGCTGGACGCCTGCGATACGTTGCTCCGCCCGCCTGGCGGCTTACGGATCTATTCAAGTGCGTCGGCCAAGGCGCGCAGGAGGGCGGCTCCGTTGCCATTCCACGCGCTACCGTGCATGCAGGCGAGGGTGGTGGGATGGGTTGCGGCCAGCCGTTCGAGCATGGCGCGGGCGTTTTTGGTGTGCGAGAAGTAGTCCATTTTACCGCGGAACGCCTCGCTCGGTCCGAGGATGTCGTCCTCTGTTACGGGTGGACACTTTGAGCCGCCTTGCGTGAAGAGGTCGCCACACAGCAACGTCGAGGTTTGTTCCTCCATCATGAAACCGCATTCCCACGCGTGCGGCAGGTGCGGGGTGTCGAACCAGCGCAGGGTGTGCTTGCCCAGCGAGAGGGTTTCGTTGTCGGCGAGCGCCTTGGGCGGACGGTCGGCCATGTCGGAGATGGATACCATGGCGGCCACGCCGCCGCAGACCGGCTCCGAATGCGGAGCGACGGCGAGCCAATGATTGAGCGCAGCGCATTCGTCGGCCTCCACGTGGGAGAAGGTGATGTAGCGAAGTTTTTCGACCGGCATCACGCTGGCGACGGCTTCTCGCACGAGCGGGAACATGCCGCGCAGACCGGCGTGGAACAGGAGGGGGTCTTCATCGAGGATAAGATACTGGTTGAATGAAAAACCACCGGCGCCGGGAATCTGTACGGGGGTGTTGATGCGGTAGATCCCGTCGGCGATCTCGTGAATATTGGTTCCGGATTGCTGGTTGGTGACATTCATCGCCTGCCTCCTCGCGTTGTTTCCCTTCAACCCGGGTACTGTAGTCCGTTGCCGGTTGGGAGGAAAGGATTAACGTGGGTTTTGGGAGAAACGACAGCTTCCGCCTTTAACGGCCGAAGAGGCCTTCGGCCAGGTCGCCGGCTTCGCGGAGCCAGCGGGTTTCGGTGGCGCGCATTTTCTTGCGGCGGGAATCGGTGTCGTCCTCGGCGCCGGTGAGGTGGTCGAAGCCGTGGGCGATGTAGAGAGCGAGCTCGTAGTCGGGGCCCTGATGGTCGGGGCCGACCTGTACGGCACGGTCGACGTTGATAATCAGGTCGCCGCTCCATGCACCGTCCTCTCCCGGTACGGGATCGTAGCGGAAGCTGATGACATCGGTGGGGCGGTCCTTGGCAAAATATTCCCGGTTGGTCTGCGTGATGAGGGCGTCATCGACGAGCACGATGCAGACTTCGCTCCACCGTTCGGGTTCCATGATCGATTCAATCTTTGCGCCGAGCCAATCACTCAGCTTTTGCAATTTTTTGATCTGAACCGGATGGTTTTTCTGTTGGTTTTGGATGTTTGTTATCATTGGCTTTCGGGTATGCGATACGTCCATGCAGCATGTTGGAGAGCGAGAAGATGAACGACTGTTTCACGACCTTGATTTCGGCCATGGTGAGGTTGGCGAAGTCCATTTGTCCGTCGCGGATCTTCATGGCGAAGATGTCGTCGAGCAGGTTCGATATTTTTTGCGGCGTCGGTTTTTCGATGGAACGCGAGGCGGCCTCGGAGGCGTCGGCCAGGGAAAGGATCGCCATTTCCTTGGTGACGGCGGGGGCGCCGCCGTAGCGGAAGTCGCTGTCGTTGATCAGCTCGGCCATGTTGGCGTTTTCATCGCCCGCCTGTTGCTTGGCCTTGTGGTAGAAAAAGGAGATCAAGCCGTTGCCGTGGTGCTGCTCGATGGCGTCGAGAATAGGCTGGGGCAACTTGTGGCGTTTGGCCAGCGAGAGCCCTTCCTTTACGTGGGAAGAGATAACCAGCGCGCTCATGTGCGGCGAGAGTTCGTCGTGCGGGTTCTCCTTGTGCTGGATGTTTTCCGTGAAGAACTCGGGTTTCGCCATCTTGCCGATATCGTGGTAGTAGGCGCAGACGCGGACCAGCAGGGAGTTGGCACCGATGGCCTCGGCCGCATTCTGGGCGAGGGTGGCGACCATGAGCGAATGGTGGTAGGTTCCGGGGGCCTGCATGGCCATCTTCTGCAGGAGCGGGTGGCCCATGTCGGATAGCTCGAGCAGTGTGATATCGGTGGTGATTTTGAAGAGTTTTTCAAAGACCGGTATGAGCAGGAGGGTGAGCACGGCGGCCACGGCGCCGGAGGCGATAGCCGCGCCGCTTTGGCCGAGGATGTCGGCGAGATGCTGCTGTTTGAGCAGGGCCGTTACCAAGACATAGAGCAGCTTGACGGCGCAGATCCAGAGGCCGGCGCGGAACAGGCTGGCTCGGCGATGAACGTTGCGGGCCGTGCTGGTGGCCGTGATGGTGACGAGGATGCCGAGCACAAAGGCCGAGAACGATTGGTCGAGCAACACGGCGGTGGCGAAGCTGGTCCAGAAGCCGAGGCAGATCGCGGCGTTGCCGCCGAGCAGGATGCCTGCGAGCAGTACGGCGAGCGCATGGGGAATCAGATAGGGCACCAGCGATTGCGGGATCAGGCCGTGGTGGTAGGAGAGGTAGCTGAGTAAGCTGGCCGAGCCAATGGTCAATAGGGACAGGATGATCAGCAGCAGGAGTTTGTCGACCTGCCGGATGTAGCCCCCCTTGCCGACCCGCAGGAAGACCGCAGTGGCAATGAGTCCCACCAGCACCAGGATGCCGTTGCCAAAAACCGCGATGATCTGTTCGCCGGCATCCCGGCTTTCCAGGATCTTTTGGCTGTGTTTGCGGAGAACCTCCAGCGTTTGCTGGTCGACGCGTGTGTTCGCCGGTACCAACGTGGTGCCGGCCGGATGGAATTCCATCACCGGGTCGACCATCTCTGCCGCTTTTTTGCGGGCCTCCTCGGTGCCGGTCGTGTCGTAGCTCAGGTTGTCTTCCACGACGGAAAAAAGCAGCTTGTCGAGTAGGTTGCGTTGCGTTGCGTCGGCCATCTTTTCCGTGATGGCCCAGACCGCCTGGCGGCGGGATTTGATGTTGCTCAGGATTTCGGGGCGTGCCGGTTTGTCGGCGGTGGCCGTGGTGATCGATAGCGCGCGCTCCGGGGCTTCCTTGGAAAAGGTTTCCCGGGTTTCATCGGACATGATGCCGATGTCCATCACGGATTTGATCCCGCTGAGAATCAGCTCGCGAGTCGGTGCAATGGCGTTGGTCGGGAAGGCCTGGACAAAGGCGGCGGCATCCACGTCGGACCCCAGCAACAGATCGTTCATGGACGCGGTCTTGGTGCTGCGTTCGCTTTCCGGCGCTGCTGCAATCTGGGCCAGCCGGTCAAATACCGCCTGGATCTTGGTGATGGCCCGTTTCCGTGGGACGACATCCATCTTGAAAAAGAGCGGGACGTTGTCCTTTGCCTGCTGGCGCGCCAGATCGGTGTCGTGGCGGTTTGCGCAGGAAAAATCGACCTGCGCCTCGATGGTTGCGGGAATGATCTCGCCTTCCTCGTAGGCGACCGTGGGCACGATGCCGCGACCGAAGAACAGCCAGGTGGTGAGCAGCCAGAGAATGATGCCAAGGCCGAGGGCCTTGTAGGGAATGTCCCTGCGCCGCTTCGTGTCGATCTTGCGCTCGGCTATGCCCTTTTGTTTCTTTTTGGACGTCTTTTTCTTCATGCGGATCTCTCCATTCCGGGGATCAGGTTGTCCGTTTTTCGCGATAAGCTTCGATAATCTTCTGTACCAGCGGATGTCGTACCACATCGCGCTCGGAAAGCTCGATGATTTCCAACCCACTTATATTGCCCAGGATCGTGCGGGCCTCCTTGAGGCCGGACGTGCTGCTCTTGGGCAGGTCGACCTGGGTAAGGTCGCCGGTAATTGCACATTTGGAATCAAACCCCAGACGGGTCAGGAACATGAGCATTTGCTGGGGTGTCGTATTCTGGGCCTCGTCGAGAATCACAAAGGCATGGTTCAGCGTGCGGCCGCGCATATAGGCGAGGGGGGCGACTTCGATGATGCCGCGTTCAATATGGCTTTCGATGGTTTCGGCCGGCAACATGTCGTAGAGCGCGTCGTAAAGCGGGCGCAGGTACGGAGCCACTTTTTGCTGGAGGTCGCCGGGCAGGAAGCCGAGGTTCTCGCCGGCCTCAATGGCGGGACGGGTGAGAATGATGCGGCTGATTTCCTCCTTGAGCAGGGCGGAAACGGCCATTGCCATGGCTAGGTAGGTTTTTCCGGTGCCAGCCGGGCCAATGCCAAAGGTAACCGGGTTTTTCAACATGGCATCGAGATAGATCTGCTGGCCCAGCGTCTTGGGGAAGATGGACGGTTTTCTCGGGCCAACATCAACGCGGATGCTGGCGAGCTTTTCGAAGACATTGCTTTCGCCGCGCTCGAAGGCATCGAAGGCGTATCCGCTGGACTGGGCGTCCAGCCGGGTATGGTTCCGGGCTTTGCGCAGGTTCTCGACGAAGCCGGCCACACGTTCGCAGGTTTCGGCCGGGCCGTTGATGATCACGGTGTGGTCGCGTAAAACGAGTTCCAGTCCGAATCCTTTTTCGATGCGGTCGACCAAACCTTCGAGGACAGCCCCGACTTCGCGGGCCTCGCTGGCATTATCAAAATGGATGGTTGTCGAGTTCATGGGTAAAGGGGTGTGGTCGGCATCGCACCGGTCCGGAGTGGATGGAGTGCCAAGCCGAATCGGGGCAGACCTTGTGTCTGGTAATTCATCGGGGGAAGTTACTGGGTTTTATCAGAATGCGTCAATAGGTATTCCCACCGAAGAAACCAAATCGAAAAACCGCGAAATTCGGCTGGTTCCGGAATCTGGTATGGCACCTGCTTATAGACTGCTCATTCATTTGATGACATTTAGAAGTAAACCTAAGGGGTATGGTAAATGATGAACAAGGTAATCGCTAAAATTTGCATGGTGCTAGGTCTGGCCGTTATTTCAAGCCTGTCCGGCTGCGCTCCGGTAACCGTTTCCAGCGTTCCTCCTGGAGCCAAGGTCTATTATAAGGATAAGGACAAGCTGATCGGAACCACGCCGGTCTCCGTCAACCTGATCGCAATGGACAAGGAACTGATCGTTCGCAAGGACGGCTATTTTTCCCAGTCGCTGGTTGTATCGCCCACTGATCCGCAGGGCACCGTGGTTGAACTTCGCCGCCGCGACCGGGTTTTGATCCTTTCCGAGCCGGATGGCGCCGACCTCTATGTCGAAGGGGAGGGGCGCGTGGGCCGCACACCGTACCGAATGGACTACGATAAGCCGTACCGCACGTTCGAAGTCCGCTCTCTGGGCTACGCCGCCCAGACCTTTACGGTGCCGGAAGATCCGGAAGACCATATCACCATTACGCTGGATCGTGATGATGCCGTAATGGTGGTCACCAAGCCGAAGAATGCCATGATCTTCGATCTTGATGGTAACAATCTCGGCAATACACCGCTTTCAATCCCGGCCAGCGAAGAACGCACCTTTGAAATTCGCAAGGATGGGTATTACTCGCAGCAGTTTACCCTCAACGAGGAATCTGAAAGCCCGGTGGTGATCGAACTGGAACGCGAACCGATCATCCTGGTCCACACCGAGCCTACCGGGGCCTACATCGTCCATCGTGGCGTTACCCTTGGCCAGACCCCGTTCCGCCAGCTCGTTACCGAAGATATGGAGATCGAGATCAAAGCGGATCGCTACTATCCCAAGAAGATCACGCTTGCGCCCGAATCCCCGCGCGTTGTGGAGGTTGCGCTCCAGCCCAAGCCCTATGTGACGATCCAAAGCGATCCGTCCGGCGCACAACTCTACCGCTCCGGCGGCATTGAATTGGTGGGTGCCACCCCGATCGAAGTGCTTATTGAAAAGGATACGGCCTTCGAGATCCATAAGGCGGGCTACGACATCAAGGCCTTCATGCTTTCGCCGAACGCCAGCTCCGATGTAACGGTACCGCTGGTGAAATCGTTGGCCGCCAACGAAAAAACCATCCTGATCGATAGCGAGCCGTCCGGCGCGGAAGTCTACCGCCCCGGTGGTGCTGAATTGATCGGTACAACCCCCTTTGAACAACGAGTTCGTGGTGAACGCACCTACGAACTGCATCTGACGGGCTACAAAACCAAGATTGTCACGGTTGCCACGGACTCGTCGGACCACGTAGTTTTTGCATTGGCTAAGGATGAATCGGCGAGGAATGTCACGGTCAGCGACCCCTTGTTGAATACCCCTTCATCCTTCTAGCCAATGCACTTATCTAAATCGAAAGCCCCGGACAGGGGCTTTTTTTGTTAAAACTAGTGTTGCAACTGTGTCTAAATAGGCTGTTTATGCGGAATATTCGTAAAATTTTACATTAAAAAAACTTCCATTTTGGCCATGTTCTGTGGATATTTCGAAATTTCCCGGACGAAACCGGGGATCAAAGTCCGAAACAGGTGTGATTTTCGTACTTTTTAACTAATCAGGGATGCTTAAATAAGGAGTAGACTTACATGAGCAAAAAAATGGTCACTATTGATGGTAATACCGCGGCAGCGCACATTGCGTATGCTTTTTCCGACGTCGCGGCCATCTATCCGATTACGCCTTCTTCGAACATGGGCGAATATTCGGAAGATTGGGCCTGCCAAGGCAAGAATAATCTATTCGGCAAGCCGGTGGACGTGGTCGAAATGCAGTCCGAAGCCGGTGCGGCCGGTGCGGTTCACGGTTCGCTGAGCGCCGGGGCGCTCACCACGACCTTCACGGCATCGCAGGGTCTGCTGCTGATGATCCCGAACATGTACAAGATTGCCGGCGAAATGCTGCCGACCGTATTCCACGTGTCCGCCCGTTCACTGGCCGCGCAGTCGCTCTCCATCTTCGGCGACCATTCCGACGTGATGTCGGTCCGCAACACCGGTTTTGCCATGATGTCGGCCAACGGCATCCAAGAAACCATGGACCTCGCGGTGATTGCGCACCTCGCCACCCTCAAGGGGCAGGTTCCTTTCCTGAACTTCTTCGACGGTTTCCGTACCTCGCACGAGCTGCAGAAGGTGGAATGGATCGACTACGAAGATATCAACGAGCTGGTCGAGCCGGAATACATCGAGCGTTTCCGTAACCGTGCCCTCCGCCCGGAAAAACCCTACATCAAGGTGGCGGCGCAGAATCCCGACGTATACTTCCAGGGTCGCGAAACCTGCAACAAATACTATGACGCCCTGCCGGAAATCGTGCAGGAATACATGGACAAGTTTGCCGCCAAGTTTGGCCGCAAATACAAGCTGTTCGACTATGTCGGCGCTGCCGATGCCGAAAAGGTCGTCATTGCCATGGGTTCGGCCTGCGACACCATCGAGCAGACCATCGAAAAGCTCAACGCCAACGGCGAAAAGCTCGGCCTGCTGAAGGTTCGCCTCTACCGTCCGTTCTCGGCCAAGGCCTTTGCCTCCTGCATTCCGGAATCGGCCAAGAAGATTATCGTTCTTGACCGCACCAAGGAGCCAGGTGCCATCGGCGAACCGCTCTTCCTCGACGTGTCAACGGCCCTGAAAAATCGCGATGTCAGCATTATCGGCGGCCGTTACGGCCTTTCCTCCAAGGAATTCACGCCGGCCATGGTCAAGGCGGTCTACGACCACGCCGACAACGGTGCCTGGCACGGCTTTACGGTCGGTATCAACGACGACGTCACCAACCTCTCCATTCCGGTGGGCGGTGTGCTCGGCATTGAGCCGGACGACGTGAAAAGCTCGATCTTCTGGGGCTTCGGTTCGGACGGTACCGTCGGTGCCTGCAAGAACACCATCAAGATTATCGGCGACAACACCGATATGACCGCACAGGCCTACTTTGTCTACGACTCCAAGAAGTCGGGCGGCGTAACGGTTTCCCACCTGCGCTTCGGCGACAGCGCGGTCAACTATCCGTACCTGATCGACAACGCCGGCTACGTGGCCTGCCACAACGTCTCCTACATTGGTCGCTACGACATGCTCAGCGCGATCAAGGAAGGTGGTACGTTTGTGCTCAACTCGGAAATCCCGACCGCGGAAGTGTTCAACCACCTCACGAAGGAAGAACAGCAGATCATCATCGACCGCAAGATCAACTTCTACAACGTCAACGCGTTGCAGATCGCGATGGATGTCGGTCTGGGCGGCCGTATTAATACGGTGATGCAGACGGTCTATTTCAAACTGTCTGGCGTGTTGCCCGAGGCCGAAGCGATCCAGCTCATTAAGGACTATGCCAAAAAGACCTTCGAAAAGAAGGGCATGGACATTGTCGAAATGAACTGGAAGGCCATCGATGCCGCCATCTCCGCTATCGAGAAGGTCGAAGTTCCGACCACGATCACCGAATCCTATGTCCTGCCTGACCTGCTTCCGGCCGACGCCTGCGGCTTCATGAAGGGTGTGATTGGGCCGGTCATGATGATGAAGGGCGACGACGTTCCGGTGTCGAAGATGACCTTCGACGGATCGCTTCCCACCAACACGTCCAAGATCGAAAAGCGCTGCATCGGCCCGCGTGTCCCGAAATGGCTCAGCGAAAACTGCATCCAGTGCAACCAGTGCGTCATGGCCTGCCCGCATGCCGTCATCCGTGCAAAGCAGATTGATCCGGTCGAGCTGGCAAGTGCGCCTTCGACCTTCAACACGGTCAAGTCCAAGACCAAGAACGACAAGGATCTAGACTATAAGATCCAGGTCTACATCGAGGACTGCACCGGTTGCGGCGTCTGCGTGGAAACCTGCCCGGCGAAGACCAAGGCGCTGGAATTCACCACCCTCGACGCCGAGCGCGAAGTGGGCGAAGTGGACAACACCACCTTCTTCGAAAACCTGCCCGACAACGTGCTTGACGGAGCCAACCCCTCCACGGTCAAGGGCTTGCAGTTCAAGAAGCCGTTGTTCGAGTTCTCCGGTGCCTGCGCCGGTTGCGGCGAAACCCCGTACGTGAAGCTGGTCACCCAGATCTGCGGCGAGCACATGATCGTGGCCAACGCCACCGGTTGCTCCTCGATCTATGGCGGAACCTTCCCGACAGTGCCGTATGCGAAGTCCAAGGAAGGTCGCGGACCGTCCTGGGCCAACTCACTGTTCGAAGACAATGCCGAATATGGTCTGGGCTTCCGTCTGGCGGTCGACAACAACCGCGCCCTGCTGCGCCAAGCCGTGGCCAAGCTGCTGGAAATCGGAACCACCGCTGACCTGACCGCCGCCCTGAACAAGGCGCTGGAAATTTGCGGCGACAACGTCATTACCGACGAAGGCATCGCCGCCCAGAACGCGGTCAAGATGCTGCTGCCGTCCGCGCTGGCCGAAGCCTCCGCCGAGGCCGCGCCGGTCGTTCGCAAGGTGAAGGAGTTACAGGACTACTTCGTCGACAAGGCCGTATGGATCTTCGGTGGCGACGGCTGGGCCTACGACATCGGCTACGGTGGCATTGACCACGTGGTGGCTTCCGGTAAGAACGTCAACATCTTTGTTGTCGATACCGAAGTGTATTCCAACACGGGCGGACAGGCTTCCAAATCCACGCCGATCGGTGCGGTGGCCAAGTTTGCCACCGCCGGCAAGCGCGCCGGCAAGAAAAACCTCGGCTTCATGTGCATGAGCTACGGAACGGTCTACGTAGCCCAGATCTCCATGGGTGCCAACCGCATGCAGACGCAGAAAGCCATCCAGGAAGCCGTGGCCTACAACGGTCCGTCCATCATCATCGCCTATGCTCCGTGCATTGCACACGGCATCAACATGATGGAAACCCAGTCCATCGCGAAGAATGCGGTGGAATGTGGCTACTGGCCGCTGTACCGCTTCAATCCGGAAGGGGAAGAAGGCAAGCGGTTCACGTGGGATGCCAAGGATCCGACCGGCGATTTCCAGGGCTTTATCCGAAATGAACGCCGCTACACGACGCTCATGAAGACGGCCCCCAAGGAAGCGGAAGCGCTCTTTGCCGCCGCCGAAAAGGATGCCGCGAAGCGCTGGAAGTTCATGAAGTCGCTCGGCGAAATCATGTAAACCGGCCATCGTTGCAAACAAAGAAGCCCGTCCTCGTGACGGGCTTTTTTTGTTGGGGGCATCGGCCTCGATGTACGGACATCGACACCGCGGCCTTCCACTCGGAGGGCGTGTTGTGAGGTGGCGTCAATACTCGCGTTGCATGAGATATTCGGCAATGCATCGCAGCGCCGTTGTATCGAGGGTAAGAACATTGAGGGCCGCAACGGCGTCGGTCGTCAATTCACGAACCTTGGCTTTGGCTGCGTCCATGCCATGCACGGCGGGGTATGTCATCTTATGGTGCTCCGCATCCGCGCCCGCGTGCTTTCCGAGTACCTCGTCTGTCGATGTTTCATCCAGAATGTCGTCTTCGATCTGGAAGGCGAGACCGATCTTTTCGCCGAAGATGCTTAGGTTTTCTAGTTCCTCTGCGGTCGCGCCGCCCGCGATGGCGCCCATTCGCACAGCTGCGCGGATGAGCACTGCCGTCTTGTTCAGGTGGATGAATTCCACGAGGTCGGCGTTTGGCGGCTGGTCTTCGGCGGCGAGATCCTCGACCTGTCCTGCAATGACCCCCTGCGAACCGGCAGCCCTTGCGAGTTCAAGGGCCAGATTGGAATTGCCGTATTCGGCCAGTAGTTGAAAGGCGTGGATCATCAAGGCGTCACCGGCTAAAACCGCGTTGGCCTCGCCGAACTTAATGTGGCAGGTCTGCATTCCGCGCCGGAGATCGTCGTCATCCATGCAGGGCAGATCATCGTGGATCAGGGTGGAGCAGTGGAACAGCTCGATGGCAATAGCGGGGGAGATAACGTCGCGCGCTGCCTTTCCGAAGGGTTCGGCGGCGGCAATGGCGAGGATTGGACGGATGCGCTTGCCTCCATTGAGCACGCAGTAACGCATGGCTTTGTGCAGCAGGGTGGGGCGGGTGGTTTCCATGGGGAGGCAGTCATCCAGTGCAAGGTCGACCACGGCCTGTTTGTCTTTGAGGTATTGCGAAATATTAAACATTGAAATCTTCTTTCTGGTATGGCTCAGGAAAAGGGGCAGCCGCCACCGGAGCATCCGGTGCCCGCCATTCCGCTGGTGGGGCAGCCGCCGCTCGAACAGGGCGCCTGCTTGGTGGACGCCATGCTCGCGCTGAAAGTGGAGAGCAGCTTTTCAACCTGTTTCGAGGCGCAATGTTCGCAGGTAACCTTGGCCTCGGCGCTGGACACCAGCTTTTCGAAGGTGGCTCCGCACTTCCTGCACTTATACTCAAAAATCGGCATGCTTTCCCTTTCTGGACGTGCGGTGTGTATAGGGGAATTCGGCACGGTTGAAAACAGGAAAGACGGTCGATCTTTACCAATACCGGCTCGCTGATTGCGGCGAATGTGCCTGGCGGGTGTAGAGCCCTCCGGTATAGCCGTCGAGCGTGGCCGTCAACTCGTAGAGTCGAAGTTCCTTCATCGTGGTGTCGGCCATGCCCGAGCGTTCAACCGCAATTTCGTGCTTGAGGCGCAGCCGTTCGAAGTAGAGTCGGTTGACCTCGTCGAGGATATCCATGCGTAGCTGCGTGGTGAGCTTGGTGCGGTTATCGATATCGTCCTCGTAGGAGTTCCAGATCAGCTCATCCAGATCCCAGGTCAAGGATACACCCCAGTCGTAGGGGCCTTGTGCGTAGTAGTAGCCCGAGCTGGTAAAGCTGGACCCAATGGTTTTGTCGTAATCTACGCTGAGCCGGGGCATCAGGGCCCGGTATTTCAAACGCTTTCTCCATCGGCCGGTTTTATCCGGATGCACGGAATTGTAGCGCATGGCGGCTTCCTGCACATCGTGAATGGAGGGTTCCCCCTTCAGGATGTCGTTCAGGCTGCCGGTTTTGGCCGTGCTTGCGAGCAAGGCGGCGCTGTCTTGACGGTACAGTCCCTGGTCGGTAGCCAGGTAGATATCGCCGGAAGGGGTGAGGTCGACCCAATGGATCTTGGTGCTGGCCAGACCTTCGAACAAAGCCCGAGCTTCCCCTGTGTTGGTGTTGACCTTGAAAAAGCCGGCCTCGCCACACAGGTAGAAGTGGTTGCCATCGAGGGAAAACTGCGCGAGGCAATTGACCGCTCCGTTACCTGTGCCGGAGATGTAGAACTTGGTCCAGGTCATTCCCCGGTCGCTGGAGGAATAGACCCCCTTGCTGGTGCAAAGCCACAGCTGCGCCGGCGACATGGGGTCAATCCGAACCAGGTTGGGCCGCAGTGTGCCGCTGTCGTGGTTGCCGGGGGTGGTGAATAGCCGTTCGGGCGGTTGGTCGGCACGGTAGCGATAAACGCCATCTTCGCAGGCGAGGTAGCCGTCGCGGCCGGCGGTTTCCATGGAATAGGTGGCCCTGTTGCGGAGACCGGGAACGGGCTTCCAGTTTTGCAGCGCATGGTCCGCCCGGTAGAGCCCCTCCGAGGTGCCGGCGTAAAGCTGGTCCGCGTGGCGGACGATGAAATGAAGTTCTTCGTTTTCGCGGGCGGTAAAGATCCGCTCGGTGGACGTGCCGGCCATGTAGCCGTTCCGTGTGCCGGCTACGTAAACGGTATCCGGCAGGTCGCGGTCCATGAATAGATAGTTGATCTGTTCGTCCTTGAGCACGGCGGTTTTTGCGAAATGTCGTCCGCCATCCCTGCTCAGGTAGAGGGTGTTTTCCGAGGACGCGGCAATGATCCTGGGATCTTTGGGGGAAACCGCAACCTGTTTGATGCGCGGGTCGTCGATGCCGGGAACCTTGCTGAACGCCGCAAAGATGGGTGGGGTTGCGAAGAATGCTGCAACGGTTGCGGCACAGGTTGCCGCTTGCATGCGATGAATCAATAATCCGTGTCTATTGCCCTTCGGTCCAAACATCTGATCAGCCCTCCCTTGTTGTATGCAATGCCATTCGGATGCCGTGTATTGGGATAAGAAAGCACGAATAAACAAAATATATAATAAAAAGAAAAGTATAATAAATAATGATAATCACGTTCTTGCTTGGTCCAGGTGCGCCGGACCTGCGATCGGAGGTCGGGGTGGGCATGGAATGGCCACGGTTGGAATGCCGGGCTTTTCAAGCCCTTCCCGGGGGGTAAACCTGTACTTGACCTTGTTCCGCAAGCTACATACACTACGCCCTCATTTTTCAGGAAAGAAGCTGTTTAAAGGAGCATTCATCTTATGAGTAACGACGTGAATACGGAGAAAAAAGCCCGCGCAACCCATGCACTTATTTTTGAGCTGGAATACGTTGCAGCCAAGACGCGGGATGTTGAATTCGAGTCCATCAAGAGTGCGGTTTCCAACAAGGGTGTGGAGCTGACTCCGGTTCTGTTCTCTCGCTCCGGCATGTCGCCGTTGCATCGTACGGCCATTACCGACGTGCTCAAGCTGGCAGGCAAGAAGGCCGATGCCATCGAAAAAGCCGTGAACGAAGTCGATAAGACGGTTGCTGAATACTGTGAAAACGGCGCAGAACTCGACAAGGGGCTGGCGGCCCTGATCAAGGCAACGCAGGCGCGCAATATTCCGGTGCTGGCCTTCACTGCCCTGTCGCAGGAACTCGCCAAGAAGTTGATGGCCAAGCTGGGTCTCGATGCATTGGGCGTTGAGTTGGTTATTCCCGAAGAGGTCAAGGATTCCTTCCCGCGGGCCGACGACTGGCTCAAGATGCTCAAGCAGTGCAACAAGGAGCATGTCACGCTGGTGGCTGTGGTTTCCTCGCAGGTTGCCTGCAAGGGCGCGTTGACGGCCGGTGCCGCCTGCGTGGTCGTGCCCGATGCCTATACCGGATTCCAGGATTTCGGCGGGGCGGTGCTGGTGCTCGACTCGCTGTCCGATGAAAAGCCGGATACGATTCTGGACATGACGCTGCGCATGTAGCGGTAGGCGTTGTCGAACAAGGCGTCCCAATGGGGACGCTTTTTTTTGGTTTTGAATGGAGGAGCCGAATGACATCGAAAGCAGCCCAATCCATCGAACGTTTGCTGGAAGTAATGCGCAGGTTGCGCGCACCGGACGGTTGTCCGTGGGATCGCGAACAAACGCATGAATCGCTGAAGTCCGACCTCATCGAAGAGGCCTACGAGGTTATTGATGCCATCGAGAGCGGCAACGTTTCGCATCTCGAAGAGGAATTGGGCGACCTGCTGCTCCAGGTGGTCTTCCATTCGCAGATCAGCCAGGAGGGGGGACACTTTGAATTCTCCGACGTGGCCGATGCGATTGTCGACAAACTGGAACGCCGCCATCCGCACGTATTCGGCGAGGTGCAGGTGTCCAGCACCGGGGAGGTCCTCCAAAACTGGGATGCCATTAAGAAGGCCGAGAAGCAGGAGGGCGACAAGCCGGCTTCCATCGTTTCCGGAATTCCAAAGCATCTACCGGCGCTGCAAAAGGCGCACCAAATCCAGAAACGGGCGGCCCGTGCCGGTTTTGACTGGGAGCATATCGACGATGTGTTTGCCAAGCTGCATGAGGAAATCGACGAGTTGAAGGATGCGATCAACCGGGAACATGCGTCAGATATCCGCGGCGAGCTAGGGGATCTCCTGTTCTCCGTCGTCAACATAAGCCGCTTTCTGGGGCACAATCCCGAAGAACTGCTCAACCACAACATCAAGAAATTTGTGAGCCGCTTCCAGCGAGTAGAGGAGCAGGTGCATGCAACAGGCAAGGATTTCAAGGACTTCACACTGACGGAGCTCGACGCCTTTTGGGACGAAGCCAAGCGCGCAGAGGCCGATGGAACGCATCCCGCTTGATACGCTTTAACCCGTGTGTAATACATCGGTTTCGCGGACTTCATGCCCGGTCGTTTTGATACCCATTCTAAATAGGACCAGAACTGGTATTATATGCTTGCGCGCTCCGATGCTTCTGATACGGTGGAATCGAATTAAGACCAAATAGGTCTGGTATTAAAAGGCGCAACGTATGCTGAAAATAACAAAAATCACCGATTACGGTTTCATCTTGCTGGCACACATGGCCAATCAAGAGGGGGGAATGCTGCACAATGCAAAGGATTTGTCCGCCTCGATAGGCATTCCTTTGCCGACGGTCAGCAAGGTTCTGAAAATCCTGACGCAAGGCGGCATTCTTCAGTCGCACCAAGGTAGCAAGGGCGGCTATTCCCTGGCCAAGCCGGCCGAACTCATTTCGGCGGCCGAAATTATCGAAGCGGTCGAAGGGCCTGTGGCGATCACGGACTGTTCCAGCGCCGAAGGTTGCGATCGCAACTGTCCCGTGAGTCCGAGCTGGCAACAGGTTAACGGCGCGGTCATCGGAGCCTTGGCCAAGCTGACGCTTGCCGATATGGCCAACAGCTAGAACGACCCACACGACGCAATGTTCACAGTGGCAACCACGTTGCCGCTCCATCCACAGGTTTTAGCATGAAGATTGAAAACGAAAAATCATTCGATGAAATTGCCGAGAAGGAATACAAGTACGGCTTCGTCACCGATATCGAAGCTGATAGTCTGCCCCCGGGCTTGAGCGAGGAGATCGTTCGCGAGATTTCCAAGCGCAAGAACGAGCCCGAATGGCTCACGGAATGGCGGGTCAAGGCGTACCACCACTGGACTACGCTGGAGCAACCTACGTGGGCCAAGGTGGAGTTCCCGCCGATCGATTACCAGGCGGTCAGCTACTACTCGGCACCGAAACAGAAGATCGAAGGGCCGAAGAGTCTGGACGAGGTTGATCCCGAGTTGCTGGAAACCTACGAGAAGCTGGGCATTCCGTTGCGCGAGCAGGAAGTGCTGGCCGGCGTGGTGGCGGTCGATGCCGTTTTCGACTCCGTATCCGTGGCCACGACCTTCAAGGGCAAGCTCAACGATATGGGCATCATTTTCTGTTCGTTCTCGGAAGCGGTTAAGGATCATCCCGAGCTGGTGAAAAAATACCTCGGTACGGTCGTACCTTATAAGGACAACTATTTCGCCACGCTCAACTCGGCCGTGTTTTCCGATGGCTCGTTCTGCTACGTGCCGCCCGGCGTACGCTGTCCGATGGAGCTCTCCACCTATTTCCGGATCAACGCCGCCAATACCGGCCAGTTCGAGCGCACGTTGCTGATTGCCGACGAGGGCGCCTACGTCAGCTACCTCGAAGGTTGCACCGCACCGCAGCGCGATGAAAACCAATTGCACGCGGCCGTGGTCGAGCTGATCGCCCACAAGGATGCGCAGATCAAGTATTCCACCGTCCAGAACTGGTATCCTGGCGACAAGGACGGCAAGGGCGGCATCTACAACTTCGTCACCAAGCGCGGCCATTGCCGTGGAGACAATTCCAAGATTTCGTGGACGCAGGTGGAAACCGGTTCGGCGATCACCTGGAAGTATCCGAGCTGCGTACTCAAGGGCGACAACTCGGTCGGCGAGTTCTACTCCGTCGCCGTCACCAACAACATGCAGCAGGCCGACACCGGCACGAAGATGATCCACATCGGGAAAAACACGAAGAGTACGATCGTGAGCAAGGGCATCTCCGCCGGCAAGGCGCAAAACACCTATCGCGGTCTGGTGCGCATCCAGGAAACGGCCGAAAACGCCCGCAACTTTTCGCAGTGCGATTCGATGCTGATCGGCGACCGCTGCGGGGCGCATACGTTCCCGTATATCGACGTGAACAATCCGACGGCGCAGGTGGAACACGAAGCCACGACCACGAAGATTGGCGAGGATCAGATTTTCTACTGCAACCAGCGCGGGCTCGATACCGAAGAGGCCGTGAACATGATCGTGAATGGTTTCTGCAAAGAAGTCTTCCGCGAGCTACCGATGGAGTTCGCCGTCGAAGCGCAGAAGCTTCTGGGAATCAGTTTGGAAGGATCCGTTGGATAATTTGTAATTGGAGATACAACAAATGGCATTACTAGAAATAAAAGACCTTCACGCCAGCGTGGCGGACAAGCCAATCCTCAAGGGGATCAACCTGACGATCAAGCCCGGCGAAATACACGCCATCATGGGTCCGAACGGCTCCGGAAAAAGCACGCTTTCGAATGTGCTGGCCGGTAACGAAGCCTACGAAAAAACCAAGGGGCAGGTGCTGTTCGATGGGCAGGACATCGACGATCTGGCGGCCCACGAACGGGCCTGCGCGGGCATGTTCCTCGCATTCCAATATCCCGTGGAGATTCCCGGCATCAGCAACATGTATTTCCTGAAGGCCGCCGTGAACGCGGTTCGCAAATACCAGGGGAAGGACGAGTTGGACGCCATGGATTTCCTTGATTTTGTCGAGGACAAGAAAAAGGTCGTAAAGATCCGTGGCGACCTGCTGGAGCGCGCCGTCAATTCCGGTTTTTCCGGAGGAGAAAAGAAGCGCAACGAAATTTTCCAAATGGCGATGCTTGAGCCCAAGCTCGGCATTCTCGACGAAACGGACTCCGGTCTCGATATCGATGCGCTCAAGATTGTGGCCGACGGCGTCAATGCCTTGCGCAGTCCGGACCGGGGATTCCTTGTGATCACGCATTACCAGCGCTTGCTCGACTATATCGTACCAGACTTCGTTCACGTGCTGGTTCAGGGACAGATTGTTAAGTCCGGCGGCAAGGATCTGGCGCTTGAACTGGAGAGCGAAGGATACGCATACTGGGGCAGCGAAGAAGCGTAGAATGGTTTGTGGCACCGCCTTCTGGTGGCTCCATAAATTGTGGAATGAGATCATGGATATAAAAGAACTAAGACAAAAGGCCGAAACAACCTTCAAGGAACGCGGGTTCCCGACAACGAAGGAGGAACTGTGGCGCTTTACCGATGTCTCGCCCGTGGCGAAGGCTGAATTCGGCGCGGAATGGAAACCGGCCGAGGTTGGCTACGAAGCTCTGGGCAAGATTGTCGTGGTGTTTGAAAACGGCAAGCTGTCCCGCGCGAAGTCGAACTTCGAAAACCTGCCCGAAGGGGTCTGCATCGGATCCATCATGGATCGTGTCGATCAACGGCTCGGCACGCTGGCCGATTCCCAGAGCGCCTTTGTCTCCGCCAACACGGCCTATTTTTCGGACGGCGCGTTCATCGAACTGCTCGATGGCATCGAATTGGAAGAGACCATCCACCTAATCTATCTGGCCGACGCGGAAGGAGCTGCCTTCCATCTGCGTAACCTCGTTTCCTGCGGCGCGAATTCAAAGGTGACGGTCGTTGAAGAGTATATTGGCGAGACGGAAAAGAACTACTGGACTAATGCCGTCACCGAGGTGTTCGTGGCCGATGGCGGAAACGTCGACCATTACAAGGTGCAGCGCGAAAGCGCGGCGGCATACCATTTCCAAACCTTGGAAGCCCGCGTTGGAGCAAATGCCGTTTTCAGCAACCATGCCGTTACGATCGGCTCCAAGCTGGGACGGAACGATATCCGTGGAAAGCTGACGGGGGAGGGCGGCGAAGCAATTTGCAACGGGCTCTACCTGTTGAAGGAACAGCAGCTGTTCGATACGCATATGTTCATGGATCACGCCGTGCCGAAATGCAACAGCCACGAACTTTACAAAGGCATCCTGGACGATAAGGCCCGCGCCGTCTTCTGCGGCCGTATCCTCGTGCAGCAGGACGCGCAGCAAACCGATGCGATCCAGTCGAACAAAAACCTGTTGCTTTCGCGGGCGGCCAAGGTGAATACGCTGCCTCAGCTTGAAATCTATGCGGACGACGTTAAGTGCACCCACGGGGCGACCGTTGGCCAGCTGGATGAGCAGGCGCTGTACTATCTTGAAACGCGCGGTATCGATCCGGCGACCGGCCATTCCATGCTGACCTTCGCCTTCGCCAACGAGGTGCTGGACGAAGTGAAGTGCAAGGCGGCCAAGGTATACATCGAATCG
>JBNLGU010000010.1:0-50738 GCA_050306215.1 Pontiella sp.
AAGGATACGGAACTGGCCGATGTCGCCGGTCGACTGGACGTGCGTGCCACCGCAGAGTTCCTTGCTAAAATTGCCGACCGTCACGACGCGAACGCTTTCCCCGTACTTGTCGTCGAAGACGGCCTGGATGTCGCCGGACTTCTGGACGTCGGCCAGCGCCATTTCGGTAGTCGCCACTTCGGTGTTTCGCATGATCTCGTGGTTCACGATCTGTTCGATCTTGCGCAGTTGCTCGGGCTTGAGTGCCTCGAAATAGTTAAAGTCGAACCGGAGGTAGCCGGGCGCGACGAGCGAACCGGCCTGCTTGATCGTCGGATCAACCACTTGGCGCAACGCGGCATTGAGCAGGTGCGTCGAGGTATGGTTGCGGCGGAACTGTCCGCGGCGGTAGCGCTCAACGGCGGCCAATGCCCGGTCGCCCTTTTTAACTTCGCCAAATTCGAGTTCGCCGACGTGCAGGATGATGCCTTCGGGTGTTTTCTGCGTATCGGTAACCTTGAAGTTGAAGTTGGCACCTTTGATTTCGCCTTGGTCGCCGAGCTGGCCGCCTGATTCGGGATAGAACGGGGATTCCTTGAGAATGATTTCGCCGGATTCAAGCACTTCGAGCACTTCGGTTTCGCACTTTACGGCGTCATAGCCGACAAACTCGGTCGGCTCGACATCCAAAGCGCCGCCTTCGGCCATCACGACCGACTTCTTGTTCTTGTAGTCGGCGCGGGCACGTTCGCGCTGCTCGTCCATCAGCTTTTCAAAACCGGCGGTGTCGACCGCAATGCCACGCTCGCGGGCCATCACTTCCGTCAAGTCGATCGGGAAGCCGAAGGTGTCGTAGAGCTTGAACGCCTCGTCGGCCGGGAAGGTTTCCCCATCCAGCGAGCCAGCAACCTGCTCGAACAATTCGATACCGCGGTCGAGGGTGCGATTGAAGGATTCCTCCTCGGCCTTGAGGCTCTTGGTGACGCGGTCGAGGTTGGTGCGCAGCTCGGGGAAGGCGTCGCCAAAGTTGTCGGCTACGGTTTCGGCGAGCTTGTAGAAGAAGGGCTCCTTGAAACCGAGGTTACGGCCAACACGGACAGCGCGGCGCAGGATGCGGCGCAGTACGTAGCCGCGCCCGTCGTTGGCGGGAATGATCCCGTCGGCGATGGCGAAGGAGAGGCAGCGGATGTGGTCGGCAATCACGCGGAAGGCGACATCGACCGGGTCCTTCATCTTGCTCGTGTATTTCTTGCCGCTCATCTCCTCCAGTTTGCGGAAGATGGGCGTGAATACGTCGGTTTCATAGTTGGAGATGACGCCGGAAAAATCGGTAAAGTTCTTGGAGCATTGGATGACCGAACAGGCGCGCTCGAAGCCCATGCCGGTGTCGACATGCTGGGCAGGAAGCGGCGAGTAGGAACCATCGGGATTGGCGTTGAACTGGATGAAGACGAGGTTCCAGATTTCAATCAGGTCGGCGCTGTCGGCATTTACCATCTTTGCGCCGGCGTCGCCGTTGGGAGTGAGGTCGATATGGATTTCCGAACACGGGCCACAGGGACCGGTGTCGCCCATCATCCAGAAATTGTCCTTGCGGTTACCGGGCACGACGCGTTCTTCCGGAAGATATTTCAGCCACATTTCCTTGGCTTCAAGGTCGGCTTCGGATTTGTCGTCGCCGCCGAAGTAGGTGGCGTAGAGGCGGTCTTCCGGGAAACCCCATACCTTGACGAGCAGTTCCCACGCCCAGTCGATGGCCTCCTGCTTGAAATAGTCACCGAAGGACCAGTTTCCGAGCATTTCAAAAAAGGTGTGGTGGTAGGTGTCGGCCCCGACGTCCTCCAGGTCGTTGTGCTTGCCGCCGGCGCGGATGCATTTCTGGGTATCGGCGGCGCGGCCGGGCGTATACGGGCAGTTGGCCTGGCCGAGGAAGATCGGTACGAACTGGTTCATCCCCGCGTTGGTGAACAGCAGATTCGGTGCATCGGGCATCAGACTGGCCGACTTCACGACCGTGTGCTGCTTCGATTCAAAAAAATCCAGAAACGACTGGCGGATTTCCTTCGATGTCATTTTCACAACCTTCTTTCCATAAAACAAAAGCCGCCGAACCCGGTCGGCGAAAAACAGCGGGCTTTATAATGGGATCGGCTGGGCGATGCAATGGCGGAATCATGGCTAAAAGGCGCATGATTTGAACATATGAGCCATAAATCGGTCTCATTAGGTGTTGATAAACACATTAGCCGCGTTTAGTGATAGCGGAACAATTCCGGAATAAACAGCGGTCCGCGTGGAGGAAAACGATCATGAGAACTCATGTTCGATATTATTTCATATTATATATTTCATTGTGTTTTTGCCTATCCGGCTTCGCTGCAACCAACCAATTCAGCGTGGTCAACAATGGCAATATTGCCTATACGATCAACGGTGTCGACAATCCGAATCTCACCTTGGTGCGAGGCTTCACCTATACCTTCAATGTCAACGCTCCCAACCATCCCTTTTTGATCAAAGACGTCCAGGGAACTGGAACAGGCGACACGTATAGCGACGGGGTGACCGGAAACGGAACGCAAACCGGCACGGTTACCTTTTCCGTGCCAAACAATGCACCCGACCAGTTGTTCTACAACTGCCAATTTCACGAGTTCATGACAGGCGAACTGAACATCGTCAATCCGCCGATCGTCTACATTACGCAATTCCATATCCTGACTGATATTGGAATGCAATTCATTGGAACGGATGCCCTGAACTACAAGATTCAATATTCCACGAATCTTGTTTCCGGAAGTTGGCTCGATGCGGATTTCATCCACATCGACTACACGGCCGGCGAATTTACCTCGGTGGTCATGATGCCCGCTGCAGATGCAGCGAACTTCCGTATTGTGCAAGGGTTCTTCTAGCCTCCCGCCGCAGGCGGCCATGCCTCGCACCGTTCGCGATTTATACTCGCGTATCTTGTACCGTCCGCAACCATGCTGATATACTATACGGAAGATGCGCTTCCGTTCCATAGCCCTTCGAGTATTGACCGTTCTGATCACCCCCGTTCCACTATTCACGCACGGGGCCGAGGTTCTTGTCCGCCTGCAGAACCCACCGGAGGAAGGCCGCCTTGTACTGGAACTCTTCGACTCGCCCAATGCCTTCGGCGACCTGCGCGATCCCATTCGCACGGAAGCCCATCCCCTTGACAAACCAAGCGACTATGTACTGAAGGATATTCCTCCCGGCGAATACGCGTTGCTCGCGTATTACGACACGAACGGCAACGACCGGATCGACAAGAACTTCATCGGTATCCCCCGCGAGCCCCTCGGCTTTTCAAATCAATACCACCCCAAGGGCCCTCCCAGCTACGCACGCGCGGCCTTCACGCTGAATGAAGGCGAGATCAAGCAATTCGACGTCGCGCTGTATCGCCCACTCGGCAAGCGCGGCCGATTTGGCATCGGCCCCGGCCTGATCTGGCGAAGCAGCCCCTATAGGGATTATGACGGCGGCATATACCGTTTTATTCCTGCCATAACCTATACTGGTGACCGGTTGCAATGGTTCGGACCACGAGCCCAGTTCGGCCTGGCCGGTAGCGGCCACTGGCGTCTGGCAGCGACCGGGGAGTATCGCATGGGCGCCTACGAGGAGGACGGGAGCGACTACCTTGCCGGAATGGGCGATGCCGAAAGCACCTTCATGGCTGGACTGGCCATGCAGGTGGAGCTTCCGGGCGGCATCGACCTTTCCCTGGGCGGTTCCGCGGATGCGCTGAACCGGATCGGCGGCACTGCGGCGTCGGCCGCCGCCGACAAATCGTTCCACTTCGGCCTCCTTCGGATCTCCCCGCGGGTTGCGTTGAATTGGCTGGACGACCGCATGGCCGCGAACGACTACGGAGTACCGCAGAGCCGGGCGACGGCCACCCGCCCCGCTTATGAACCGGGCGATACGATCGGGATGGAAGGAGGCGTGGTCCTGTTCCTGGAAATAACCACGGACTGGCTTTTTGTCGGCAGCACAGGCGTGGAATGGCTGGATTCGAAGGCCACCGACAGCCCGATCGTGGATAAGGATTATGTGATCAAGGGATACAGTGGCGTGAACTATGTTTTTTAAACGGAACGCGGATAAACGGTTGAGACCGCCGGCATCTCATGCCACGATATCCTGTCCATATTTTAGAACAATGAACGAGGTTATGCCATGCTGAACCCTTCACACGCACTCTCCATTATCACCGGAACCGCCTTGTGCCTGGCCCAATCAGCCTGTGCCGGCATGACGGTGCCCTCCGGTATGACAGTTGAACTCCTGCAGGGGCCGAAGGTAGAAAACCTGGTCGATACATCACCGGAATTCGGATGGATTGTCCCCTCCGAAAAGAAGGATGCCCTGCAGTCGGCCTATCATGTTGTTGTGGCCAGCACTCCGGACTTGCTGGCGCCGGGCAAAGCCGATCTGTGGGATAGCGGAAAAGTCGGCTCCGATCAATCCATCAACGTCCCCTACGGCGGTGCTACATTGGAGCCCGGCCAAGAGGCATGCTGGAAGGTCAAGACGTGGACCAACCAAGGCGAAGAAAGCGATTGGTCGGCGGTGCAGCGGTTTTCCATCGGCTATCCCGATGGAAACGTTACCGCCACGCGCTATCCGCTGCAACAAACCGAAATCGCCCCCCTCAGCATCGCGCGCAAGAACAACAAATACCTGATCGACTTCGGCAAGGTGGCGTTCGGCTATCTGCGCCTCGACATCCCTTCCAACTTTAGCGACGAGGAAATCACCATCCACTTTGGGGAAAAAGGCGACAAGGACGGGATCGACACCACCCCAGGTGGAACCATCCGCTACTACAAGGTTGATCAAGCCCTGAACAAGGGGGAGAACAAGGTCGACGTCCACCCGCCGAAGGACGGGCGGAACACCAATTATGGCGCGGGCGCCATCAAGATTCCGGACGAGATCGGCGTGATTGCTCCGTTCCGCTATGTCGAAATCGAGAACTGCCCGGTCTCCATCAAGGAATCGATGGTCCGGCAAGTGGCCGTGCACTACCCCTTCAACGAAGCGGATGCCAGCTTCGAATCGGACGACGACATCCTCAACCAGGTCTGGGACCTGTGCAAATACAGCATGAAGGCCACCAGCTTCTGCGGCGTCTTTGTGGATGGCGACCGCGAGCGCATTCCCTACGAGGCAGACGCCTACATCAACCAGCTTTCCTGGTATGCGGTCGACCGCGATTTTTCGATTGCGCGCTACTCGCACGAATACCTGCTCAAGCATTCCACCTGGCCCACCGAATGGAAACAGCATTCGGTCATGATGGCCTGGGCCGACTGGATGTATACCGGCAACACGGATTCGCTGGAAAAAACCTATGACACGCTCAAGGCACACAAGACGCTGGAACAGCGCGCGCGCGAAGACGGCCTGCTGAAAACCGACGGCCCGAAAAACCGCAACGACATCGTCGACTGGCCGGAAGGCGAACGCGATGGCTACGACCGCCGGGAGGTCAACACCGTCATCAACTCGTTCCACTATCTCAACCTAAACCAAATGGCCGCGATGGCCGAAGCCCTCGGACGGACCAACGATGCAACCGCCTACCGGGAGAAGGCGGCACACGTGAAACAACGCTTCAACGAAGTGCTGTTTGACGACGATAAATACATTGACGGCGAAGGCTCCAACCATTCCGCCCTGCACGCCAACATGCTGCCGCTGGCCGTTGGACTTGTGCCTGAGGAGCATGTTAAATCGGTGGCCGATTTCGTTATTTCCCGCGACATGAAATGCAGCGTCTACGGCGCGCAGTATCTGCTGGAGGGATTGTACAACGCCGGCGAAGCCCAGGCCGCGCTCGATCTGATGACCTCGCAGGAAAAACGCAGCTGGTACAACATGATCCGCTGCGGCTCAACCATCACGATGGAAGCATGGGACAACGAATTCAAACCCAACCAGGATTGGAACCATGCGTGGGGCGCCGCACCCGGCAACATTATCTCGCGCTACCTGCTCGGCGTCCGCCCGCTTGAACCGGGCTTCAAAAAAGCGCTGATCCAGCCCCAGCCTGCTTCGCTCAAGAATGTGAAGGGCGTTGTCCCAACCATCCGCGGCCCCATCACCGTCATCATCAAGCAACAGGACCGTAAGTTTATGCTGGGCGTCGAGATTCCGGCAAACATGACGGCCAAGATCGGCGTGCCGCGCATCGATAACTCATCCCACACAGTCCTGCTCGACGGAGAACCGGTGAAGGCAGTCCTCGAGGATGATGTTCTGTTCGTGGACGGCGTCGGCTCCGGCCAGCACATGATCGTGGTGCAGTAGCCTAAACGTAGAAGCGACGCCCTCGTCGCGTCTACCTTCTAGCTGCCGCACTCGTTTTCCCTAAAAGTCCACATCCGAATGGAGCCGCGCCTCCAGCATGGGCCGCGCCTGGCTCCACCCCTTGGACAACGCATGGATGTCGTGCCGCAAGCGGGTGGTCTCCTTGAAACGGTCCTCGTTGGAAAGGTCCGTGCGCTTCGAAAGAACCGACTGCTCGTGCTCAAGATGCCGCTTCCAGAACAAAAGGATGTAGCGCTGGGCGAGTTCGTCCGGCGTCGTTTCGGAATCGATCGCGCGCGATTCCTCCACCTGCACGCGGGAGATGACCTTCTGCGTTTCCTCGTCAAACTCCTGAAACCCTTCGGTCAGGGTCTCCGGCGCATCCAGCATGAGGATTTCCACCAGCTTCCGGCAGACGGGATCGGTCAATAGATGCGGTGGCAGGAAATCGTGCACAATCGGATGGACCTCGTGGTAGTGGTGAACCAGCAGTTCCAACAGCGCGGTTTCCTGCCGGGGATAGGTTTTCTGGCGGACCGGAGCGGTCTTTGCCTCCGTCGTTCGCCGCTCCACGGGGCGTTGCTGCCGTTGTGCGCGTTTAAGGTCCTGGCTGAGGGCCAGCGGCGAAATATGCAACCGGTCGGCTGCGTGGTGAACCATGGGATCGCGGCGCGCGGCGGACGGACAATGGGCAATATAGTTTAGCACCGCCTGCACGACGCGCATGCGGCCGGCTTCGGTCTTCGTGTTTTCCTGCTTTTGGATTGAGTCGATCAGGAAGTCCAGCGCCGACGGTGCCGCAGCAACCAGCGAACGCAGGGCATCCGGGCCTTCCTTGCGAATCAGGGAATCCGGGTCCTCTCCTTCCGGCAGGGTGACCACCCGGACGGCCAGCTCGGCGGCAAGGAAGATTTCGGACGATCCCAGCGCAGCCTTGATGCCGGCGGCATCGGCGTCGAGCACGAGGATGACTTCATCGGCATGCCGCTTGATAAGCCGGGCATGGTTTTCGGTCAGCGCCGTGCCCTGCGAGGCCACCACGTTCTCAAGCCCGGCCTGGTGGCAGCGGATGGCATCGATCTGCCCTTCCACCACGATGGCCTGGCGGTGGTCGACAATCGCCTTGCGGGCCTTGTCGAACGCATAGAGCACCCGGTTTTTACGGAAAAGCAACGTTTCCGGGCTATTGACGTATTTCGCGCCCTTTTCCGCCTTGTTCATGATGCGGCCGCTAAAGCCGATTACGCGGCCGAGCTGATCGCAGATGGGAAACATGATGCGGTTGCGGAAGCGGTCGTAATAGCTGGTTTTTCCACCCCGGTCGGACGGAACCGCCAAGCCAGCGGCTTCGAGCTGTTCGGCGGTGTAGCCTTTCTTCATGGCACGGGTGATCAACCCTTCCCAGTCGTTGGGCGCATAGCCGATCTGAAACGCCTTCACCACGTCCGTCGGCAGGTCGCGCTCCTCCAAATATCGGCGGGCATCGGCACCATCCGGACTGTCCAGTAACATCCGGTGATAGAACGCGGCGGCATCGGTGTGCAACTTGTAGAGCACATCCTTGTTGCCGCTCTTTTCCGGCTGGCCACCCTCGTAGACCACTTCCACACCAACGCGCTCGGCCAGGATGTTGACGGCCGTGACGAAATCGACTTTTTCATAGTCCATCACAAACCGGAAGACATCGCCGCCGGCTCCGCAACCAAAGCAGTGGAAGATTTGGCGGGCATCGTTGACCGTGAATGAAGGGGTCTTTTCCTGATGGAAGGGACAGTTGCATTTGTAGGTGGAACCCCGCCGGCGCAACTGCGGCAAATACGCGCCCACCACCTCAACAATGTTGCAGCGGGTCCGTATCTCCTCGATCTGTTCCTTGGGGATCATCGCCATCCCCAAGTGATACCCCATGCCCATCCCGGCCTCAATCCCACGCACTAGAATTTTTGTAAGGAGGGTTGCAGTGGCGCGCCCAAGCCCCTATGTTCGCGCCACTTCCAGTAAAAGGGACCGCAATGAATCTACCTAAGCTCGAAGACCTGAACAATGATCGCTTCCTTGAAGAGGCTTTTAGCCCCGAAACCAATGAAAAATGGATCAAGGCGGTGCGCCTGCGCAGGAATGTCTATCTAGGGTTTTTCCTAACCGGCATTGCCTGCATATTCATCACGGCGTTCGCCAACCAGATGCACATGAGCATTCTGTCGCTGTTTCTGGCGACGCTCTCCCTGGTCGTCATGACCAAATACGACACGCAGCTCTACTTCCTGAAGGAACTGAAGCTGCGGCCCCCCGAGACGGCCGATGAAGAGGGCTCCGCATAGGGCCTTCGACCTTATTCCGGGATAAACAGCTTCTGGCCGACGTAGATATTGTCGTTCTTCAGGTTGTTGGCCTTCTTGATGGCGTCAACGGTCGTGCCGTAGGCCACGGCAATGGCCGAGAGGGTGTGTCCCTTGTCCACGACATGTTCCCGTCCGGGACCTTGGTGGGAGGACGAAGAGGAGGAGGATGTCGACCGCGAGGTGGTGGCCTTGGCCAGCAGCCGCTCAACGGTTTTGAGGGTTTCCTGTATTTCACGCGCCTGCTTGGCCTGCAGGGCCTGCATGTTGCTGTTCAGTTGTGAAATCTGGCTGTTGCAGGAATTGATCTGCTGGCGCAACTGCAGGATTTCCTGGTTCAGGCGGGCGAATTCCCCTTCAACGGACTCGACCTGCCCCTGTATCCTGTACATCCGCTCCTCCTGCATGCGGGCGGAGTTTTGTTGCCGGACAGCGGCCTCCCGGCGTTGCTGGGGAGACTGCAAGGTTTCGCATCCGCAGAGCACAAGCAATGCGGGCAGGGTAATCAGCATTTTGGTCTTCATCGGTAAAACACTCCTTCTAAAGAAACATTCTGTTTAGGTTTATCAAGGCTTCCACTGGAACAAAAAACGGGGCGATTCAACCGCCCGCAAATCAGGGACGGTCGGGGTTTTGGCGCCCAGCAGGGCATCCAAAAAGCCCATCGGCTCATCATACCGGATAATGTACAACTCCTCTTCATCCAGCATGTTCTTCATGCGCTCCACCGCATCCGGCCAATAGCCTATCTCGTCGATCAATCCGTGATCACAGGCTTTTTGCGCGGTGAAAACCCGGCCATCGAGCAGTTCCCGGCTGTCGAGCCCCCGGGCGGTCATCACGATCGAGGCAAAGCGGTCCTGCATGTCGTCCACCAAACTTTGCAGCATGGCAACATGTTGCGGGTTCACTTCCTCCAACGGGTTAAGCATATCCTTGTTTTCCCCGGAGGCAATGGTCACGGATTTGAGGCCCAGCTTGTCGCCCAGCTCCTTCATGTTGAACGATTGCATAATCACGCCCACCGAACCGACAATCGCGGTGGGCTCGGCCATGATGTAGTCCCCGGCCATCGCCGCGTAGTAGGCGCCCGATGCCCCCAGGTCGCGAATGAAGACCAGTACCTTGCGGTTTTCATCCGCCTTCTTGAAGCGTTGCAGCGCGGTATAGATTTCGTCGCTCGGGGTTACGGCACCGCCCGGAGAATCTACGTCGAGAATGATGGCCCGCACGTCCGGATCGATTTCGGCCGCCTTGATCTGGGAGAGCACACCCTCGACCATGTCGGGATCCCGACCGAACAGGCGTTCGCGGCCGCCGCGCATGATAACCCCCGCCAGATCGATCCGGACCACCTTGGCATCGCCGTAGCCGGACGACCAGATTTCATCAAAACAGGGCTCTGAGTCGACCGGATAATCCGCAGCGGCCGACGATGATCCGGCAAACAGCGTGGCCATCAGGCCGATGTTTACGATCAGGCTCCAGCACAGGCCCATTGCGAGCACCGCGATTGCAATCCAGTATCCAAGTTTCGAGACTTTCGCCATGGGTATTCTCCGATCCAATTCAATACGCCTCCACCATAGAGGTTCGTTCCCTTTATTTGAATAAATAAATTCCATTGGCTGGAATAAATCCGGTAGTTTCCGGCCGAACTAAGGAAACAGCCCAGGAGCGCATTTTGGACCATCTACAGAAAGCCAGGGACGTGCTGGATATCGAAATCGCCGGCATGGAACGCGTAAAGAACGATCTGGACGGCGGCTTCAGCCAGGCCGTCGAAGCCATACTGGAAACGATCGCTCGCGGCGGCAAGGTAGTCGTGGCCGGCGTTGGAAAGAACTGGCACATCGGCAACAAGATTGCCGCCACGCTTACCAGCACCGGAACCCCGGCGGTCGTGATGCACCCCATCGAGGCCATGCATGGCGATTTCGGGATCCTGGGCGACCACGACATCCTGCTGGCCATGAGCTATTCGGGTGCCTCCGACGAGTTGATTGCCCTGTTGCAACCGGTCAAGCGCAAGGGCGTGCCGATTATCGCGCTGACCGGGGAAATGGACAGCCCGCTGGCCCAGCACAGCGACATTATTGTGTCGGTCAAGGTCGATAAGGAGGCCTGTCCGTTCAACATGGCCCCGACCGCAAGCACCACGGCCACGCTGGCACTTGGCGATGCGCTGGCCATGGTGTTGCTCGATGCCCGCGGCTTCAAGATCGAGGACTACGCCAAGCTGCACCCGGGTGGCGCCATCGGCCGCACCCTGTTGCTGCGTGTCGAGGATGTCATGCGCACCGGCGCCCGGTGCGCCACGGTGCAGGCCGGCCAACCCGTCCGCGAGGCCCTCTTGGCCATGACCGGCGCCAAATCAGGATGCGTGGCCATCGTCAATGCCGACAACACCTTGGCCGGGATCATGACCGACGGCGACCTGCGGCGGCATCTGATCGCGACGCCCAACCTGGTTGAACAACCCGTGGAAACCGTGATGACCGCAAACCCGATCACGTTGACCCGCGACATGCTGGCACTGGAAATCCTCAATATCTACGAAAAGCACAATATCGACGACCTGATCGTGGTCGACCGGCAGAACCGCGTGGTCGGCGCAGTGGATATCCAGGACATGCCCAAACTGAAAATCCTTTAACGGCAGGCCTGAAACACCTTAGATACCGATTGACCCGTTTCGGCACAATCTGTACTGTTCGCGGGTTCTTTTTACAACTACTGGAAAGGGAGAGGACAACACCATGGCTATGATGATTTCAAAGTTTCACAAGATCATCCAATCGAAGATCGTTTGGATCGTATTCGCGATCCTCATTAGTGTCGCATTCGTTTGGAGCTACAGCGGCGCCAAGAGCAGCAAGCAACGCAACCAGACCGAGAAAAAGCAGGAGATTGTCGGCAAACTCTTCGGCAAGAAGGTCACCCGTCAGGAATTCGGACAAGCCTACCGCAACGTCTACCTGATGGCCATCCTGCGCACCGGACAGCCCATCAGCATCAATGAGCAGATCGACCAGCTGCTGACCCAGAATGCCTGGCAGCGCCTCGCCATACTCAAGAAAGCACACCAGATGGACCTGACCGTGACCGACGAACAGATCGCCGGTGCAATTCGCCAGCAGCCGCTGTTCATCAACCAGCAGACCGGGATGTTCGACCGCAATGCCTACGACCGCTTCTTCAGCCAGATCGTGCCCCAGCTCGGCCTGCGCATGTCCCCCACGGACTTCGAAACGATGCTCAGCGAAAACCTGCTGATCGACAAGGCCTCCCGCGTAGCGGTGCAGGGCGCATTGGTCACCGACGCGGAAGTCGACCACGCCTTCCATGTCTACGCCGACAAGATTATCGTGAAATATGCCACCCTCCCGCGCAGTCTGGCCAAGGCTCCGGAGGTTACGGAAGACGATGCCAAGGCGTACTACAACAACTATCCGAACCAGTTCATCTACCCCGACAAGGTCAAGGTCCGCTATGTGGAATTCCCGGTCGCGGAGTTCAAGGATCCGTCGGAAGTGACCGAGCAGTATGTCACCAACTACTACAACAGCTACAAGGAGCGCTTCATCGTGGAAGGGACCGAGGAAAGCGCCCAGCCCCAGTACCAGTCGCTGGCCGAAGCACACGACACCATTGTGGACGAAGTCGCCACGGCCCTGGCCCGCCGGAAGGCCGCAGCCGCCGCCGGAATGTTTGTATCCAAGCTTTCCGCCCCGAATGTCACGTTCGACAAGATTGCCGAAGAAGCCGAAAAAACCATTTCCAGCACGCCGCCGTTCGCGGTCACCGACACGGTCCGCGGCATTGATCCCACCGCGCGCTTTGCCCAGACCGCCTTCACCCTGCAACAGGATGAAATGCACTATTACAGCGACCCGGTCGTCGGTAAGGACAACATCTATGTGATGGCCCTCGCTGGCAAGATGCCGTCGTTCCTCCCGGAATACGACGTCGTGGCCAAGGATGCCATGGCCGCCGCCAAACTGACCGCCACGGAAAAAGCCTATGTCGAGAAGGCGGAAGCCGTTCACGCCGACATCGAAAGCGTCCTCAAAGCCGGCACATCGTTCGAGTCTGCTGCCGAGAAGTATAACCTGGAAATCGATTCCCTCGGTCCGTTCAGCGTGGAAGAGCCCCCAATGGACGATCTGGGCCAAAACATCCTGAGAGCCACTGCGCTGTTTAACGCCGGCACGCTGGTTGACCTGATCCCAACGGAAAACGAGTATGTTCTCGCCTATGTCACCTCCAAGGTGGCCGCGGACCGTGCAACCGCCGATCCGTCCCTGATCGCCCAGCTCAAGGCCAGTGTCGCCAATGACAAGGCTTCGCGCCTGGCGGCTGCGTGGCAGCAGTCCGTCATGGAAGAGGCCAACCTGGAATTGACGCCCGTCGACGGCGGCGACAACTCATAAACGGACGCATCCATGCCCTTGCATTATCTCATCGCCTTGTTCATCGGCCTGCCGGTCGTTGAACTGGCGTTGCTTTTCAAGGTTCACGACTTCATGGGCTGGGGCTCGACGATCCTGCTGGTTTTGCTTACGGGCATTGTCGGCGCCTCGCTCGTAAGGCGCCAGGGGGTCGCCCTCCTTTTCAAGATCCAACGGGAAATGGCGAACGGCAACCTGCCGGCCCCGCAAATGATGGATGGCATCATGGTGTTGCTCGCAGGGGCGCTGCTCATCACCCCCGGCCTCATTACCGATACCGTTGGCTTCGCGCTGCTGATCCCCTATGTCCGTGAACACATCCGCGGCTGGCTGCGGAAAAAACTGGAGCAAAAGCTCCGTAGTGGATACATAGAGGTACATGTTGACAGACCGTGAAGTCCGAGACGAGGGAGCCGCGGATCCATCGTCACTCGTCAAAAGAAACATGAGTAGCGAAAAATCCATACCATTGTGTGTCGATCTGGACGGAACGCTGGTCAAGCTCGACACCCTGCACCAGGCGCTATTCCTGCTCCTTCGCCGCGACTTTGCCAGCCTGTTCCGCATTCCCGGATGGATCCTCAAGGGCAAGGCCCACCTCAAGGACCAGGTGATGCAGCGCATCACTCTCGATGCTACCGCCCTGCCCTACAACACCCGCTTCCTGGCATGGCTCCGCGAGCAACACGCCGCCGGTCGCACACTCGTGCTGGCGACGGCATCCAACTACCGCACCGCCAACGCCGTCGCCGAACACCTGGGCATTTTCGACGAAATCCTGGCCAGCAACGCTGAAACCAACCTGCGCCACAACCGCAAGCTGACCGCCATCAAGGAGCGCTTCGATTCGTTCGGATATGCCGGAAACGATGCCTCCGACATCCCGATCTGGGAAGCCGCAAACGAGGTGGTTCTGGTCAACCCGAATGTTGCGGCCAAAACCGCCTGCGGCGCCAGGGCCGATCATGTTTTCGAGGAGCGACGCCCCGTCCTGCGCATGTTCATCAAGGCCATGCGTTGCCACCAATGGCTGAAGAACATACTCATCTTCAGCCCCATGCTGCTGGCGCACCGCTTCAACGAGCCGTCCTGCGTCATCGACACCATCCAAGCCTTCTTTGCCTTCAGCTTTGCGGCATCGTCGATCTATGTTCTCAACGATTTGTTCGACCTAAGCGCCGACCAACACCATCCGCGCAAGTGCAACCGCCCCTTTGCCTCGGGCGACTTGCCGATTGCCGTGGGATCCCTCCTAATGCCCCTGCTGGTGATCACCAGCATTATCTTTTGCCTGTTCCTGCCGCTGCCCTTTTTCTTCACCATGCTGGCGTACTTTGCCATCACGACGCTCTATTCCTGGCGGTTGAAGCAGTTGGCGATAGCGGACGTGTTGACGCTCGCAATCCTCTATTCCATGCGCATCATGGCGGGCTCGGTAGCGACCGCCACCGCGGCCTCCGGCTGGTTCATCGAGTTCGCCATCTTCCTGTTCCTCAGCCTGGCGCTGCTTAAACGGATGTCCGAGCTGCGCGAAATGGAAGGCGGCTCCGAACTGAAGCAGAAACAGCGCGAGCGCGGCTACAAGACCGACGATCTGCCCCTGCTGCTGGCGTTCGGCACGGCGAGCGGCTACATCGCGGTTTTCGTTTTCACCATGTATCTCGGTAGCGAAAAGGTGGCCCTGCTCTACCGCCACCCCGACTGGCTTTGGATCTTCTGTCCGCTGCTGCTCTATTGGATCACCCGCATCTGGCATTTGGGCTGGCGCGGCCGCATGACCGACGACCCGCTGGCCTTCGCGGCCAAGGACCCCCAAACCTATCTTGTTGGACTAATCGGCATCGCCACCATCCTGCTGGCCATGTAATCAACCCGGAGACACAACCATGACCAAACCTGCTGTAGACCTCACCATCGTAGGCTCCATCGGAATCGACACCATTGAAACCCCGACCGAAAAACGCGAGGAAATCCTCGGCGGTTCCGTCAGCTATGCGTGCGCCGCCGCCTCGTTCTTCACCCACACCGGCATGGTCGGCGTCGTCGGAACCGACTTCCCGCAGGAATTCCGCGATACGTGGCAAAACATGAACATCGACCTCGAAGGCCTGCAGACCGTGGAGGGCAAGACCTTTCGCTGGTCCGGCGTCTACCACGAAAACATGGATAACCGCGACACGCTGTCCACCGAGCTCAACGTGTTTGAGTCCTTTTCGCCCGAGCTCCCCGAGGACTACCGCGAGGCTCCCTACCTTTTTCTGGGAAACATCCATCCCGCCCTGCAGCTCCATGTGCTGGAGCAGGTCCGTAATCCCAAGTTCATCCTGATCGATACCATGGACCTGTGGATCAACATCGACCGCCCTGATCTCGAAAAGGTCATCGGCAAATGCCACATGCTGACCCTCAACGAATCCGAAGCCCAGCTTTTCACCGGCGAGCAGACACTCGCCCGGGCGGCCCGCAAGCTGCTCGAGCTCGGCCCCGAATACGTGCTGATCAAGAAAGGCGGAAACGGCTCCATGCTCTTTACAGAGCATGACATCTTCCTGCTGCACGCCTATCCGCTGGATTCGTTCAAGGATCCCACCGGCGCCGGCGACACCTTTGCCGGCGGCCTCATGGGAGCCCTTGCCTCCTCCGGACGCACCGACAAGGAAGCTATTCGCAATGCCATGGTCTACGGCACGATCACCGCCTCCTTCGGCGTAGAGGAATTCAGCCTCGACCGGCTAGCGCGCCTCGACCGCACCCAGATCGAAGCCCGCCTCGAAACCTTCAAGGAAATGTGCCGCCTTTAACGTAGACGCGACGCCCTCGTCGCGTTTCATACGCACCGCCCGCCGGACAAAAACGCGATGAGGGCATCGCGTCTACAACAGCGACAGCGCATCGACATCCACCGTGCAAGTGACACTCTTCGGCATTCTATAGGAAGCCAGTACATGCCGGACCGGCTTGGTCATTTTGACCGTATGCTCGCAACGCATCATGATCTGGTAGCGATAGAGGCCCTTGGCGCGCGCGAGCGGCGCGGGTACCGGCGGGGAATGCACGACTGATTCCGGCAGCACCTGTTCGAGCCGCTCAAAAAAACCATCGGCGGCAGCGATCACATCCACTTCGCTCTCCCCTTTGAAGGTGAGAAGAACCAGATGGGAGAACGGCGGATAGGACAGCTCTTTTCTGAACTCTAGATCCTGCGCGCAGAAGCCGTCATAGTCCAGGTTGCGCGCCGCCTGGATCGCCGGATGGTGCGGCGTGTAGGCCTGCACGATCACCTCGCCCGCCTTCTCGCCGCGGCCGGCACGGCCGGCCACCTGGGTCAACAATTGGAACGTACGCTCGCCTGCCCGGAAGTCGGGCACATGCAACGACATGTCGGCATAGAGCACGCCGACGAGCGTAACGTTCGGGAAATCGAGCCCCTTGGCGATCATCTGCGTGCCGAGCAGGATATCGATCTTGCCCACCTTGAAATCGTCGAGGACTTTGCGGTAGGAATCCTTCTTGCGCATCGTGTCCGAATCCATCCGGGCCACGCGTGCCTTCGGGCATAGCTTTTCGAGCACCTCTTCGATCTTTTCCGTACCCATGCCGGCATACTTGAAGTCGGGATCGCTGCAATCGGGACAGCGGTCCGGCACCTTCTCTTCGTGGCCGCAGATATGGCAGAGTAGTTTGTGCGCCCGCTTGTGGTAGGTCATCGAAACGCTGCATTCGCGGCACTCGGCCACATAGCCGCACTGTTCACACTGCAGCGACGAGGAAAACCCGCGACGGTTCAGGAACAAGATCACCTGCTCTCGGTTGTCGAGCCGGTCGTAGATCCCCTGCACCAGCTCGCGCGAAAAGATATGCGGCCGCCCTTCCTTCTCGGCTTCGATACGCATGTCGACAATACGCATCAGCGGCATGGAGCGGTCGTCGACGCGCTGCAGCATTTCAGCCAGTAGATAACGTCCTGCCTTCACATTGCTGAACGATTCCAGCGATGGTGTGGCCGAACCGAGCACCACGCAGCAGTTTTCCAGATGGCCGCGCATAACGGCTACGTCGCGCGCGTTGTAGCGCGGCGATTCATCCTGCTTGTAGGTAGCTTCATGCTCCTCGTCGACCACGATCAATCCGGGATTTTCAATCGGAGCAAACAGGGCCGAACGCGCACCAATGGCAATGGTTGCTTCGCCGTTGCGGATGCGATGCCACTCATCGTGCCGTTCCCCTTCCGAAAGGCTGGAGTGGAGGACCGCCACGCACTCGCCGAAGCGCGAGCGGAATCGATCCACGGTCTGCGGCGTGAGCGAGATTTCCGGGACCAGTACGATCGCACCCTGCCCCTTGTCCAATGCATGCTGAATCGCCTGAAGGTAGACTTCCGTCTTGCCGCTTCCCGTAACGCCGTGCAAAAGCACGGTTCCCGGTTTTTCGCCGTCCATCGCCGAACAAACCGTTTCTAGAGCCGCCTGCTGCTCAACCATCAGCGCAAACGGCTTGGTCCGCAACAACTCCATCCCCGCATGCGGATCGCGCAGGATGGTCGACTCCTCGATCTTCACCAACCCATGCTTTTGCAGCGTCCGCACCGGCGAGTCCGAACAACCCGTCCGCTCCTTCAGCTCCGATAGCGTCATCGCGCCATGCTCACGCAAAGCATCAATCACCAGCTTCTGCTTGGGCGGCAACGTAGACGCGGCTTCCAGCCGCGTTGTGCACGCCAAGTCCGCCGGCCGCTCCGCCGTAACGCGGCTGGCGCGAAGCCATTCTGGAGCTTGCGACAGAGAACCCGCGTCTACATCCACCAACGAAACCACGAGCTGCTTCTTGTGTTGGGCACCTCGTTTGCGGACGGCGCTGGGCAGGACGGTGCGGACGGCGTGTTCGATCGGGGCGCAATAGTAGTCCGCGATCCAATACGCCAGCTTCATGATCGGATCGGGAATCAACGGCTTTTCGCCAACCACGCCGGCGATCTCCTTGAGCTTGTCGCCATAGGCCGAATAATTGGAAAGCCCCACCACGAACCCGCGCAGCTCACGCGACTTGAACGGCACCACCACCTGCGTACCCACCTTGATGACCGGTTGCAAATGGGCCGGAATCCGGTAGTCGAACTCCCGGTCCAGCGATATCTCCACCACCACTTTTGCAATCGATGCCATAGCGCAACACCCTAGTTCGCCCCGCCCCCAAACTCACGAAAAAACATCCTGCCACTTGATTTGCCCCCCCTGCCCGCTACTATCTCACGGCATGGCGCAGATATTGAAAATCGATCGAAAGCAACCGGCGCCCGGATGCATAGCCAAAGCCAAGGCCGTGCTTGATGCCGGCGGGCTGGTGATCGTCCCGACGGAGACGGTCTATGGCATTGCCTGCAATCCGGCCGTCCCCGGGGCGATGGACAAGCTCATGGCCGCGAAGGGTCGCGACGGCGACAAGCCGATCGCCCGGCTGGCGGCCGATCCGGAACAGGTCGCGCAAACCGCAAAGAACTGGAACACCGGCTTGCAGGCCCTGGCCGAAGCCTACTGGCCCGGCCCGTTGACCATCGTACTCGAAACCGAGGAGGGTTGGATTGGATACCGCATCCCGGACCATGCCGTTCCGTTGGAGCTGGCGAAGGCCTGCGGATGTACGCTGGCCTTGACCAGCGCCAACCTAAGCGGTGAGCCGGACACCAAAACCGCCGCAGAAGCCATGGCGTCCGTCGATGCGGACCTGGTCATCGACAGCGGCCCCTCCGCCGAACAGGCCGTCCCCAGCACGGTCGTGAAGGTGGACGATCAAGATATCTGCTGCCTGCGCGAAGGCTGCCTCCCGTTTCAGGCGGTAGAACGGATTTTTAAACACCAAGACACCAAGAACTCAAAGGGCTGATCCTGGCGAGTTTTGCATAGGCAGAAAAATGGTTGGCAAAAACATCTTCGCAACGACGAGGGGCATCTATTTTCTGCCGTCAATATTTCTGCCTGATGTTCCGGGCCGACAGGAAAAAGACCTAAAAAGGAAGAAGCGATGAAGAACATCTTGTTTGTCTGTACGGGAAATATTTGTCGAAGCCCGATGGCCGAGGCGCTCTTCCGCCACCGGATGGGTGACGATTGCGGCTGGGAGGCGGCCTCGGCCGGCACCTGTGCCCCGGCGTACCATCCGGCCAGCGAGAATGCGGTCCTGGCCCTCCAGGAGATTGGGCTGGACCTGTCCGGACACCAGAGCCAACCACTTACTGCGGAAATCGTTAGAACAGCAGATTTGATTGTCACCATGTCTGCGGCACATCGCTCCTGGATCCTGGAGGAGTTCCCGGAGGTTGGGGACAGAGTTTTCTTGATTAAGTCGTTCGGAACCTCAAAAGTGCCCGCCGACGTATCCGATCCCTATGGAGGATCGCTGAACACGTACAGACGCATTCGGGATGAAATCGATCGGGCCCTTTCGGACCTGATCCTTTTTATTCGTACGGGGAAATAGACAGAAAAAGGACCTATTTATGAAGATTGCAATCGGCTCGGACCACGGCGGTTTCACCCTGAAGACCCGCCTCGTTGAGATTCTATTGGACAAGGGTATCACGGTAGAGGACCTCGGCACGGACAGCGCTGATTCCGTGGACTATCCCGATTTTGCCGCCGCCGTATCCGACGAGGTATCAAATGCCTCCGTGGACCAGGGCATCATCGTCTGCACCACCGGGATTGGCGTGAGCATCACCGCCAACAAGTTCCCGCGCGTACGTGCCGCACTCTGCATGAAGCCTGAAATGGCGACCATGTCGCGCCAGCACAACAATGCCAACGTGCTCTGCCTGTCCGGCAAGTTCACGACCAACGAGGAAGCCGAACAGATTCTGGAAGCCTGGCTGGATGCCGAATTCGAAGGCGGCCGCCACGATCGTCGCGTCAAGAAGATCAAGGACTACGCCTCCGAAACCGCCGGCACCATCGCGGTCTACGACGCCGACCCGGAAATCTATGCCGTGCTCAAGGCCGAGGACAAGCGCCAGAAGGAAAACCTGGAACTGATCGCCTCCGAAAACATTGTAACCAAGGCCGTCCGCGAAGTGCAGGGCTCGCGCCTCACCAACAAGTATGCGGAGGGCTACCCATCCAAGCGCTGGTACAACGGCTGCGAATGGGTTGACGAAGCCGAGCGCCTCGCCATCGACCGCGCCAAGGAAATCTTCGGTGCCGAGCATGTCAACGTTCAGCCGCATTGCGGCAGCTCGGCCAACATGGGAGTCTACTTCGCGGTGCTGAATCCCGGTGATACGATCCTCGCCATGAGCCTGGCCGAAGGCGGCCACCTGACCCACGGCCACCCCATGAACTTTTCAGGCCGCTTCTTCAATGTGATCCCCTACGGCGTCGACAAGGAAACCGAGCAGATCGACTATGAGAATCTCCAAAAACTGGCCGACGAACACAAGCCAAAGATGATCGTGGCCGGTGCCAGTGCCTACTCGCGCATCATCGATTTCAAGAAATTGCGCAAGACAGCGGACAGCGTCGGAGCCTACCTGATGGTGGACATGGCCCATATCGCCGGTCTGGTTGCCGCAGGTTGCCACCCCAACCCGGTTCCGCATGCCGAGTTTGTGACCACCACCACCCATAAGACCCTGCGCGGCCCCCGCGGTGGCATGATCCTCTGCCAGGAAAAATTTGCGGCCGACATCGACAAGCAGATCTTCCCCGGCATCCAGGGTGGCCCGCTGATGCATACCATCGCCGGCAAGGCGGTCTGCTTCCACGAAGCCCTGCAACCGACCTTTAAGCAGTACCAGCAGCAGGTCGTGAAAAACGCGCAGGTGCTGGCCTCGGCGCTGGCGGACGACGACATCCGCTTGGTGTCCGGCGGAACCGACAACCACTTGATGCTGGTCGACCTGACCGGAACGGGCGTGACCGGCAAGGATGCGGCCATCGCACTCGACAAGGCGGCCATCACGGTCAACAAGAACGCCATCCCGTTCGATACCAAGAGCCCGTTTGTCACCTCCGGCATCCGGGTCGGCACGCCGGCGGTCACCACACGCGGCATGAAGGAAGCGGAGATGGAAAAAATCGCTGGCTTCATCAAGCGCGTCGTGCGGAATGCAGACAACGAAGCCGTCTTGGCCCAGGTCCGCGAAGAAGTTCTGGCCCTGACTGCCCAGTTCCCGATTTCCTAGGCAACAGCTTAGCCGGGAAAAGGAAAGCGCCCCCGCAAAACGAGGGCGCTTTCACATTTTGTGGAGGAGAAAAAACTAGCGCTCAACCTTCATGGGTATCCCGACCGGTGTAAGAATCGAGTTGTTGGGATGCGTTTCAAACAGGGTTTCGCCACGGGGTAGCTCCGGATAGTTGATGGTATTCGTGGTCGTCGCCGCCGAGGATTCATAGGCGGCAAACCGGTCGCCGGAACTGGTGTATATTCCGGTATTGCTCTGGGCCGCATGCCGATCGTTGATGCCCAGATACTGCAATGCGGTAAATGCCACGAACAGCAGGGCTACGCCGTACTTGGGTTCCGCAAAAAACCAAGGGAAGTTAATTTCCAGCAGGTCGCCAAGGCTCTTGCGTTTGTTGCGATCGGTTTCACGGACCTGGCGCATGATATTCTGCTTGTTGCGCGTCATGCGTGCGACTTCGGGGGTTTCGAAGCGCTTGAGATGGAACAGCTGCTGAAGTACCTCTTCGCCGACCACTAGAACGCGGTCCTCAATGTTGTTGTTTTCGCCCGTCATTTCATGAACTCCGATAGTTCAGCCTGCATCTGTCTTCTGGCATAGAATAATCTTGAACGGATTGTCCCGACTGAAGCGCCCACCATTTTCGCGATTTCTTCGTGTGGAATACCCTGCATATCATGCAGTACCACAACCGTTCTGTGCTTCTCAGACAGGTTCTGCAGGGCCTCGTTCAATTTTTTCTGCAATTCCGACAAACTGAGGTGCCGGAGCGGGGAGCCCTTGGAGGCCAGGTCGTGGTAGACATCGTCCAGTTTAATCTCGTGATCGAACTGATCAAGGCTCATGGCTCGCTTGCGATTGCGCTTTTTCCTGTAGTTTATGGTCTTGTTGACCGCGATTCGGTAGAGCCAGGTATAGAAGGAGGAATTCCCCTTGAAGCGGGGCAGCGCCTGGTAGGCCTTCACAAAAATATCCTGGGTAAGGTCCTCCGCGTCCTCTCGGTTGGAGGTCATATTGTAGGTTAGGCCGTATATTTTTCCATGGTAGCGTTCCACCAACTCGTCGAACGCGTGGATATCGCCCTGTTGCGACTTGAGAACCAATTCCTCATCGGGTGGTCCCTGCGGTTCGCCGTTTTCGGACTCCACGTCTTTGTCTTCCGGTTCTGAATGTAGATCTGCAACCATGCCTGCGCCATGTTAGGCCGATATGGCCCCCTTACCAGTAAAAAGAGTATAAAGACGCGACCTGCGGCGCAATGTTCAATTTTTTCGCTTGGGCGGTTCCTTTCCAAGCGTCGACAGCACGGCCTGCAAGTCCAGCCAGGCGTCTTTTTTCTTGGAAGGATCGCGCAACAGGTAGGAGGGGTGGAAGGTTGGCATCAGCTTGATTCCCTCGTATTCCTGCCAGACCCCGCGCATACGGGTGATTCCGACCGGCCGACCCAACAAGCCCTCCATGGCGGTACTTCCCAGCCCAACCAGGATTTTGGGCTGGATCAGGCGGATCTGCTGGCGGAGGTAGGGCAGGCACATATCCATTTCCTCGCGTTGGGGTTTGCGGTTGTTCGGCGGACGGCATTTCACCACATTGGCGATGTATACCTCCCCACGCTCGTAGCCCATGGCCTCGATCATTTTATCCAGCAGCTTGCCGGCCTTGCCAACAAAGGGCCGACCTTGGGCATCCTCGTCCGCCCCCGGACCCTCGCCGACAAACATGATGTCCGGCCGATCGGCGTTGCCTTCGCCGGGAACCGTATGGGTACGCTCCCGGCACAACGGGCAGTTGCCGCATTGGGCGATATGGGCGGCAATCGCACCCAACGAGTCGAAATCCGAAGGTATGGGTGCGGCCTCCACCATCGCGGTTTCCGGTTCGTCAACCTCCGGCTCCCTAGCCAGATCTTCGAGAACGGCACGGTCAACCTCCAGGCGCTGAACGCCTTCGTCGCGCTGGTATTCAAGGTATTTTTCCAGATCCTCGATCAATCCAGAAAATGTCGTCTCTTCGCCCATCCAAGTCCCTTTATAACAAAATGATTACGGACAAAATAATTCTCTATGTCGGTCGGGAGAAATCATTTTGTCCCGAATTATTTTGTCGAATTCTCCCGCAGTCATTGCGCAGCAGTTCCAAAAGCCGGCGCATATCCTCGAACAACGGGGCTTCGAAAGAAAGCCTTTTCCCGGACGCAGGATGGGTAAAGACCAACCTCGCGGCGTGCAACATCTGTCGCGTGGGCTTATCGGGCAACCGATGCTTGCGGGCGCGGCCATAAATGGAATCGCCCACAATCGGATGGCCAATGTGCGCCATATGCACCCGGATCTGGTGTGTCCGGCCCGTTTCAATTTTCACCCGTACCAACGAAACCTCATCGAAGCGCTCTATCGTTTCATGGTTGGAAATCGCCACGCGCCCCTCCTCCTTCAACACCGCCATCTTCTGGCGATGCACCGGATGGCGCCCTATCTGGGTTTCAATCCGGCCGGCTGCCGGTGGTTCGCCCCAGACCAAGGCGAGGTATTCCTTTTCCGTCTCTCGCGCCTTGAACTGGCGCTGCAGCTCGGCCATTGCCGCCGCCGATTTGGCCACAACCATTACGCCGCTGGTATCCTTGTCCAGGCGATGGACGATGCCGGCCCGTTCGATGGCCTGGAAGACCGGATCATGAAACATCAGGGCGTTCACCAACGTACCCGATTCGTTGCCCGCCGCCGGATGGACCACCAATCCCGGCGGCTTGTTCAGCACCAGCACGGCATCGTCCTCGAAAAGAATGTCCAGCGGGATATCCTCCGGAAGCACCTCCTGCGAACGCTCCTCGGGGAGCGTCCACGATACGGTATCGCCCGCCTTCAGCTTGTGATTCGGCTTGCAGGCCGCACCGTTGATCGTCACCCGTCCATCCTGAACCAGCGACTTCCACTGCGAACGCGACACGTCCGGCACCGCCGTTGCCAGAAACGCATCCAGCCGGGAGCCCTTGTGTTCCGCATCCACGCTTAGAGATTGATTCGCATTATCCATAACATCAAGATATCCTCCCAAATCCAAGGAGCACATCGATGGACATTAAAGCAGAACTCATATCGATCGGCAACGAGTTGCTCAGCGGACGCACGCTGAACACCCATGGGCAGGATCTCGGGGCCGCGCTTTCGGCCATCGGCCTTCAGTTGGTGCGCGATACCACCATCCCCGACGAGATTCCCATCATACAAAGCGCCGTACGGGAAGCCCTCGCCCGCACCGACCTCGTATTCGTCAGCGGCGGACTCGGCCCCACCATCGACGACATCACACGCGACGCCCTCGCCGGACTTCTCGATCGCAAAATCATTCTGGACCAACCTTCCGTCGACGCCATGGCCAAACGCTACACCGCCCGTGGCTACAAGATGAGCGCCGCCTCCGAACGACAGGCGCAGGCACTCGAAGGTGCGACCGTCCTGCCTAACTCCGCTGGCTGTGCGCCCGGACAGAGGATCGAACTGCCGGATGGAAAAGCCCTATTCGTCCTGCCCGGACCGCCCCACGAATTCAACGCCATCCTCACCGAAGAGATCATTCCGTGGCTCAAGGCCCGCTATGCCCACGCCCGCCCCAAACTCGTGCGCATCGTCCAAACAAAAGGCATCGGGGAATCCGATATCGTCACCATTCTTGAAGACGCCCGCTTCCAGCCGTCTGACATCGACCTCGGCTTCTATCCCGGCATGGGCAGGGTTGAAATACGGCTGACCGCCAAACCCGGACACGAAACCCAAGTCACCGAAGCGGAGCAAACCCTCCGATCCCTGCTTGCCGGCCATCTCGATCCAGATGCTTAGCTATTTGCGGCGGATGAGGGCGGCGAAGGCGCCGTCGGTTTCGGACTCGGGCGGAAAGCATTTGCTGGTTTTGACCATGCGGAAACCGGGATGCTCGCTGACCCAACGGGCCACGAGGTCTTCATTTTCTTCGGCTTCGAGGCTGCAGGTACTGTAGACCAACCGGCCCTTTTCCTTCAGTAGTTTCGAGCAGGCGGTCAGGATTTCATACTGCAGCTCCGCAATCTTCGAAATCCGTTCGGGATCGATGCGCCAGCGGGCATCGGCACGGCGGCGCAGTACACCGGTATTGAGGCAGGGCACATCGAGCAGGATGGCATCGAATTTCCGGTCGCCTAATGTCTTTTGCGGATCGCGGGCATCGCCTTGCACGATTTCGATCCAGTCGAGCTTGAGCCGTTTTTGGTTTTCCTTGAGTACGGCGATTCGGTCGGTATGCAGATCCATGGCCACCAACTCGCCCGAGCCCTTCATGCGTCCCGCCATCATGGCGGTTTTTCCGCCGGGCGCGGAACAGGCATCGAGCACGGCTTCGCCGGGCCGCGGCGCAAGCAGGTCGACGGAAACCGACGTGGCCGGATCCTGCACGGTGAACCCGCCTTCGTCGTAGCCGGGCACCTTTTTGACCGCCACGCCACGCGGCAGGACCAGATAGATTTCCCGATCGGAGAACGGATGCAGCAGCGGCTCGATGTTGGCTTCGCGCAGTTGATCGATGAATTCGGCGGCATCGACGGCCGATTGTTCGATGCGCAAAGTCGTGGCCGGCGGCAGGTTGTTCCATTCGGCCAGCTTAAGGGCATCGGCTTCGCCATATTGCCGCGTCCAACGGTCGAGCAACAGCTTCGGATGGGACAGCCGGACATGGGGCGGCTGGGTGGCCAACTCCTGCAAGACCTGCTCCTGCTCCCGCTGGGCGCGGCGCAGCACCGCATTGATCATTTTCGCCGCCCCGATCCCGCCCGGCAGGCCCTTGGCGGCCTCCACGGTTTCGCTGATGGCGGCGTAGGCTTCGACGTCCATGAACAGCAGCTGGTAGAGGCCAACGTGCAAAAGGGCCCTGAAAGCAGGTTGCGGCGGAGTCTTCAGCCAACGGCTTTCCAGCCATTCGAAGATGTTTCGGTTGCGCACCACGCCGTTCACCATCTCCAGCACGAAGGCGTGGTGTTCGCGTACCCGGGCGAGCTGGCGATCGGGAAAGCTCCCGTCCTCCATCCAGCGCGCGATGATGTCGGCGGCCACCCGCCTGCTATTGCTGTCTTTTGCCATTTGTTTTCCTTTTAACGCGCGCACTCTATCGGTTTCCCGCCATTTGAAAAGACAAAGCAAGGCATTAGCACAATTGAACAATTGCTGGCACATAACCTGCTAAATTTGCGGGCAATTGAATTGGGAGCATAGTTTAACCTGAAAGGACAAGGTTCCACATGAAGATCAAAATCAAACCAATAGTATCATGGAGTATTTGGGCTGGCGGCCTTTCGCTGGTTATGGGCATCGTCACCCGTCACCAGTTTATTGCCGGATTCCAGGCCGACGACACCGGCATGAGCGCGGTCATTGCCACCGTATTTGTTGCCGGACTCGTCATTTCGTTCCTCGCCGCCCTGCAACTCCACTCCGAATGGGGCGTGCTGAGCCGGATTACCGAAACCGATACGATCCCCTCCTCCACCCGTGCCAATGATCTTGCATCGGTCTTCGCCAAGCTGACCAGCTTCAAGGAAAAGGGCGAAACCATCGATGTGAATGCGGTGATCGACACCTACCATTCCAAGCACAATTCCCGCGTGCGCTCCGTATCGATCCTCGCCGCGCTCGTGGTCTCCATGGGCCTGCTGGGCACCGTGGTCGGCCTAATCATGTCCATTTCCGGACTGGGCGGCATGGTGGAAAACATCGGCCTGTCCCGCACCACCATGATGGAAGCGCTGAAGGCAACCGTCGCCGGTATGGGTACGGCCTTCTACACGACGTTCTTCGGTGCACTTGGCGGCTTGATCCTGCGCGCCGTGGCGGTATCCCAGCTCAACTCGCTTTCCGAACTTTGTGCCGCCGCCGCTGAATATGCGGATTCGCACCTGACCACCCGAACCGAAAGCAAGGAAGAGTTGCTGAACCAGAAGGTCGCCGAAGTCATCGATAGCTTCGATGGCATGCGGCAGAAAATCGACGACATCACCGTGCGCATGGCGGCATCCTTCGATGAAACCATGACCTGCTTTGGCGCGGCCTTGTCCGAAGCCGGAAACCAAGCCATTGAAGCAACGAAGACATCCATTGCCGGAATGACCACGCAGTTGGCGTCCGTCGGAAGCGAAGTCGAAGCCACCTTCGGCCGCTTTAATGAATCGATGGAAAAAGCGGGCGAGGGCGTTCGCGAATCGATCGAAGCTTCCGGCACCGAGATCCAGACCGCGATTGGATCCGTCAACGAATCCATCGGCAAATCGGGCACCGCCCTCGAAGAAGCGTTCGGCGGACTGAACCAGACCCTATCAAGCGCCGGACAGGGCGTAACGGAATCGTTCGACGGACTGAGTGGCACCGTGAAGGAATCGAGCGATACGGTCGCCGGCTCGCTGGCCGATTTCAAACTGAGTCTCGACGGCACCACCATCGAGTTGCGCGAAGCCGTTGCCGAACTGCACGCAGCCATCGGCGAAGCCACCGGTGAAATGAAGACGCTCAGCAAGGCCCGCCTGGATGCCGATGCTTCCGCGATTGCCGGCCACCTGTCCGTTGCCGCAAGTTCGATCCAGCAGTTCCTCGGCAAGAAGAGCTCCAGCGAAGACAACCAGAAGGTGGCGTAACAATGCGTGCGGCAACCCGACATGAAACAGACACCGGCTCGGATGGCGTATACGAGTCCTTCGCGGACATGGTGCTCTGCACGGTGATCGTGCTCATCACCCTCGTGGTTGTGCTGGCCCTGAACGTCGTCCAGCAGCTGAACGTCTATATCGAACCCAACCACTTCAGCGGAGGCGCCACCCGTCCGTGGCTCTACCTCCAGGCCCAGAACACGGTTTATTCCAAGACGGTATCCGACCGCCTAGCCCTCGAACGGGCCGTCTACGGTGATGTCCCGTTCGTGATGATCAACCTGTTCAGCCCCTCATCTGCCTACTCCACGACCTCGGTCAAGGACGGGCAGACCGTTACCGCAAAGGAAGGACAAACATTCGACGGCCAATGCGACCTTACGGCCTACAACTTCCTTCAGTTGGCGGCCGGCATCGAGCCGGGCTCCTTCCCCGTGGCCGGGGAACAGACCGCACTCATGTTGCCCAAGTTTTCGCACAAGGGCATTCTGGTCGAACCGGAACTGTCCGGCGGCTACACCGCCGAACCGGACAACAAACTGGCGCTCAAGACCATGGCGATGGCATGGCCGGTCTACAACCACGTGTTGTATCCGCGCCGGGCGGCCAGCGACTACGTGAATGCGCGCACCAAAATCTATGTTGAAGTGCTCGAATCGAATGACGACCAGCATCTCATCATGATTGGCCACAGCGTATTCAGCCTACCGCAGGATGTTGAAAACGGACGGCTGGGCTGGCTGGCCGGCTTTTCCTCCGGTTTGACCGAAGTGGTCTATCTCGGCAAGGCGTGGAGCGATGCGGACCACCTGACCAACAAACGCATCCAGTTCTTCGAGCAGGCGGGCTATACCGCCGCCGCCGAGGCTTACCGGGAATTCAGCTTCCCGATATCCCGCAGCAGCATGCAGCGCGAGTTGCTGGCAAGGGCGATGGCAGCGAAGCCCGACCTGCCACGGGAGGTGCTGGACCAATATGTCCGCAATGCCGAGGGACAGATTGCGGTTTCGGCGGCCATCCAGAACGACATGAGCGCCGGCAAGTATCTCCCCCCCCTGCTACGCCACCGCGATGCATGGAAGGCCTACACCGAACATTGTGCCGAACAGGAGATCGGAAGCACGCCGCCGGCATGGCTTATGACGGAATTCCTCCAGCCGCTGGGCTTCGACCAAGCCGTCGTGCGCGGCCTGAATACCGAATCTTAATACGGCATCCCCGGGAATTCCTCCAAAAGCAGCTCGACTTCGGGCTGCTTTTTTCCTTCCCGCTCAGTCAGAAAGCGGAGTTCCTCTCCGACCGAATGGTTGTAGATCATCCGGTAGACGTCGAATTCGTTCCCCATCGACTTGCCATTGACTTCCAGCACAACATCACCCACCTGCATCCCCGCGCGGGCGGCAGGCGTATCACGCCAGACATTCGTTACATACAGGCGCCTATCTTCCGGATTCTTGGCCTGGCCAAAGGACGCCCCGACCCACGGCCATTCGTGCATGCCTTTTTCACGCAATGAATTTGCAATCACCATCGACAGGTTGGACGGAACAGCGAAGGCAATCCCGATGCCCTCTTCCTGGGCCTTGGTCAGAATGGCCGCATTGATGCCGATCAGGCGGCCGTCGACGTCGATCAAAGGCCCCCCGCTGTTGCCCTCGTTGATGGCGACATCGGTCTGGATAAAATCCTCGTAGGGCAACACCTTCATGCGTCGGCCCTTCTGGCTGACGTGGCCGACCGTGACGGAACTTTGCAGACTGAACGGCGAGCCGATCGCAATCACCATTTCGCCGACGCGAACCGCATCGGAATCCCCGAACTCGACCGCCGGAAACGGAGGATGCTCGCCTCTGATCTTGAGGACCGCCAGATCGGTGGCCCGGTCGTGGCCGACCTCTTCGGCCTCGAGCTTGGTTCCGTCGTTCAACACCACCTCGATATGCTCCACGCCGCCGTCGATCACGTGCCAGCTGGTCATAACGTAGCCGCGTTCATCGAAGATAACGCCGGAGCCTTCGCCGGCCAGCTGTTCCGGCACCACCTGGTAGTAGATGCCCAGCGGATCGAGCGCCCGCTTGTGGTACTGGGTCTTGGCGGTGCGGATGACCACCACCGACGGCATGACCTTTTCCACCGCATCGGCAATGGCGGTATTCAGCTCGCGCGCATAGTTATGTTCCGAAGGAGGCCGCTGGCGTGGGGCGAACCAGCTCACCGGCGCCGGCTCACGCGGCTCCATCTCGGGCTCCGGACGGTTACGCCGCCAAGCCGAGTGCAACGCACTGGCGATCATCAGCCCGCAGAACACGATCAGGATCCACTTGCCTGACTCTTTCATTCCTCCACCTCGAAGGGTGTCTCAACCAACTCGCCATCCTTTTTCACCAGTTTTTCAATCTTCTGTTCCACCTCGTTGAGCTTCTTGGAGCAAACATCCACCAGCTTCGAGCCCTCCTCGAAATGCTTGATCATATCCTCAAGGCTCAACTCGCCGCTCTCCATCTCCTCGACAAGCTGCTCCAACCGCTCCAACGACTGTTCAAAATCCGCACTTTTCTTTTCCGCCATACCACTCTCCCGATCAATTCCCTTTACTCTTTTTCCGATACATTGGAAACAACTTTACCATCCGCAAACTGAGTCACCAGCCGTTCGCCGAGTTCCACGGCGGCCGCACTGCGTACCAGCGATCCGTCCGGCTTGCGGGTCAGGCTATAGCCCCGCCCCAACACCGCGAGCGGATTCAGCATCCGCAACTGGCTCTCCATCCGCCGAAGTGTTTGGCGGTCCCGTTCGGCCTTTCGTTCCATCCGGTGCCGCATCGTCATGGACAGTTCGTCGATGTGCTGGTGCGCTTGCTGCACGCCGGTCTGCAACAGGTGAACCATGCGGACATTGGAGCCCTCCAACCGCTGCGACCGGCGTTGCGCCCCTAGCTTCAGCAAATCAGCCATGCGGATCTCCAGCGACCGGACATCCTGCCGGTACTGCCGCACCAGATTCCCCGGCTCGCGGAAGACATAGCTGTGCGCCTGCCGGTTGAGCCGCAGGCGAAAATCCTGCGCCATCGTTTTCAGGGCCTGCTTCAGCCGCCGGTCGTACAGCAAAACCGAACCTTCCAAATCGCCTTTTTCACGCACCGCCAATTCGGCGGCGGCCGACGGCGTGGGCGCCCGCACATCCGCCACAAAATCGGCAATCGTAAAATCAATCTCGTGCCCGACAGCCGAAATCACGGGAATCCCCGACCGCCCGATGGCGCGGGCCACGACCTCTTCGTTGAAGTTCCACAGGTCCTCGATGCTGCCGCCGCCGCGGCCTACAATCATCACGTCGATGTCCTCTCGCGTGTTGAGATAGTCGATCGCCTTGACAATCCCCGACTCGGCGCCGGCCCCCTGCACCTTGACCGGCACCAGCAACACCTGGATATTCGGAAAGCGGCGGGTCAGCACGTTGATGATATCGCGCACGGCGGCGCCGGTCGGCGAGGTCACCACGCCAATCTTGCGCGGCACCAACGGAAGCGGCTTCTTGCGGGCGGCATCGAACAAACCTTCGGCAGCCAGCTTGGCCTTCAGCTTTTCAAACTGCTCCTGCAGGTTGCCCTTGCCGGCCTCCTCCATCTCGGAGGCAATCAACTGGTATCGCCCGTTGGCTTCGTACAGGCTAGGCAGGCCAAGCAGCTGCACCTGCATGCCGTCCTTGGGACGGAAGGTGACGCGCGCATTGTCGTTGCGGAACATGGCGCACGAAACCGCCGCGCCCTCGTCCTTCAGGGTAAAATACCAATGGCCACTTGAATGGATGGTAACGCGCGAAAGCTCCCCCTCCACCCATACCGCACCAATACCGCTCTCCAGCACCATCCGCGCCTTGCGGTTGACTTCCGCCACCGAATAGATTTTGCGTTTGCTGTCCATTCTATCCAAAAACCAGTTGTTCCGGCGGCATGGTCAGGAATTCCTCCAGCGGGATTCCGTTACCGCCAACGATTAGGATGCGCGCCTTTTTGTACTGCTCCTTGAACGCCTTCAATCCAGAGACCTTGCCTTGCCGTCCGCTCTTGATTTCGAGCGCGGCCACCTCATTGCCGGAATGCAGCACGAAATCGACCTCTTCTGTCCCTTTTCTCCAATAGGTGATGCTTACCGGCTTGTCAGCCAGATTGTTCAGCAAGTAGGCCCCGACGGCATTTTCAACTACGCGTCCCCACCAGACGGGATCGGCCAGCGACTGCTCGAAACTTTTCAGCGATAATCCGTTGATCAGTGCATTGTTCCAAAGGATCAACTTTGGACTGCTTCCGCGCTTCCGAACCTGTCCGAGTGAAAAGAGTTCGAGCCCGCTCACGAGATAGGCTTGCCCGAGTATGCGCAAATAGTTTGCGACCGTGGTGGTGTTGCCAGCCTCCTGCAACTGGCCCAACATCTTGTTGTAGGAAAATATCTGCGACGGAAACGTAGCCGCCAAGCCAAACAAGTTGTGCAACAAAGCGGGCTTGGTGATGGGATGCAGCTGTAGCACATCCTTCGAGATCACGGTTTCCACCAAGGCATTGCTGATGTATTGCTTCCACTGGAAATCGTCGGACTTGAACACATTGCCTCCTGGATATCCCCCATAATAGAGCCAATCGTTGAGCGACCAGCCGAACGCGGTCGCGCACTCCCCATAGCTCCAGTGGGTAAAGCGATTCAGAAAGAACCGCCCGGCCAGACTTTCATTCAACCCCTGATGAATCAGCAAGGCCGAAGAACCGAGAATCAACAGGCGGATATCCGCCGTACGCTGATCCCACAGTGCCTTGATGCTCTCGCTCCAATCTGGAATCTTTTGGACCTCGTCCAGGACCAGCAGCACAGGCGCACTCAAGGATGTAGCCCGTTGCTCGGCCAGTCGCCACTGGCTTTCCAACCAGCCCGCTTCGGTCGGGAGCGGCGCATCGGCGGAAGCATAGATGGAATCATGGGGAAACCTTTCCATGATCTGCTTGGCGGCAGTCGTCTTGCCCACCTGCCGCGGCCCGGTAATCACCTGAAATACCGGAATATCCCGTAGCAATTGCGCCAGAATCGTATCAGCTAGCTTTCTCTTGAATGCATTCATCTGAAAGCTCTTACATCAAAAAAACATCCCGTCGTCAACACTTTACTCAACCATTGAGTATTTTTACTCAATGGTTGAGTAATCATACAAAAGAGGGTGTAGAAAGGACCGATCACGACTCAATCGTCACGATTCACGCTCCCTAAATCCTGATGCGCAACCGTTCGATGCCCCGGGCTTTCCCGGTCTTCATGTCGACGTCGACGATGGCGCCTTCGAGGGTGGGATCGCCTTTGGCGACGTCGAATTTCTGCGGGACGCCGGTCAGGAACTTTTTAACCACGGGTTCCACTTCGCGGCCGAGCACCGAGTCGCGCGGGCCCGTCATGCCGAGGTCGGTGATGTAGGCCGTGCCGTTGGGGAAGACGGTTTCATCGGAGGTCTGGCAGTGGGTATGCGTGCCGAAGACCGCCGACACGCGGCCGTCGAGAAAGCGGCCCATGGCCATGCGCTCGGACGAGGCCTCGCCGTGAAAATCAACGAAGATCACCTTGTCGCTGCTCAGTTCGCCTTTGAGCATCCGGTCGGCGAGCTGGAACGGGCAGTCGTAGGTCGGTTGCATGAACACGCGGCCAATCAGCTGGAGCACGGTAATCGGGCCTTCTGGCGTATCCACGCGCACAAATCCTTTCCCGGGCGCACTCTTCGGGAAATTGGCGGGGCGAACGATCAGGCTCTCCATATCGATGCCGGCCACCATCTCCTTGCTATCCCAGGCATGGTCGCCCAGCGTAATCACATCGGCCCCGGCGCTCAGTATCGCATTCGCGATCTCCGGGGTAGGCCCCCGCCCCGACGCCGCGTTCTCGCCGTTCGCAATGATGAAATCCACGCGCCCTTCACGCTTCAGTTGCCCGACAACCTGGTTGAATGCATTCCGTCCCGGACGGCCGACAATATCCCCTACCAATAAAACCTTCATAATCCCTCGTTTCCAATAATTAAGGGGGAGTTTACAGAAATGGGTCAAACTGTCGAGTACACCACATCGCTTCGTTTTTGAAATGGCATCTACTCCCCAGAGGAGATTGACTCCCACAGCACAAAGTCAGTGAAATCTAAATTCTAACTTCTTTTATGAACGTCCTGTATTTTCAGACTGCCACCTTTTTAAAGTTTTTTATTCCCTATTGTTATTTGTTTGTGTTAGCACATGCTCTCTTGACTCGTGTTTCTGCTCTAACCTTCGCCTATTGAAAGAGTAATGAACGAAGTTGCCAACCATTCATTGACGATGCTGGATCGCATTCAGGACGCAGTCTTCCTCGGAAAGGCCGACAAAGGCATCGTCTTCATGAACGTTGCGGCGATGGCCCTAACGGGCTATGCGAACGAGAATCTTGATAGACTGGCTACCTCTTCGCTTTTCCCCAATTTCGTAGCGGATGCAAACACGAACACGGTACCCCCCAAAAGACGGATTTGGCTTCGGTGCAAGAATGGATCCCAACTGGCCATCAACCTCATCCAAAGCGTTTTGGATCTGGACGGCGAAGCCTACACGCTTTATCTCGCGCAGGTAGAGAGGGAAAAAACCGAAGCAGCCGATCGGGAAAAGCGGATGCAGGAATACCAGTCCGCGCATGACGGAGCGCTGCTGATGAACCTCATGGAAAATATGACGGATATGATCTATTTCAAGGATCTAGACTCCCGATTTATCCTCGTGAACAAGGCGTTTTGCAGCTGGACCGGCCTGCTCAATCCCGAGATGGCCATAGAAAAGACCGATTTCGACCTATTCGCCAAAACCCATGCCCGGAAAGCGTTCAAGGACGAACAACGCATAATCAACGACGGCATGCCGATGATTGGCATGGAAGAGAATGAAATCTGGCCGGATGGGCGCACCACATGGGTTTCCACCACAAAAATGCCGTTGAGGAACACGGATGGAGAGATCATTGGCACGTTCGGCATCTCGCGGGATATTACGGAACGCAAGGCCATGGAACACGAACTGCGGGAGGCCCGCATCAAAGCCGAACAGGCCGCCCAGGCCAAGAGTGCTTTTCTCGCCAACATGAGCCATGAAATCCGGACACCGCTCAACGCCATGGTCGGCATGGGCGACCTTTTGGCCGACACGCCCCTGAATCCGTTGCAAAAGGAATTCTTGAAGACCATCGAACTAAGCTCGGACACGTTGTTGAATATCGTGAACGACATTCTGGACCTATCGAAAATCGAAGCCGGAAAGCTCCATATGGAATCCGAGCCCTTCAACGTGGTAGACCTGATTGAGGATACCGTTGAGGTCATGGGACCGGCAGCTGCGGCAAAGCATTTGGAATTGATGCACGACCTCCACGGGACGATGCCCGAAATCATCTGCGGCGATCCGGTCCGGATCCGGCAAGTCCTGCTCAACCTTCTAAGCAACGCGATCAAGTTCACGGACAAAGGTCATGTCCTGCTCAGGATTACCAGCGTGCCGCTTGAGCAAGGGAACGAGCAATACGAAATTTGCTTCGAGGTTGTCGATACGGGGATCGGCATGACGGAAGAGGAAATGGAAAAGGTGTTCCACCCTTTCGAGCAAGCCGAGGAAACCACTGCGCGCAGATATGGCGGGACGGGACTGGGACTGGCCATCAGCCGAAAGCTGGTGGAGATGATGGGCGGGGAACTGACCGTCCATAGTACGAAGCACGAGGGCTCGGTGTTCGCGTTCTCGATCCAAGCCCAGAGAACGCAGGATGGCTCCGTAGAACGGCTTCCCGTCGACATCTCCTCCCTGGAAGGCCGGCGCGTACTCGTCGTTGACGACAATGAGATCAATTTGCAGATTCTCAAGCATGAGCTGGAAAAAGCCAATATGGAACTATTGCTCTTCTCGTCCGGCCCGCAGGCGCTTGATCATCTGAATGCAAATACAACGTCCATTGATCTCGCCCTGCTTGACTACAACATGCCGGACATGAATGGCCACGCTCTGGCCGAGCAGCTGAGAGCGCATACGGAGTTTGGCGAGCGGCCCATCCTTATACTGACCTCAAGCGGATCCCTGCGGGACGATCCCGAGCGCATCATCGATTGCTGGGAGAACAAACCTGTGCGAGGACACCGCTTACGGGGAATCATGGCTGAAATGCTGAAGGACCCCGGCGACCGGGATACGGCCACGGCTTCGCGCACCGGCGGCATGGAAACCGCAGGGCCGGGACTGCAAACCCATCACAAGATTCTTCTGGTGGAAGACAACAAGGTCAACCAAGCCGTCACCTTGAAGATGCTGGCCAAGCTAGGCTTTGCGGCGGATTTGGCCGAAAACGGACAAGAAGCCGTCGATGCCGTCCAGAAAAGCCCCTACGACCTGATCCTGATGGATATACAAATGCCGGTGATGGATGGAATGGAAGCAACCCGCATGATTCGGGGCTTGCTCCGCGAAGACCCGAAAACCACCATCGTCGGCCTATCCGCCCACGCCTTGCAAGAATGCCGCAACCGAGCGCTGGAGTCCGGCATGGATGGCTATCTCTGCAAGCCAGTTAAGATGGTAGATCTCATCCAACTGATGAAGGACGTCCTGAACTACTGATCCCGATCCAGCAACCGGGCCTTTTCCACCATCCGGATGAATTCGGCCCGATAGCCCTCGGGATCCTCCCCTTTCAAGGCCTTTGCCTGCTGGATGATGCGCTCATAGTTGGCATTGCCCTTGAATTCGGAGTCGCGGAGCAGCAGGCCGAATTCGGCGACATCGCTGGCGAACCGGAAATTTGCGGTGGGCGGCCGTCCCCGGAATTCAGTGGCGTTGACCGCCCGCACCAGCAACTTGCTCATGTCGCCGTCCGGTTGCTTGTAGCGCAGCTTAACGGTCATAAGGTCGTCGCTGTCGACCAACTGCGTCCTTTGGTATTTCAAATCCATTTCCCGCGGGACGGCCTCGGCGGACCCGGACGGGATCAACTCGTAGAGCGCGGTGACGGAATGCCCCGCCCCCAGCTCGCCCGCATCCTTCTTGTCGTTGTCGAAGTCGGCATGGGCCATCACCCGGTTTTCATAGCCTATAAGGCGGTAGGCCTTGACCTGGGCCGGGTTGAACTCGATCTGGATTTTCACATCCTTGGCAATGGTCAGCAACGTGCCGCCCATTTCATTGACCAGGGTCTTCTTGGCTTCGAGGATATCGTCGATGTACGCGTAGTTTCCGTTGCCCTTGTCGGCAAGCTTCTCCATTTTGGAATCCTTCAGGTTGCCGGTTCCGAATCCCAACACAGTAAGGTAGATGCCCTTGTTCCGCTTCTGCTCGATCAGCTTTACCAATTCGCGGTCGGAACTGACTCCCACATTAAAATCCCCATCGGTCGCCAGAATCACGCGGTTGTTGCCATTATGCAGGAAGCTACGTTGGGCAACCTGGTAGGCCAGCTCGATGCCGGCACCCCCGGCCGTTGAACCGCCGGCCTCCAGCCGCTCGATGGCATCTGCAATGCGGGCCTTGTCCGCAGTAGGCTCCAACACCATTCCGGCCGCACCCGCATAAACCACGATCGATACCCGGTCCTCCGGCCGCAACTGGCCAACCAGCAGGCGCAAGGCCGATTTCAGCAAGGGCAGTTTGGCGGGCTCGTTCATGGATCCCGATACATCCAACAGGAACACCAGGTTGTTCGGCGGCAGATCCCGCGTATCCACTTTCACCCCCTGCAGACCGACCATGGCCAACTCGTGATCGCCGTTCCACGGGCAACGCCCCACCTCCACCGCAATCGCGAATGGATCCTCGCCGACCGGTTGCGGATAGTCGTAGTCGAAATAGTTGAGCATCTCCTCGATGCGCACGGCCTCCACGGGCGGCAACTGGTTGTCGTTCAGGAAGCGCCGCACGTTGGCATACGATGCACGGTCGACATCAATGGAAAAAGTCGAGAGCGGATTGTCCATCGCCATCTGGAAGGCATTTTCCGGAATCCAGTCATATTGCTCCGTATGGACGGCATGCGCCCCCGGCTTGCCGGAGCCAAAGGTATTCATGCCGGACGATGAAAACCCGATCCCCGCAAAGCCTTGGCCCGCCGTCGATGAAGACGAGACGATTGCCTTGGGAGAAGGCATCGGAATATCCCGGACCACCGGTTCGGGAGACGGCTTGGAAACGGCCATCTCCCGCAGGTCGGGTTTCATATCAGGTACGGAGCGCTTGTCCACGGCCAACTTCGGCCGCGCAGCCTGGGATTTCTCGAATTCGACCGCAATCTCAACCGGCTCCCTGGTTTCAGGAAAATAGCGGAATACGATGACGCTTCCGGAGATCAGCAGAAAGATCGAGGCCAGTGCCCCGGCGGCAAGCGCCGACTTGAACTGAGGACTGAACCAGACCTGTTCAAAACGGTTCTTCGGCACATAGACCGGCCGCCGCAATGAGCGCCACGGATTGAGGGCTTCCGGCGCCGGTGCCGTATCCAACGCCTCATCGAGCAACCGGAGGGTTGCACGCAATTCGTCCAGCTCCGCCCGGCAGGTTTCGCACTCGGCCAGATGCCCGTCCATGGCGGCCTTGGCGGCATCGCCGAGTTCGCCGTAGAGGTAATCGGTCAGTTGCTTCTTAAATGGTTTGCAGTTCTTCATGAAATCACCCCCGCCTGACGCAGGCTCTTGTTCAGCTTCCGGGTGGCCGTGTGGAGAAGCGTTCCGACATAACCCTCGGAGCGGTGGATTACTTCGGCGATCTCTTTGTAGGACATCTCCTCCTGCATCCGCAGTACGAGCACCTCGCGTTCCCTGGGCCTCAGCGCGTTCAGGTGGCTCATTACCAGCGCATGCCGTTCGTCGTGGATCCGGTGGCCGGCCGGGTTGGCCCCGGGCTGGGTCGGTTCGTCCGACTGCCGCTCATGCAACAGACGCAGGCGCGATTCCTTGCGGATCTGGTCGACCGCCGCATTGTGCGTGGTGCGGAACAACCAACCCTTGACCGGCACTCCGCGTTCGCGGATCCGGCGCAGGTTGCCATGCAGGCGGATGAAGGCTTCCTGCACCACATCCTGGGCCATATCGGCATTGTTCAATACCCGCGTCGCGTAGCGCAAAAGGCTGGCTTGGTACTGGCTCATGATATCCTCCAAAGTCGGTTCGGACGGTCCTTTCTCGCCGTCCGCTGGAAGCTGATCCATCATTCTATGGTCCTTTTCCGTTTGCTTCATGAAGGATACGCCTGTCGCCATGGCTACCTTTGAAAAATCGAGATAAAGTTGGATGCCTTTAATTGCTACCCCATCCAGCTGGCGAATTCGAGCGGTTTATCACGAGACGGTGGACATTACGAAGGGCGGGAATTCACCCGCACCCTGCTACGACGGCTAAGGGCCAAAATAATGAATCCAGCTAACACCATGGGAGGAACGAAAAAGACGACCAGCATGTGCAACATCATATACATCAATCCGGCGAAGGCGCCCCACGACCGGCCATGCATCCCCGAGATGGCATCGGTGAATTCATTCCATCCGGCCAAGCGGAATGCACCATACAGCACCAACCAAAGCACCGCCCGCTTCAACAGCCCCATGCCGGGCTGATGCCAACGACTCCGACGAACATGCTTCATGGTCGGCGCCCCTCCCGGATCGCGCGCCAGAGCGGCCCTTCCACCAAACCGTACACCACCACGCTATTGCCAATGGCGCCGGCCGACCGAAACGTCAACCGGTTCCCGTGCCGGACAGGGAACCCGCCCAACCTCAATGAGGCCAGCAGCTGCCGCAGGAAGTCCTCGTCTTCGAAGGCCGCGGTACCGAATACGGCCAATCCGCTCGAGCCCGGGCTGGCGTTGAGCAAGGGAATAACCGGCCCCGAATCGACATCGACCGCGCCCGTGTGCGACTCCGGCCACTCCCGCGCATAGCCAAACCCGAGGAGTGAACGCCCCAGCTCCCGGCGCGCCCGGGCATACTGATCGGCCGCAAAGACGGGATCAAGCACCTCCAGCATGTGGGCCATCAGCCAGACCGTTGTTCCTTCCGGTCCATCGCCGGCGGGATGCGGCGAGCCATCGAACGTGTAGGCCGCGATCAGCAAACCGGTTTCGGGATCGGTGAGGCATGCGCGCGTAACCGCCATCCAGCGGTGCAGAAAATTGCCATGGTCGGTACCGTTCAGCACATCCGACGCACGAATCGCAACCACGGCAATGGCGTTGCAGAAAAGCCAGCATTCATCCGGATAGCTTTCCGCCGAAAGCACGGGGCTCTGCTCCATACGGGCCACCATGAGATCCACCCGCGACCGTAGGGATTCGCGATAGTCCGGCCGATCCTCCACAAAACAGCGGGCGGCCAGCATGAGCGCAATCTCGCCATCAAGAAATTGACTGCGCGGGGGATCGCATTCCCAGGGACTTTCCTGCGCGTAGCCGAGCAGGAAATGGTACATGCCCCGCTCGCGCTCCAACGCCAAGGTGTGATCGATGATGGTGTCGATCGTTTCCAACGCGTTCGCCTTCAAGGAAGAATCCTGCAGGGCGGCGTTCGACAAGGCCAGCACAAGGAAGGTCCGGCTCATGAAATCCCACTCCGGATTGGTCTTGGCCATGCGCGCCAACTCGAGGTCGCGCGTCTCCGGATTGTGCCAGACATACAGGAATTCGTTGAGCATCCGCCGCGCCTCCGGCGCAATGGCATCGGTCTGCCGATAGTCCCGTACATCCGGCAGGAAAAACAGATGTACCACAGGGAACCAAACCAGGCATAAACCGAGGAAGATCGACGCATAGAGGATGCGCTCTCTGAAAGATCGTTTCATGCTCCTTTTCCCGCCCCCCCGGCACGGTTTACGGCCAGGGCTGCTCATTTTCCGATACCATCCAAGCATCGATCAAATCGTAGCGGCTGGTATCCGGCGTGAGATTCTTCAGCATTTGACGACGCGTATCGTCGCCGATGGAACCAACCTCCTGAATGTATCTAACGGCCCGGACCAAATAATAGCGTGTACGGAGTGCAAAACGTTTGCGCTCGATGGCCTCCCGATATCTCCGGTAATCCCGCACCCGCCCCGTATTTTCCGGATCGTTCGAATTGGCATAGATCGGCACGTTGGGCTCCTTGAGCGCCGGCCATCCACCCGACATGTCCAGATAGGAGCAGGCCAACAGTCCCCGCAGATAGTCGCGCATCGCTTCGGAATACTGCTTGAGCTGTTCATGCGAACCGCCTCTCCATTGGTAAATCTCGATGCAGGTTTGTTCCGGTAGTTCGTAGCGCAACGCCCGACAGAAATGCACAACGGCGTTCGCCGGATCAACCACGCCCGTTCGCTGGCTGTATGCCAACCCGATTGACAATTCCAACTCCGCCTGCTCCTCCGGTTTAGTGTACCTCTCCAACAACACCAGAAGCGGGTCGACCGACTTCATTTCATCAACCCTCTTCTGGGCCTCCGCGTAATCCTTCATGAACTCCGGGCTAAAGATGCAATCGTCCGAGGCATCTTTAAGGCGGGAATGCTGTGCGCATGCCGAACCCGCGACCAACAGAACAGCCAAAAGCACGATTCCACTCCGCTTGAGCGGATGCATGCAGCGATTTCCTTTACTGCACATTCTACGCCCCCTTGCGGAACCGGGAAATGCCGGCGCCGGAGAGGAGCACGATGCCGCCGGTAAAGATGACCGCCAGCGCCTGGCCGCCGCGTCCGCCGCGCAGTGGCGTGGCGTGGAACTCGACTTCCATTGCGGATTCGGGTTGCAGTTGCAAGGTCCGTTCAAACTCGAGCTCGGCACCTTGCCCGGCCATGACCACGCGAATCGGATGCACCTCGACCGAGGCCGCCTGTTGCTGATCCAGCATACGCGTGGCGAGGGCGCCCAGCGCACTGCTTTCCTTTTCGCCCAGCTGGGCCTCGATCTGCTGGATGTTGTTCGCATCCACCTGCTGGTTCCCGTTCTCCACCGCCTGATTCAGCGAGAGCTTCAGTTTGTTCCGGCGGTTGACCAGACCGGCCACGCCTTGCTGGCGCATGAGGTTGCGGTATTGCACCCGGGCATCTTCGTTCAACGCCCGCTGACCCTGCGAATACGAGATCGCCTTCTGGAACGCCTTGCGTGCATTCAGCTGCTCGCCCTTCTGCATGTAGCTGTTGGCGATCACGATGTTCTGTTTGGCATTATCGCCGAACAACTCCGTATTGGTGTCGTTCCACGTGTTGTATTCGGCTTCGCTGAAGACCAGATCGGCCGGAGGCATGGAAACGACCTCAGCGACGCGGTGCTGCATGGTTCCACCGAACCGGCTGTAGCGATAGCCATCCGGCGCATGGAAAGTCCAGACCACATCGCGCAACGGCAGGGTAAACTGCGGCCCGGAAAACCGGAACGTGCGACCCAGCCACCCCTTGTCCCGATCCTGCGCATACATGACCTCCACCGACGCCGAGCGGTCGGGTCCGGGCTCGATCGGAATCAGATACAGCCCCTCCTCCACCAGCGGCCGCACGGCGGCCTCGTTCACGAACACCGACCAGATATCCGATCCTTCCGGCAACCGCATTTCCAGGAAACGCAGCGAGTTCGGATCGAGCGCCATGACCATCCTGTTCAGCGACAGCCCATCCTTGGTAATCAACGAATCAATGCGAACGGAACGGACCTGCGCCGGCAAGACATCGGCAGAAGAATGACGGGTGACATTGAGCGTGAGCGCGTAATCGCTTTCCGTCGAGCGGTAGCACAGCACGGCATCGGACAGGTCACCAGCGCCGAAGCGACGCGGGATGCTGCGCGCATCTTCCGGACGCAGGAATTCGGAGACCTCGGCCGGCTTGACCTGCAGGCGGCCGCCCGACAGCACCGTGACATAGCCCTTCTGGCTCTCCACGCCCAACACCCGCAACGGACGGATGGAAAGTTCCTTGTTGTCGTGATCGAACGGTAGCTGGTACGAAACCTCCATGCCGTACTGATCCTCAACCTTGCCGTGCAGCTCCACTTCCCAAATCCCCTTTTCCTCGTCGACCTTGCGGGGCGGACGCGAAATATTGCGGCCGGATATGATCAGCGCGACGTTCGGGTCCGGCGGTTGCAGCCGGAACACCTTCACGCCGGCATGCTCGATCTCGTACTGCAGGTAGCAATGCACCTTCAGCAAGCCCTCCTGCAACGCGACGCGCTGCAGCACTTCGGCCTTCACCTTGGGTTCAAGTACTTCGGGATGCAGGTTGATCGACCAATCGGGGCGAAGCACCCGGTAGGCCAGGCTACCGTCCTGACGGATACCCAGCTCGCGCGGATTGATTTCGCTGACGCCGTCGCGCTGCGCCGGGGTGATCCGGATGCCGCGCTCGACGGTGACTGCCACTGTCCCGGTGTGCTTGAGCGCGCCCTCGATGCGGATGCGCGGCATGTTGAAATCGGCCTCCAGGTCGCGCCCGGAACGGCTGAGCACCAGATTGAGTGGAACCGTGCCCAACACCTGTTTCTTGAAGTTGACCACCACTTCCCGCGTGCCGGTATTGACTTCGTCCCAATGGCTGACGGCATCGCCGCTGAGCGCATCGATATCGAACCCCTCCGGAATCTGGATGCGCAACGCAAAGATGCCCGACTTGCTGATGGTGACGTTCAGTCGGCTGGTCAGCCGGATCTGTTCCGTCGCGATATCGAGGCTGGTCTGTTCCACCAACCGCACCTCGGGCAGCACCTGGTCCGCGGAGACCGTGGCGGAGAACGGCAGGCGGTTGTAGCGGAACGCACGCTTGATGAAAGATTCGCTGTTCACGCAAAGCAGGCGCGCGGCATCGACCATATTGATTCCGCTCAGGGCCTCGACCGATTCAATATCGATCTGCACCGCATCGGCGGAAGCCAACGCCACCACCCCGCGTTGCATGGCCGCATTGCGTACGGCAATCCCCTGCAGTGTGGTCTGATAGGGTAGTTTGTCGCGGGCCACCTGAGCCCCGATCTGCATGCGATAGGCTTCGCTGGCGGGTGCGGACAGCACGACTTCCAGCAAGCCCGCATCGGGGTCGTAGCGCCATGTGCCGATATTCTCGCCGCGAACCTCCGTCACGCTCATGCCGGCGGGGACATCGAACTGCAAATTCTGCAACTCGCCCTGGGCAATGTTGAAGCGCACGTCGTGCCGCAAATCCACCATGCCGGGCCGGAAGTCGGCCAGCATGTTGATATCGCAGAAGAAGCGCGCCTGTTCCTCGTTGGTCTTGCGCTCCTCGGGTCGCCACTGCAACAGGCACGGCCGGGCGCTACTGCTGAACAACACCTCGGCTTTCATCCCATCCTGGCGTACGCGGACCGCCTCGTCCGACACCACGTCCCAGCCCTCGACCGGCAGCGTGATTTCAGCCGCGTTGGCCAACGATTCGGGAATCCAAAGCCGGGCCGCCCACTGGCCTTCTTCGTAGCGGGCCTCCACCAGATAGTCGACCGTCACCTTGTATTTCCCGTCGCGCTCCACGTGCAGCATGCAGCCATCATCGCCAGCCACCAGATTCAGGCGGCGGGAGGAGAGATCATAATCCTTCATGATGAAACCGGGCCCTAGCAGTTGAAGCCCGTCTCCCTTTTCAGCCTCCATCTCCAGCTCCATATGGACATTCACATTGACAGTGGTTTCCGTCTCGAACGACGGGATGCCCACCTGCAGGAGCACCTTGTTCGCCACGGCGTGCCCGACCTCCTGCGGGTCTGCGTTTTCCGGGACCGTGGCGCAACCCAACGCCACGATGGACATCAGGGCGACCATGATGCCCAGCAACTTGATCTGCACTCCCCCGTCCGGACCGCCAGCCGGCAGGGTGGACCGTTCGGGTTGATAGGCCGGCATCTTGCGTTCGGCCTCATGCTCGCGGAGTGCGCCGCCCTTGCGACGGCCCAGCAGGAAGATGAGCGTCAGCACCAGCACCTGCGGCACGGCCAGCGTAATCCAAGCCAGATAGACGCTGAAGGAACAGGCCGCCACCAGGACCACCAACGCCGGTAACAGCAACCGCGTTCGGCGCGATATCCAAACCCAGGCGAGCGGTGCCACTCCAGCTAGGAGCAACAGCACGGTTTTGGCGGCTTCGTAGCCCGCGTTGACAACCGTCAGCTTGACCTGCAACCCGCCGTTCGACCCCGACACCGATTTGGTAAAGGCCCAGCTATCGGGATAATACAACCCGCCCCCGCCCAGACTCAACGATGCGATGGCCACCACGCCCGCCACTGCAGCGGCCGCGCCCAAGCCCAAGAGCACCAGCAGCACGGTCGGAGCGGACGCACCATGGCCGGCTCCAATGCGGCGGCTAACGAAGTAGAGCACCAGACCCAGCACCGAGAATGCGAGGATCCACGGAATGGAAAGATAGGGCGCCACGCCGGTCAGCATGGAATTCCAACCGACGTTGCGCCGTGCCAGTTCGGCCGGCACTTCCATGCTGCCCTTGGCGCCGGAGAGGTGGTAGCCGGCCGGCAGCTTGAACGCCCAGCGGGCAAACACGGCCTGGGTTTCGACATCCGGCGATTCGAACGACATATGCGTGAACAAGCCCGGCTTGCGATGTTGCTGGGCGTAGGTGACTTCAATCTTGAGCGGTGCATTGGGATTGCGGCGGCGCTCCACCGGGATGAGCACTTCGCCGTCGCCCCGATCCAGCACCTGCACCTTGCCGCCTTCCACGTTCACCGACCACAGCTCGGCACCTTCCGGCAGGCGCATGGCCAGATACTGCCGGTCCGTGTTCTTCACGTGGTAGGTGGCCAACGTGACAGCCTCGCCTTCCTTGCTGATGGTGGTTTCAAACGTGGTATGGTCGGCCACCTGCGTCAGCAACGGCTGGGTGTCGAAGCGCTTGACCTTTACCTGCGCCTCGTGCGGCACCGCCGTAAACTTAAAGGCGTGCATGATGGGATCGTTTACCAGCAACGCATACTCTTCCGGAACCTCGTCGACATCGATCAACAGCATCGATGAGGAGCGGCCGACTTCCTCTTCGAACGAAAGGTTGGCCGCGCCGGCCAGCGCGATGTAGCCCGTTTCATTTTCGAGATCCATCGTCTGCACCCCGCCGACCAACAGCTCCTCGCCCTGGTATTTGGCCGGGTGGTCGTAGGTCACCAGCAACGTATAGTCGCCGATCACCTTCTGTTGCAGCTGGACCGTCCACTCGTCTCCATCCTGCGTCCAGTTGCGGATATCGCGCCCCTGCACCTCGACGTTGCGGTAGCTTGCGGGAATGCGAAGCGTAAAGCTGCGCGTCGGCGCGTTGGCAATGTTGTAGGTGATCAGGCAACTGCCGAACACACCGCTCTCGCCAAGCGATACCAGATGGAAGGCTTCGGCGTGGATCGACGAAAGCTCCTGCCGCACACCGACGCGGCCGGACCAGTCGGGACCCTTGAAGCGGAACGCTTGGCGCGCATCGGAAATCTTGACGGGCAGCGAGCCGGTATTCACTTCGCGCAAACCGTTCAGTTGCGTACCCTCCAGCCGCGTGCCGGTATCGCCGCGCAACACGAGGAAACCGCGTTCCGACTTAGTGTCCGATACGCGAAAGAGCGGCATCTGGAAACCGGTGGCCCCATCCGCCAGGGTCTTTTCGAGCCGCACCTGCAACAGCGTGCGATTGTCGACGGCCTGCTTGAAGTAGATCTTGATCCAGCGCGACCCATTGAGGTCGCGCACATCGTAGTCGGCCACGTTCTGTCCCTCGACGGAGGTGACCGTCCAGTCGCGCGACACCTCCAGTTCGACGTCCCGCGTCGGAGCGTCACGCACTTCCAAATCAATCTTGGCATCCAGCGATGCGTCGTTCTCGCTCAAGGCCAGCACCAGTTCTTCCTGCGCATGCAACGAGGTCACGATGTTGTCGGCGGTCAGCTTCATGCTGAAGGGCATGTTGGCAAACATGTAGGCATACAATCCGCGGGCCGGACGGTTGAGCCGTCCCCAGTTCACCGCGTCCGGCTCCACCTGCGTCAGGCCGCCCAGCTCGTCCACCAGCAGCTTGATGGTGCTGTCGGTTCCCACCAGCACCACGCCGTTGGCGCGGATCACGTCCTGCGGCGCAATCACCGGAAACGCGAAGTCGCACGGGAACTCGGCCAACGACCGTTCTGCCTGCACCGTCAGCACATATTGTGTTTCCTGCGGACGACTCAGCTCCACGTAGAGCTGCCGCTCGCCTTCCTTTTCCTGCACATCCCACGACAACACATCGGCGCCCGACACCTGGATAATGTTCACCCCGTCGGGCAACGCCAGCGAAAGCTCCTTCATGCGGCCCTGCGGAATCGTGTAGGTGAACTGCCCTTGCAGCATCAGGGCCCCGACTTTGGCCGAGCCGATCAGGATGCTGTCGCACGAAGCCACCAGCTCGCCGGCCAGTTTTTCCAGTTCGGGACTCCAGTCGATCCGGACCGTTCCCGCCGGCGGAAGGTAGGCGCGGATGCGCTTTTCGTCCAGTTTCTCCGTGCGCGGGGCGTTGGCGACTTCGACCTTATAGCCCTCCTTCTCCGCCTCCAGCGTAATCCGCCTAACCGTGGCGGACGGCAGCCCGAAGACCGCCGCCCGCCGCTGGCCGGAGGAGAAAACCTTCGCTTCAAAACCGATGGAAACATCCTGCTTGCCGTTCTTCGTAAACTCAATGTAGTACGCGCCGTCCTCGAGTTTCATCTCCGCGCCGCGCGGCAGGTCGAATTCAACGGGGAGTACCGATCCCTCCAGCAGCAGAAGCTTCGCCGGCGCATTCTCGACCACCGCCTCGAACTCCATCCGCAATGCCAGCTCCTTCTCCGATATGCGTCCGGTCAGATCGAGTTCCTTGATCGAAACATCCGCACCGGCCCAGGCCGAAACCAGGCAAGCCATCATCAGTATCCATGCACGTTTCATTGTTCATTCCTCCGCTTAATCGTTCCCAACCCGGCAGCACCGGAACCCCGTTGATTCAACACAAAGACACAAAGGACTCGAAGGCTCGCAAATCACCATACCCGGCCACCTTGAGCTTCGTGCTCTTCGTGTCTTCGTGTTTGTTAAAGTCGTTGCCATGATGATTGTGGGAATACGTGTTCTAGACATCGTCATTGCTCCATCGATGCCGTGATGGAGATCAGTTGCTGCAATTCCTGAACCTGCTGGTCGAGATCCAGAGCCAGCAGGACCGGCTGCAGGCGGTTTGTAATGTCCGCAATGTCGGTTCCCTCTGCATACGGGCTACGGCGCAGGTGTTCGGCAAATTCCGCCACGCAGGCGGCCAGCTGGAAACGGGGACCGGTGTCTTCGAAGCGCGGCGTGCGGTCGGCTTCCATAACCTGCTTGCTGATCTCCTCGACCACGCCGTTATCGGCGCGGCGGTAGCGCACATAGACCGTGGAGATCGGATCGCGACTTAGGCCGGTCGGCCGGAGCTGCACTTCATACAACGCCGTCACCGACTGCCCCGAGCCGACTTCCCCGGCATCCACCGTATCGTCGCGGAACTGCTCCTTGGTGAGCTGGCGGTTTTCGTAGCCGACCTGCCGGTAGCGCAAAACGCGATCCGGGTTGAATTCAACCTGGATCTTCACGTCGCTGGCAATGACATGCAGCGTGGCGGCGAGCTGGTCGACAAACAGATGGCGCGCCTCGGTGAGCGTATCCACATAGGCATAGGTGCCGTCGCCGCGGTTGGCCAGTTGCTCCAGCATCTCATCGTCGTAGCTACCGCTGCCGAAACCAAGCACCGACAGGTAGATGCCCTTCTTCCGGTAGTCGGCCACCTGCGCCAGAATGGCGTCCGGATCCAGCTCGCCCAGATTGGCCACGCCGTCGGACATGATGATGATGCGGTTCGAGTCGCCCGCCTCGTAGCCGGTGGTGGCCAACTGGTAGCCCAGTTCCAATCCCTTGTCGAACTGCGTTGGACCGCCGGCCTGCAGGGTATTGATCGCCTGCAGCAACGCATTTTTGTTGCTGACCGGCGTGTGCTCGCATACGAGGCGCGCTTCGCCGCCAAACTGAACGATGGCCACCCGGTCTTCCGGATTCAGCTGGTCGATCAGCATCGACAGCGATTGTTGCACCAGCTCAAGACGATCGGGCGTCGCCATCGAACCAGAGGTATCGATCACCAGTGTCAGGTTGGCGCCGCGATGGTCGTCGCGGCCGATGCGCCGGCCCTTGATGCCAATCTTCAGCAAATCCATGCTCGGACGGAACGGGGATGGTGCCAGCTCGGTATGCACGGCAAACGTCTGCGATCCCGCCGGCGGACGATAGTCATAGTCGAAGCTGTTGACGAACTCTTCCGTGCGCACGGCTTCAGTGTCCGGCAACGAACCGGACAGCAGCTGCTGGCGCGCCAAGCCGTACGACGCCGTGTCGACATCGATCGAAAAGGTCGAAAACGGATTTTGCCCCGCCATCACATAGGGATTGAATTCCGCCGGCTTCCGCTCGCGCTTGGGTGGTGCCACATCCATGCCCTGCCCCGACCAGTCATTTATTTCTTCGGCTTTTGCTTCCGTACGCACTGCATCCAAATGGCGGGTGCTGGATTCGGCCATCTTTTTTGCATCCTTTTTCCCGGCCTCATCACCGGAGGCACGGTCGGTCAAGGCCTCCAGCCCATCCGCGTCGAGTTCGACGAACTTGGCTTCAAGCTGAGTCGGCATCGTGTTCGGCTGGGGAGTTGCCTCTACCGAGGCCACCACCCCGGATTGGTCACGGAAGCCCCCGTCGAAAAGGTCATTGCCGAGTTGCTCGCAACTTCCGGTTTCCTTGTCGGCCAGCATGGGCAGGCCCGCCTTGCGGCCACTGGTGGCCGACATGGAGATATCCCCGAACAGGTCGTCCATGCCGGCGGATGATTCACCGGCCGCATATCCATATAAAGACTGCCCCTCAGCACGGTTGTACGCATATGAATCGGCATCCGCACTGTTCCATTCTTGCGGCCCACTCCAAGGCAGGGTCGATGCGACGGGTTCGGGTTGCGGTTCGGCCGCGAAAGGGTCCCCATAATGGGCCGTCCGCGTTTGTACCGAACGATCCCCATCGGCCGGCATCTCGAAACCCAGATCCAGGCTTGCACTTCCCGAGCTATTGATGCCGGCCACCTGCAACGAATCGCTATAGTCCCGGCTCGGAGTGGTACTGCCGAACACGACCATGTCTTGAATTTTAATTTGTTCGAGGTTTTCACCTCCTGAGCCGGCCCCTCCGAGCAATCCTTCCCCGGTGCCCACCATGTCCGGAATTTGGATGTCCGGCATCTTGGCCGTCTTGACCTTGGCCACGATGCGCGAAGCGGGCTTGGGCTGCGACGTTCTTGCCACCTGTACCTTGGGTTTCTTTAGCATCATCTTCGGCCGCTCCATGGGCGGCGGAGGCTCAAAGCAGGGCTCCTGCATCGGCAGCACCTGGAACACCACGAAAATTCCGGATAGGAAAAAGAATAAGGACGCCATCACGCCCGTGGCCAACGCGGCCTTGAACTGCGGGCTGAACCAAATCTTCTCGAAGAGGTTTTGGCGGAGATCGATTGTTTTTACCGGACGACGGCGCCAGCCCGTCATACGGGCGGGCGTGGGCACGGCGCGCATCACGTGGTTGACCAGCTCAAGGGCCTCGTATTGGGCCTGCAGCTCGGCGCGGCAGGAACCGCACTGCTCCAGATGGGCCCGCAGCGCATGGTAATCCTTTTCGTAGAGTTCGCCGTGCAGGTAGCCCGGCAATAGTTTTTCAAATCGTTTG
>JBNLGU010000011.1:0-41232 GCA_050306215.1 Pontiella sp.
ATACAATGAAAAAACTAATCATAGGAATCATCGCGCTGGTTGTTTGCGGAAACGTGATTGCGGGGGAAGTCGGGCTACCTGTCGAGAAAATCGCCCTGCCGGCCGTATCGGGCAACCACCTGGTCTGCATTTGGGACGAAACCGAGCAGACATGGCTGCAGTCCTTTTCAAGCTACGACCAAACCGGATCGTACAGCTTCCAAGTCCCGACCTGGGGCCGTTGGTACTGGATCGGACTTTGGGATGAGGCAAAGGGCCAGTATGTGTTTGGTAAATGGATCGGCCATTTTAAGACGATCTAGCCCTTTTAATGGGTGAACGCGGTTTCGGTTTCGGAACCGCGTTTATCATTTTTGCGCAATGTTCGGCGCCGGCCCGCTCCATTGAATGTGGGAATGCCCCTTTTCTATCACTGGCACTAATCATGCTTGATATGGGGCTGTGAAGTTTAAATTGAGGTGTTCCATGAATATGATCAAATCAGTCAGTGGATTTCTGGTGGCAGCCATGATGACCGGGTGTGCCTCCATGCCGGGAGCGCAGGGGCCCCGCGGGCCTAAACTGGTCGGCTCCGGACAAGCCACCGAATACGGCCAATATGGCGAGGTTGGTGTTGAATTTTCGTCCGTGGGCGATTTTGTTGCCCTCGTGCATCCGGGACGTTGGAAATCGCCTATCAAGACGGGGGGCAGCCTGTCGTGGATGAATCCACGGGCATGGAGCGATGACCCCGGCCGCACCGGCCGTATCCTCCTAGGCCAAGTCGTCGTGGCCGGCGGAGCCGTGGCCGCAGGGTCATCCGGCGGCGGGGGCGGCGGAGATAGTGGAGTTTCCGGTGGCACTCAAGCCTCGACCCCCGACGATCGACCCGCTGACCATCCGGTCAATCTTCCTCCCGGAGCATAGCAAAAGCTTAGAAGGGCTTGCTCTGCAATGCCCGGATGGTTTAAAGAACAGCCCTATATTAACGGGCTGTTTTTAGCGTTTAGGAGTTATGAATGCTTAGATCGATCTTTTTCTTTTTTCTGGTGGTATGCGTGGCTGGCGCCATAAGCGGTTGCGAAACCACCAACACGACGACGGTGAATCCAAAGGATTTCGGGGAGCTGGCCCCGCACGTAAGCACTTCGGGGGATACCTCCCTGAAGGAGGGGGACACCATCGAAGTATCCGTCGAAGTGGACGGGCGCACGGAATATCCGGCCCACCGCGCGACGCTGAACCATCTGGGTTTTGTCACGCTTCCGCTCGTGGGAGATGTCCATGTGGGGGGGGTGGATCTGAATGTGGCGCGCTCCGCGATCACCAAGCGGTATGGCGCGTACTATGTCAGCACGCCGGTCGTGATGATATCCATGGTTGGTTCTGATGATGCCGGTGAGTGGGGCCAGGTCTCGGTGATGGGGCGCGTCCGGAATCCCGGGCCGGTTCCGCTGGCCTCCAGTACGGGGATGCGCCTTTCGGCGGCTATCCAGTCGGCCGGTGGATTTGCCCCCAGTGCCAAGACGGCGGAAATCCAAGTGACCAGAGTGGACAGCGCGGGCAATAAAATCCGTGTCGTTGTCGATTTCAACGAAATCGGGAAATCGGGCAACGCGGATTCGGACCTGCTACTTAAAAAAGGCGATATCGTGTTTATTCCGGAAAGGGTTTTCTAATGAAGAAGAGCGGTTTGGCATGGCTATGTTCAATGGTGTGGCTCTCTGCCATGATTGCAGCCGGTGCACAAACCGACGAGCAGGGGTTCGATCTGGGTGTTTTTCGCGTTCTGCCGTCCGCCGAGGTGTTGGGGGCATATGACAAGGCGGAAGGCGGGGAGGGCGATTTTTACGGAGAGTCGCGCGTTTCCATTGATTTGCACAATACGGAGGCCCGGGTTGGGTTGAACGGTTCCGGCCACTATGGCTACCGGGCGTATGACAAGCTTTCCGACGCAAACGACGATTTTTACGGTGTCGCAGCCGCAATCGGTACGGAGTTGTCCTTGTTGAAGTTCAAGGGGTCCGCCGAGCATAAAAAAACCGTGGACTATGACACGCAGCTCGGGGATCGGGGTGCGGCCGGACTTGGATCATATTTGACGGCTAGCACTTCCACACGTACGACGGCGGGGGGCGATGTTTCCTATGATCGGAAAATCTCGGATAAAACCGCGTTGATGCCCGGCTACGGTGCGCTGTACTACAAGCAAACGGTCGATGGCCTTCCCGATCTGGAATGGTACGAGCACACGGCAAGCCTCCAGTTGGGGTATGCCGTTTCTTCCAGCACCCTCCTGACACTTCTGGGAAGCTACAACATGCAGTTTGCCGATGACGAGGACGGGACGGTTGCAGCCGTCTCGATCGGAACAGAAAACCGGTATTCGGAAAAAGTGCGTTGGAGTGCCTTGGTTGGTGTTTCGGCAGCGGACTATGAGAAGTCCGGAACGGATCAGGGGATGGAAGGTTCCCTCAACGTACAATGGCAGGCCACCGACAAGGTGGCCACCTATGTCTTTGCCGAGTCGGCCTACGAGCCAGGGACCCTGTCCTTGGGGGCCCGCAAGGTGTACCGGGCCGGCTATGGCGGGAAATGGGCGTTGCAGGAACGTTTTCGTCTTGGTCTGCAGATCTTGCACGACCGGCAGGAGTGGATTCGGACCAATCAGGCCGAAGCTCGCCATTTTGCTACGGCAACCGCGGAATACGATATCGGCAACAACCTTACGGTTGCGCTTGCCGATCGCTATCTGGCCGAGGAGAGCGAAGCAGACCAGAATGTGGTTTCCATCAGTGCAACGGCCTGGTTTTAAATACTTTTGTGTCTTATTCAGTAAGTGTATTATGGGTTTTAGAAATATGTATTTTACGGTGGCGATAGTCGGCCTAACCTATTAATGTTGTCCTTGTTAAACATGTTTGTGCAAAGGCGGTTGATATGACGAAAAAACAAATGATTTTAATGGTGCTGGCAACAGTTGGTTCGGTGGCGATTGCTTCGGCCGACAGTGTCAATGGGATCACGATGGATTTTGTTCCTATTACAGGAGCGGGAAACTCGGGGGACAATACGGCTAATGGAACGTATGGTGCGGTTGGATACGACTACCGCATGGGCGTTAATGAAGTTTCCATCGAGCAGTTCCAGGCAAGCCCCATTTCCGATGCCAATGCGAACTATTGGAACGACGGCACACGCAACGTCGGCGCCAGCGCTCCGGTGGTGGCTATATCATGGCACGAGGCGGCCATGTACTGCAACTGGCTCACCAGCGGGTTTGTCGACCAAGGGGCCTACACCGTTTCGGGCGGATTGGTGACGGGCGTCACGGAGCACAACGGTGCTGCCATGGACTCGTTGGTTTCGACGTATGGCATGGTTTACTTCCTGCCGACCGAAAACGAATGGTTCAAGGCCGCTTACTACAAAGACGGCAACTATTCCCTCTACGCCAATGGCACCGGTAGCGCACCGGTCCATGGAGTGAATGCCAATTTCAATTCGCCGGGTGGTTATGCCAACGGGCCCGCCTGGACCGTCAACAGCGGAACGGACGAACAAAACGGAACCCGGAACATGATGGGTAATGTTTGGGAATGGCTCGAAAGCGCGGACGACGGAACGCTCAACAATCTCGGTAGCGAAAACATGGCCTTCCGCGGTGGCGACTATTTTCAAGGCGCGTCGTTGCTGGACAAGGAACATCGTGGAGGCGGTGAGCTTCCTTCGGCGGAATACTACAGCGTGGGCTTTCGCGTGGCGGCTGCCATTCCCGAGCCGGGGACGATCAGCTTCATGAGCATGAGTACGTTGGGACTGTTCTTTACGCGTACGGTTCGCCGCCGCAAACGCTTGGGACAAACCCTGGTTCCGGTGCGCCGCGAACACCTTTGCGACACCTTCGGCGACTCGCAGGATCGGCAAACCGCCGACGAGCTGGACGAGGGGGTCGATTACCTTGCGCTCATGCTGTCCGAAGCCAAGGAAGGATGCTTGCAGCTGTGGGCCATGGTCCGACACTCCTTCAAGGAAGCCGACAAGGTCTTCTGGAACCGAATGGTCGCATCGCACGAGCGCAAGGTGGCCCGGCGAAATGCATTCCGGCAGTCCGCCAAGCAGAAAGCGATCAATCGCTTGGATGCCTTCTTGGCACTAATCATGAAATAAGAACCGCTTTGATAGATCTCCAAGGCCTCTTTACCGAGGCCTTTCTTGTTAAATGAAATGGCGGATAGACCATGATTAAGGATTGCGGGCTCGACTCTTCCTCCATCGGTTCTTTTCTCCCGCTGTCTCATCATATGCTTCTTGCGCGCCGATCACTGTATCGAAGTCCGATGGCGCGTATCATGCTAACAAAGCTCCCTGAACAATTGGCAATCGACGAATGAACGAGGAAAACATCTATCACGGCTCACCTTTCCGCGGCCAATCCGGACCGCCGGTGGCGAATGGGGAGGAAGGGCGTTTGAGCCCGCTCAACCTTGCACGTATGGCTTTGCATCGCTGGAAGGTGATTTTCTTGTGCGTGCTGCTCGGAGCTTTGGCCGGTTTGCTGTACATCCAGTACGCCACGCCCATTTACGAGGCCCGTGCAGAAATGGAAATGAGTGTACGCCAGCCCAAGGTGATCCGAAGCAACGTGGTGATTGACGACAGCAGCTTGTCCCGCGATGAAGGTGTGGTGTTCTACACGCGCTTTGCCAAATTCAAATCGCCTGCAATGGAAAAGCTGGCGACGGAGGAATACTTCAAGCGCTATCCCGAAGATGAATCCTCCAACCTTGAAGTCGGTGTCTCGCGCGAGATTCTGGCTCTGTTAATCCGCAATGCGGAGTGGTCGAAGGATCCCAAGGCGAATATCGTTACGGTGTCCTACAGCAGTCCAAGCCCCGAGTTCGCGGCCAAGCTCGTCAATGTACTCTCCTATTGCGCGGGTCTGCTCATGATGCAGGAAAATAAGGCGCAGTCGGATAAGGCGGTGGAATGGCTGGTCGTGCAGGTGGAGGAAAAGCGGGAGTCGCTGGATGAAGTTGAACGCCGCTTGGCGGACTTGCGGGAGGAACTGCATCTCGATTTCCTGCAGCAGCGCAAAAGCGTGTTGGACCAGTCGCTGGGTAGTGTTTCGGCGGAGCGGGAAACCCTGATCAGCACCTTGGCGTCGCGCAAAACAGTTTATGCCTATGTGAAGCAGCTTCAAGGAACGGATGCAAATCTCGAAGTCCTTCCGCCGGGATTGCCCAAGGAGGAACAACTCAACGAACTGATCCAGAACTGGAAAGCCGCCCGCGAGGCGCGCTCGGCCGTCGCCGGCCGCTATACCGAACTCCATCCCGAGTACCGTCGTGCCGCAGAGGCCGAGTCGCGCGCCCGCGCCCAGCTGGACCAGTTTATCGATCTATCAAAAAAGGCGGTGGAAAGCGAAATTGAACTTCTGGGCAATCAGGTTGATCAGGTGACCAAGCGCATTGACGACATTCGTTCCGAATCGCTTGATCTCGAGCAGCAGATTGTGTCCGGTACACGCCAACTCGAGCGGTTGCAAAGTGAACGCGAAGTTGCAAACGCATCCTACCAAGCGGTGTTGAAACGGGTGGAGGAAGCGCGCTTGGATGCGGACGAAAGCATGGCCTTTACAAAGGTCATCAAGGATGCCGAGGTCCCCAATGTCCCGGTTAGCCCGAGCAAGCCAAGGGCCATGGTCATGAGCGCCTTTCTTGGGGGCTTCATTGGGGTGGTGATCGCCTTGATGATTGCCTTGATGCAGGACAACATCAATTCGATAAACGATCTGCGTTCGCTCAAGCTGCATGTGCTCGGAGTGATCCCCTCGCAAAAAAAGATGGACTCCCGCGGCGAACTGGCCACCATCGGCCTGCGCGACCGGTTCAACCAGATTGTGGAGATTTTTGCCGGTATGAACGCCCTGTTCTCGGCGGATCGTTTCCGTGGGCAGAGCAAGGTGCTGGCCATGTGCAGTGTCATGCCGGGTGAAGGCAAGACCATCTGCGCCTGCAATCTGGCCATTAGCTCCGCGCTAAACGGTGTGCGGACATTGCTGATCGACTGCGACCTGCGGCGGCCGCAGATTTCCAATATTTTTGGATTCGATGAAAACCACCCATCGCTTTTGGAATGGATGAACAATAGTGAAGGTGCGTTGGACCATGAACATCTCATTTCCCACAGCGTCATCGATCACCTCGACGTCATATCCAGCCGCCCGTTTACGGATATCAATCCCGGGGAACTCCTCGGACGCAGTCGATTGTCGGATCTGCTTGCCTGGGCCCGCGAAAACTACGACCGGGTGGTGATCGACACCCCGCCGATGGGGCCGGTCGGCGATGCACTGGTGCTGGCGGACCGGGCGGATTCGGTCATCCTCGTGTGCCGGGTGGGCAAGACTCGCCGCCGGTTGCTTAAATACGCGATGGGGCGCTTGCAGGAAGTTGATGCAAACATTCTGGGCTGCATCGCAAACGATGTGTCCTACTCCCTGGCAGGGATGTTCAGCGGAGCCGAAGGCTATGGCTATGGACATGGTTATGGCGGATATAAAGCCTACACCCAGAATTAATTTACGAATGCGGTTCCTCTGGAAACCTCCTGTAGACGAACCGCGGCTCTGAAGGAGCAATGAAACAAAAAGAAGGCAGCAATTGTGGTAATGGTCTCGGCTATTAAGCCGAACGACCAAGGGCGGTAGCTCGCCTTTTCGCGGTTAACCACCTTCTTTTTTCGAGTCACATCCTTTGCCGGAAACGGTTCGCCGGTTGGGCCGTATACCGCGCAAGCGATACAAACAAACCTAGAGATCAACACGGCCATGACCGGCCGGAAATCGTTTTGATTGTCCCTCCATCACCGGAGCTAACGGGGAGATCAAGCGGATAAAGCAGCTCCTATATGCATCATTTTAAATCAGACAGCAGCATCAAGCGCATCTTGAAAAACGGCTATTTCACGGCGATGCGTTTCGGATTGGTTTCCTTCATCAATGTATTCTTCATTGCATTCCTGCTGGACCGTTTCGGGAAGGCCAGTTTCGGGTTGATTGCCTTGGCGGGCTTCCTTACTCAATACATCGGCTTCATTTCCGGTTGCATTGGTTCGTCCGTCTCGCGTTTCCTGAATGTCGCCCTGAACAAGAACGACTGGGAAGAAGCCCGGGAAATCTTCTGCACGGCGTTGTTTGCCAATCTACTGTTGGTGGCCATCCAGTTGCCGTTGTTTGCGCTGGCCATCTGGAAACTGGATTGGATCATTGATTTCCCGCCGGAAAAGAGCACTGATTTCCGGATACTGGTGATCTGCAATACAGCGGTATTTCTGGTCGGCCTGATCAAAGGTGTGATCTTTACGCCGATCTATGCGGCCAACCGGCTCGATATAAACGCCAAGTTCGACATGCTTAGGGAACTGCTTCGCTTCGCGGTGCTGTTTGCCCTGATCATCTGGGTCGGCCCCTACCTGTGGCTGATCGGCGCGGTGGAACTGGTGGTTTCGGTTATCATCGGTATCGTTGGTTACCGGGTCTACAAACGCTTGGTCATGGACCAGCTGGTCTTTAAGCGTAAATACATCAACCGGAAGTGGATCAAGCCGGTAATGAACATGGCGGGTTGGGGGGCCGTGGCCAGTCTGGGCCAGATTCTGTTCCAGAAAACCGATGTCCTGATCATCAACAAGTTGATCGACCCAGCCTTGGCGGGTGTATGTGCCGCCATTGTGATCTGGCCCAACTTCGTGCTGCAGATTGTGAAAAATCTATCCAACATGTTGATGCCGGTATTCGTCATCGATTACGCGCATAACCGGACCGAGCGCATACAAAGTGCGGTGCTCTTCCTCTGCAAGGCCTACACCATACTGGCACTCGTAGTGGTTGGTGGTGCCATTCTCTTCGGTGGCTGGGCAATGAATCTGTGGGTCGAGGATTTTGGGCAATACAACACGTACCTTGTCCTAATGCTCATCCATTTCCCGCTCACCCTTACACGCGAAGCCATGTGGTCGATCTTTCCCGCCTTCAACCGGATGGAGTATCTGGGTATTTCCAATTTGATCAGCGGGGTGCTCAATATCGGACTCTCGCTACTCGCGGCATTCCTCGGTTATGGAATGGCGGGGGTGATTGTCGCTACCGGGATTAGCCTGATTCTACAACGGACATTCTTCCTGACCGTGTTTACCGCCAAGTTGCTGGACATCAAGAAGACGGAGTTTGTCATTATCTATATACCCGGCACCGTTCTCCTGGTGGCCTACGTACTCCAGTGGATTGTCACGGGCAACACGCTGGTTTGGCCTGTGGGCGTGCTTTCCCTTGTTATGGGGATCGGCTATTGCGTGTGGGTTGTCATGCGTGACGATACATATCGGCGGTTGCTGAAATCTGTCCGGGCCTCGCTGAAACGAGGGGAATCCCCGCCTGCGGTCGATGGGCCTGTCGAGGGCTAGCACCGCCATTCGTCGCAGCTACAAGTCATAGATATGAAGATATCCTTTTATTCCGGCGTATTTGCTCGATCGGGTGGCATTGAGGAGTTCACTGCCGACCTGGCCTTGGCCCTACTCGACGCGGGCGAGGAGGTGGAGATTGTCTGCGCCTCGGTGCCGCATCCTATTCTGGATCGGCTCAAGCGTGCGGGTGCCCGGATTACCCGCGTTCCCTTCTATCATGGATGCCGTTGGAACCTCCCGGATTTTGTCTTGTATCCATGGGCGTTGGCCAGGCTGCGCCATGCGGATGTGGTCATTCATCAAAAACCGTTCAGACCGGTATTCTACCGGCACTTGAGCCGGAAACCCCAGCACGTGTTCATTACGGCCTACCACCCAAACGACCAGTTTCCCGACGCCGCCCAGGCGCAAGGCTTCTTTTCGTTCTTCAACCGGATCGTGACGCAGTCGCAGACCTTTCAGCGCGACATGGTTGGAAAAGGAATCACCTGTCCGATACACGTGGTTCCGCTCATCCCGCCGCAGATCGAATCCGGGGAGGTTTCCGCGCCCCCGTCGGGCAACGTGCTCAAACTGGGCATGTTCGGAAGGCTCGAACGGCAGAAGAATCCGTTGTATGCCTTGGCGATCGCGGAAGCGCTCAACGAGTGTCCGCCGGACGGGTATTCCGGCGTGGAACTGAATATTTACGGGACTGGCTCCCTGGAACAGGAGCTGAGGCGAAAGGCGGACACCTGCGGCCTGCCGGTGGTCTTCCATGGGCGCTATGCCCGCGATACGGTTCATCAACTGATCGGCGGGAACCATCTGTGCCTGATCACTTCGGTTTCCGAGGGCCAGTGTATCGTGGCCTTGGAGGTGCTCGCATGCGGCCGTCCCGTGTTCGCGACGCCGGTGGGGGCGTTGCCCGATATCCTTTCCCGCGGGGAGCGGGGGGCCGTGCTGCCGTTCGACGATGCAGCGGCGGCCGTGGATGGCATACGGGCGTGGCTCGCGCGGGAAGGGGGCGTTGACGCGCCTGGCATTGTGCGCAGCTATTTGGAGGACTACGCACGCGACAAGATCCGTGACCATTACGTAGAGTTGTTCTCCCAGACCCAAGGTTCCAGCCCTGCGCGTTAGCACCTGCGCAGTCCATGCGAGACAACGTTCGACCCAATGAATTTACTTTCACTCATCCTCTACGCGATCGTCAATGTGGCGATGGTCGGCTATTGCCTGTCCATTCGCGGCAAGGTCTACGAGTTTCCGTTTTGGGCCGGCGTCATTTCCCTCGGATGGTTCTTTCCCCAGGCGATCGGCGGGTATGGCATTCCGGAGACCTTTCCCGATGGGGCGTATGCCAACGGAATGTTCTTTGCCACGTTGTGCAATGCCGCCTTGTGGATCGGCTTTGAACAGGTCAACCGCCGCATCCCGACCAGGCGCTCTTGGCTCGATGCATCGTTCGATGTGAACCGGTTGTTCTATGCCGGCGCTGCACTTTGTCTGTTTGGTTTCTTCTTCCAGTACAAGTTGCAGACCTTGCCGGAGGAGGTCCTGCAGCAAACGCAATGGTCCGGCGCCGCCGTCAAGTACCTGTTTCTGGCCAGCGTGTTCATTTTCGGGTTCATCACCCTGTGGCTGGTCTACATGAGCCAAGGTAAGCTCATGGCGCCGCGGTTGCTGCTATTCATCATTCCCAGCCTACTCCTGCTGCTACAGGCCGCGGTCGTGAATGGCCGGCGCAAGGCCATGATGAATTTTGTAGCCTACGTCTTTGTCAGCATGTGGTTTGTCCGGCGGGTCACGCTTCCGCGCTGGCTACTCGTTTCGGGCCTTGCGGTCGGCCTGTTGCTGATCAACGCCATTGGAACGTATCGCACCATCATGCGGAACGACGACGCACCGCTGTCCGAGCGCTTGGCCGAAGCGACCAGGGCCGACTACACCTCCTCGGCGGACAGCCTGCTCTCGGAGTCCGGGGCCGAATTCATGAACTATATCTTCTACCGGGACATTCATGCGGAACTGGGCCAGTACGACTTCGGCTTTGTGCATTGGAACCTCGCCGTTTTCAACTTCGTGCCGGGGCAGATTGTCGGTCGTGGTGTAAAGGAAGGCATGATGCTTCCGATCAAGGATGATTCCATGGCCGTGGCCGCGCGACGCTACGGCCATGCGTTCGGCACGGGAACGACGCTAACCGGGTATACCGATGCGTACGCCTCGTTTTCATGGTTCGGATTTATCAAGTTCTGGATCGTCGGGTGCATAATGGGTGCTCTTTACCGGAAGGCCATGGCCGGGGCATTCCTCGGTCAGCTCCTCTATGTGTATGCACTCGCTCCGGCCATGCATGCCGTTACGCACGGAACGCACAACATTCTCGTATCGAGTTGGGTCTATTTCTTTGCATTATGCTACCCATTGCTCTATCTAGCCAAAGTCAACCGCCCGGCCGGGGATATACCGGAACTCGCGTGGAGCAGGACGGAGTAGTGCAGATGATGGAATTGAATCCGGAAAACAAACCTAGAGTGCTGGTCTGCCAGCGTGGTGCCCGCCACCGCTACGCCATTCCGCGCATGCTCGAATCCGCCGGCATGCTTGAGGCTCTCTATACCGATTCCGTTTCGCATCGCGGCCTTGGCCGCATCGCCCGCACGGCCACGCGTCTGGGGGCCAAAACCACATCGGTCCAGGCCTTGGCCGCCCGGTGCGTCGAAGGCGTTCCCGACCACAAGGTGTTCGGGTCCGACCGCGTGTTTATCGCCAGGGTATTGAAGGGTATGATGGGTTCTGACTTGAGCTCAACGTATTGCCGGTGGGGGTTGAGAGGCGCCAACGTGGTGTACAGCATGTATGGCGAGGATATCCGTTTTCTCGAGTGGGCGCGGGACCAGGGCGCCAAAATCATGGTTGATGTATTCGTTCACCCCGCCACGAATCGGATTATTGCCGAGGAAGCCCTCCGTTGCCAGTCGTCGGCGGAAATGAGCGAGGATGCGATCCAGACCGAAAACGAACATTCGGTGAATGTCTTTCGATTGGCCGATATGCTGATCTGTCCTTCCGAATGGGTGGCGGAAGGCGTGCGGGACTTTGATCCGGATAGTGCCGGAAAGATTCGCGTAATTCCATACGGGAGCAGTCTGCGTGTCAACGCGGCGATCAACGCGGAGCCGCAGCCCGGGCGTATTCTGTTTGCCGGCCGCGATCCGATGCGCAAGGGACTGCACTATCTGGCCGCGGCCGCGCAAAAGGCCCGGGCCTCGGGATTGGAACTCGACGTGCGGGTGGCCGGGGTTGCCCAGGAATCCGTGTCGTGGATCGAACATGGGCAGGGGTTGCGCTGCCTGGGCCGCCTGCCGATGGATCAAATGCGGCAGGAATACGAGCAAGCCGACCTGTTTGTGTTGCCGTCCCTGTCGGAAGGCCAGGCCGGCGTAATACTCGAGGCTATGGCCTGCGGTTGTCCCGTGATTGCCACGCGCGAGAGCGGAGTGGATTTCCTTCCGGATGGTGGCATCGCGGTTCCCGTGCGGAATGCCGATGCGCTGGCGGAGGCCATTGCGGAGGTGGTCGGCGACCGGGCGCGGCGTAACCAACTGGCGCAGGGTGCGTTGCAGCAAGCAGGCATGTTTACGACGGAAGCGTGGCAAAAGCGGCTCGTTGATGCCGTGACGGAAGTTCAAGCGATGTGATAAAACCTATGGCCATGAACAGACAGCCCCCCGTATCCATCTTTATCGTGACCTACCTGACTTCGGAGGAGCGTGGCGCGGTGCTTCGCAGAACCTGCGAGGCCGCCTTGGCGCAGCGTTATCCCGAATTCGAGGTGGTGGTTTCCGAGAATCCCGGACCCGTACAGGCCGGCGATGCGCTTGCCTCGATCACGGATCCGCGCCTGCGGGTGGTGCGGAGCGAAGAAAACGAGGGGTTTGTCGGTAATGCCAACCGCTGCGTGAAGCTATGCCGGTACGACACCATCAAGATGCTGTGCGACGACGACCTGATGCATCCGGACTATCTTGCGCAGACCGTTCCGTTGGTCGATGACGATACCTTGGTGGTGGTGGACGTCCAGAAGTTCAACATCGGGGACGATCCTGCCGAGCTCTCGGAGCGGTTGGAGCAACCACTGGATTTCGAGCGCCGCACCTCCGGCTATGGAAACGACTTGTGGAACTTGTCCTATGCGCCCAGCTCCATTCCCTCCGCCACGCTCTTTACGCGCGCCCTTTTCGAGCGGCTCGGCGAATTCGACAAGAATACGGTGACCGCCGACTGGGACTTTTTTATCGAAGTCGGCCTGCATGGGAACATTGTCCACGTCAAGCATCCCCTCTGCTATGTCGGTGTTTGGCCGGGTAGCTTGACGGAAGAGATGCTGGCCAAACCGTTTTTCTATCCCTCGCAGGGCCTGTACACCAAGTTCAGGGTGCTGCATCGCAAGAAGTTGACGGTCATCCAGAAAAGCATGCTGCTAGGGCATTTGCTGAAGGAGTTCCTCTGGCAGAGTCTGCGGCCCATGCGCAAGATCCATCGCACGGCCTACCATTCCGGATACCGCGATTATGCCGGCCGCTTCCTTAAACTGCTATTCGCCGGAAGGGCGAACACGAGCGAAAGACCCTGCCAATTGCCGTAGGGCAGGCAATAACCAACCCATGCGGATTCTACACATATGCCAGCGGGATGATCCCGACACCGGAGGGTCCCTGCGCGTCGCCGAAGCCTTGGTGCGTGAGCAGCGGCGCGCGGGCGTTGAGGTTTGGTTGCTGTTTCTATATGGCGGCCCGGCCGAGGTTGCGCGCAGTCTAGAGCCCCAGGTGGTTTGCCTTGGCCTGCACTCGTCGCGCCAAGTACCGATCGGGGTTCCGCGGTTGTGTATGGCGATTCGCAGAATCCGCCCCGACATTATTCACACGCACGATGGCATTACATGGCCACGCTTGGCCTACATGCATTTTCGCATACCGGTCGTGATGCATTCGCACCTTCCGTTCAGCAGCACCGGTGGCCCGGTGGCCCAAATGCTGATCAAGAAGACGACCGATATCCTGATTGGGATTTCGTTGCATACCATCGATATCTGGGTGGAGGCCGGATTTCCTCCGTCGAAGACCCACTATGTTCCCAACGGGGTGGATTTTAGCCGCTTCGACGTGGTGGATCCCGAGACGAAACGGGAGATCCGGCGGCAACGCGGTATCCCGGAGGACAAGCGCGTATTGCTGTGGGTCGGGCGCCTGCACCGGAGCATGAAGGGCTCCGACCGAGTCGAGCGGGTGGCGGCGGCGCTACCCGACGATACGGTATTGGTGGTGGTGGGCAATGGTCCTGAATTCCAGGGCATGTCGGACCGGTGCAGGCAACAACTGGAAAGCGGCCGCCTGATCATGGCGGGCTCGACGAGCCATCCGGAACAGTTCTACCAGGCGGCGGATGCCTTTTTGTTTACCTCCTACCATGAGCCGTTCGGCTTGGTGATTCTGGAGGCGATCGCATCCGGCTTGCCGATTGTGGCCTTCCCGGTTACGCGCGGCGGCGGCGCGGTGGAACTGCTCAAGGATTTCCACGCGGCTTCGCTCGACGACGGCATGGGGCCGGACGATATCCACCGGCAGTTGGAGGACCTCTTCAGCCAGTACGGCTTCGTCCAGGAAAACCGGGAGTATGCCCACCGCAAATATGCTTGGCCGGACGTGTCGAGCCGGGTTGTCGAGATCTACGAACTTGCACTGAACCAAAACCTGTAGAAACCGTGAACGTTCTCTCCCATATCCATATCCACCGGTTACCGAACCCTTCGGGGGTCGGTCGCGTAATTGACCGGCTGCTGGTGATGCATGCCAAGTGTTACCCGGCCACACGGCACCGGATGCTGGTGGATGCCAAACTCTATGATTCCGTCTATCGGAAGTTGGATGACTTTTGGAAAATGGCCTCCTTCATCCCGCACTCCCACGGCAGTTCCTGGCAGCAGGCAAAATGGCTGCTAACGAACAAGCCATGCGCGGAGCAGTATTGGAAGGATGTCGATCTGGTCTATTGTCCGGCGGAATCCTACATCCCGGTGCAACAAGCGAAGCTGGTCTGCACGATTCACGATGTGGCCGGCTTCGAAGACAGCCTCTATCCCAACAACCGCAGCCGGCAGTGGCATTGCGCAAAATGGAAAATCCTCTTTGGCGGCATGGCAAAGCATGCCGATGCCGTGGTTACGGTGTCCAGCTTTTCCGCATCGCGCATCGCGCACTTCTTTCCGGAGCTGGAACCGAAGTTGCGGGTGATCTACAATGCGCCTCACAGCATCTTCGGGTCGGCGGTCTTGCCGGAGCTTGATCTGGAGGTTGACCGCTTGACGGACGGCATGCCGTACGTGCTCGTTCCGGGCGGCCTTACCCTGCGCAAGAATGCCGATCTAATCCTGCAGACCATTCCGTTGATCCTTAAAAGGGTTCCGGATGTGAAGATTGTGGTGGCGGGTGCCAGCCTCACCGAATACCGCCAACGGCTGGAGGTGTTGCCGCAACAAAACATCGTGCAGACGGGCTATGTGTCCGACGAGCTGTTGAATGCCCTCTACGCCCGGGCGGCGGTGGTTTGGTTCCCGTCCCGGTACGAAGGTTTCGGCATGCCTGTGGTGGAAGCCATGGCTGCCGGTGCACCGGTGGTCACCAGTACGGCGGCTTCGCTCCCCGAAGTCGCCGCGGACGCCGCGCTGCTATGCGATACGAAGACGCCGAGCGAGCATCTAGAGGCCATCCAATCGTTGCTTGATTCGCCGCAACGAAGGGACGAATTGATCCGGCTCGGGCGCGAAAATTCAAAACGTTTCACGTGGCGGTCGTCGGCCGAAACGTTGGAACAGGTGTTCAGGTCCTTGGTATGATAGTGGTATGCGACATTAATGAAGTGTGGCGCCGGAAGCCTTTTGCGGCGCTGGCGGGCATCACGGATACGCTGGGGGTGGCCCCGGCCGATTGGATGGTGGCGCGCAACCATCCCGAGTTCAATGGGAGCCCGCAGCAGGATGGCTTGACGGTGCTTCCGGTGGCATTGCCTCCCGGTTGGGCTTCGCGAACGGCGGCCATGGGACAGCGTCTGCTTTGGCTGGGCATTCTTCAGAAAAGCCGCCAAATGGGAAAGAAAATCACCGGGCTGGTGGTGACGAGTCCGCACTATCTCCCGTTGTTGGGTTTGGTCCGGAAGGATATAACCTGCGCCTACTACGCCTCGGACGATTATCGCAGCTATGATGGCTGGAAGGAGATGGCGGAGATGGAAAAGGAACTGGTGCGCCGGGTCGACCATTCCTTCTTTGTGTCGGCCGGCTTGATGGAACGCGCGCAAAGGGAGTACGGCGTGGACGCCTCCCGGCTTTCCGTGAGCATGAACGCCACCGAGCCGCGTTTTTTTCCGGCGGATACGCACGCGCCTGTCACGCCGCCCTGTGGTGGGTTGAGCCGGCCGATCGTCGGCGTTGTCGGCGGGATCAACGACCGTCTGGATTTCAACCTGCTCCGCAAATGTGCGGACCTTCCGGAACTGGGTTCCCTGCTGCTGGTCGGTCCGGTTCCTAAGGAGCGGTCGCCCGGCTTGACCGCATTGCTGGAGCACCATAAATGCGTAGCCGTGGGGGCCCAGCCGCACGATGGCATCCATCTTTGGTTCCAGTCGCTGGACGTCGGTCTCATTCCCTACACGCGGACCGAGTTCAACCGGCTCTGCTCCCCGATGCGCCTGTTCGACCATTTGGCATCGACGGCACCGCTCATCGCCACCGATGCCTGTGAGCAGGTGGCAGCATTCAAGGAGCGCGTGTCGGTCTGCAAAACGGATGACGTGTTTGTCGAGACCTTGGTGTCGAATCTCGAATGCCTTCGCGTACAGCGTCCGGCGCAGGGCATCACATGGAGCGACCGTGCAAAAACAATCCTGGGAGTAATGGAGGACGTGGCCGTTGTTTAAACTTTGCATATGGATGAATATTCCCTCGCACTACCAGACGGCCTTTTTCGGGGCGTTGGTCAGGCGCGACGACGTGGATCTGAAAGTGGTCTACCTGAACGGGACTTCCGGAGACCGTGCCGCGGAAGGGTGGAGCGATTCGCACGAGTACCAGTCCTACGAATCCAGCGCCGCTGGACAGGATCCGGTGCAGGGCTTGAGCGATCTTGTGCCGGATTGGCAGGACCGGATCCACCTCGTCTGCGGCTATTTTGCGTCCGACCTGATCGATCTGTTTTGCAGCAAGGGAATCCGTTGGTGCCACTGGTCCGAAATGCCGGGGATTCGCCTGGCCGAAACGTTGGGCTACCGCACACCGCTTTTCCGCCTCCTCAATCCGCTGATGCTTTCGATGAAGCGTGCGGATGGGCGGCGTATCCAACAGCATGCCCTCTGGGGCCTTCGGCCAAGGCGTGCTCGCGCGCCGCGCGTTCGTTCGCATGGGCGTCTCCGACCGTAAAATCAGCGATCTGTATTACGTACCCGCCGCGTTGAAGCCTCTTGATCCCAGCGACGCGGTGGTCCGGTTTGCCCATGGCAGAAAAGTCATTCTTTCCGTCGGTGCATTGTGCCGCCGGAAAGGCATCGATGTATTGCTCAAGGCATTTGCGCGGTTGAAAACCGATGACTGGTGCCTCGTCCTGTGCGGGCTCGACCGCTCGGACGGAGCCTATGAAAAACTGGGTCGCGAACTGGGACTGGACGACCGCGTCTTGTTTCTCGGGGCCTATCCCTCCGAACGCATCGCCGAGGTGTACGCCGCGTCCGATGTGTTTGTGCTGGCCTCGCGGTTTGATGGCTGGGGAGCCGTTCTCAACGAGGCGGCCTCGCTGGGGCTTCCGCTGATCGGCACGGATCTGTGCGGCGGATCGTGGCATGCGATCGAACCGGGTCAGAATGGATTCCGTGTACGCGCCGGTTCGGTGCATGCGCTGGCCGGCGCGTTGGCGCACTATATTGAACAACCGGCTCGGAGCATGATGCATGGCGAGGTGTCGCGGCGGTTGTTTGCCGAACGTTTCACGCCCGAGATCAATGCCGGCCGTGTGGTACGGGCGTTGGAAGCATGGGAGGGACAATGAAAGTCGCGGTGCTGACGACTATTTCCCGCAAGTCCGGCGGACTCTTCTATTCCGTGCGCGGCCTCTCCAAGGCGTTGGCCGAGGCGTCCTGCGCATCCGTTGTGTTGAGTCCGCGCGACGAATTTTCCGAGGCGGATGCCGGCGTATGGCATCCATTGCCCGTCGAACTTTTCCCTGCGTACGGGCCGTTGAAAACCTCACCGGCCATGCGCCGCCGTCTGATGGCGCTCGATGCGGATCTTGTGCATGTGCACGGCATATGGCTCGACTCCCAATGGGCGGCCATGACGCGCCAAAAGAAGGCCGGAACCCCCGTGGTGGTATCGCCGCGCGGCATGCTCGACGAGTGGGCCGTCAGGAACTCGTCGTGGAAAAAGCGGGCCGTTGAAAAGCTCTTTGCGCGGGAAGCGTTGGAACGGGCCAGCTGCATCAACGCCCTTTGCCGGTCGGAGGCGGATGCCATCCGGGCGTATGGATTGAAAAACCCGATTGCCCTCGTTCCAAACGGAATCGACCTACCCGATCTGTCGGTTGGCAAGGCCCGCGACGGGGAGGAAAAACGATTGCTGTTCATCGGCCGCATCCATCCGAAAAAGGGACTGCGGGAATTGCTCCAGGCGTGGGCGGAATTTAAGAGCGACGGGCAATGGAAGCTTCTGATTGCAGGCTGGGACGACGGCGGCCACGAAGCCGGACTCAAGGCGTTGGCGTCAGACTTGGCGTTGGGCGATCGCGTGGAATTCATCGGTTCGGCCTACGGCGAGCAAAAGGACCGCCTGTTGCGTAGCGTCGATGCGTTTATCCTGCCTTCTTTTTCTGAGGGCCTGCCGATGTCGGTGCTGGAGGCTTGGTCCTATGCGCTGCCGGTTGTCATGACCGATTTTTGCAATTTGCCGGAAGGGTTTTCCGCCGGAGCGGCCCTGCGCGTGCAGCCGGAACCGGCGTCGATTGCCGATGGCTTGGCCCGGCTTGCAAACCTCGACGAGGAAACGCTTTCGGCGATGGGGCGCGAAGGGCGTCGGTTGGCCGAGGAAAAATTCTCGTGGGCGAGCATTGCCGAGCGCATGGCTAGGGTTTATGAGTGGTGCCTGAACGGAGGCGAAGCCCCCGAATGCGTGGAAATTTAAATCGTATGACGCAAAACCAACTAGACATAGAAGCCAACCGGTCGGCCGTGAAATATCCGCTCAGTGTGCAGGTGCGCCGTGTGGCCTGGGCGCTCGGCAAGGTTGTGTTTCGCTTGGTTCCGCGGCCGTTCCACGGACCCCGGCGCGTATTGCTCCGGATGTTCGGTGCCCGGATCGGACGCCAAGTGAATGTGTCCAATACGGCGCTTATCTTTTTTCCGTGGAACCTGGAGGTCGGCGATTGGTCGGCGATTGGCGAAGGCGCCATCATCTATAATCTAGGAAACATCTCGATCGGACGGCAAGTGACCATTTCCCAGTATGCCCACCTCTGCGCCGGCACCCATGATTTTCGCGATCCGGCCATGCCGCTACTGACCCCGCCCATCCATGTCGGGGACCAGGCGTGGATCTGCGCGGACGCCTTTGTCGGACCCGGTGTACGTATTGGGGAGGGGGCCGTGGTCGGGGCCTGTTCCGTCGTCATGCGGAATGTCGGGGAATGGGATGTGGTGGCCGGCAATCCGGCGGTGGTGGTGCGGAAGCGGGAGCTTCGAACCGGGGAGGGGAAATGATACCGGTCTCCGTTGTCGTTCCGGTGAAGAACGAGGAAAAGAACCTGCCTCGCTGCCTCCCGTTGCTCAAGGATTTTTCCGAGGTGCTGGTGGTGGATTCGGGCAGCACGGACCAAACCCGGCAGATTGCCAGGGAGCATGGGGCCACGCTGGTGGATTTCGAATGGAACGGCATGTTTCCCAAGAAGCGGAACTGGGTATTGCGCAATGTTCCGTTGAAGAATGATTGGGTGCTGTTTCTCGACGCCGATGAATATGTTTCCGATGCCTTCTGTACCGAAGTGGCCGCAATCGTGAAGGATGGCGGCGTGAACGGGTGCTGGATTACCTACCACAACCATTTCATGGGCCGCCTGATGAAGCATGGCGACCCGATGCGCAAGCTGGCCTTGTTCCGCAAGGACAAGGGCGCGTATGAACGGATCGAGGAGGATTCGTGGTCGCATCTGGATATGGAGGTGCATGAGCATCCCCAGATCGAGGGCCGGGTGGTTGCGTTGAAGACGCCGATCGAGCACCAGGACTACAAGGACTTTGCGGCTTACATCGCGCGCCACAATGCGTACTCCTCGTGGGAGGCCAACCGCTACCTGGCCTTGCGCGATACCGGGTTTCCGGGACTGACCGGCCGGCAGCGCCTGAAGTACCGGCTGATGGATACGTGGTTGCTGGGGCCGGTCTATTTTGCGGGGGCCTACTTCATGAAGCTGGGCTTTCTCGATGGTAAGGCGGGCTGGGTGCTCGCCGTAAACAAGATGATCTATTTTTTCCAGATTAAGTGCAAAATCGATGAAGTGAAAGGACGGCGGCCGCATTGACGGCCGGCAGACGACGATGAAGGTTTTGGTTACAGGCACGGCAGGTTTTATTGGCTCCTATGTGGCACACGCGCTGTTGGATGCCGGCCACGAGGTGGTCGGCGTGGACAATTTCAACGATTACTATCCCGTTGCGTTGAAGGAGGCGCGGCATGTCCGTCTGGAAGCGCGTACCGGCTACACCGGCATGCGCGGCGATCTGGATGACTATGCATTGATGGACTCGTTGTTTGAACAGCATACGATTGACCGGGTCTGCCATCTGGCGGCGCAGGCCGGGGTCCGCTATTCGCTGCAGAATCCCTTCGCCTACGAAGAATCCAACCTGGCGGGCCACCTGAATATTCTGGAATGCTGCCGGCACCACAACGTAGAACGGCTGGTTTACGCGTCCAGTTCAAGCGTGTACGGCGGCAACGAAAAGGTGCCGTTTTCGGAAAACGATCCGGTGGACCATCCGGTCAGCTTCTATGCGGCGACCAAGAAGGCGAACGAACTGATGGCCCACGCCTATACCCATCTGTATGGGTTTCAGTCGATCGGCCTGCGCTTCTTCACCGTCTATGGCCCGGAGGGCCGGCCTGACATGGCCTATTGGCTCTTCTCCGAAGCCATGCTTCAGGGCAAGGCCATCAAGGTGTTCAACCATGGCGACATGAAGCGCGATTTCACCTATATCGATGACATCGTGCAGGGCGTCCTGGCCGCGCTTTTTGCCGACGGCCTTGAGCCGTACGAAATCTTCAACCTGGGGAACAACCAGCCCGAGCTGCTCATGGACATGATCCGGTATTTGGGCGATGCGCTAGGGATCGAGCCGGAAATGGAAATGCTTCCCATGCAACCGGGCGACGTGCCCGTGACCTATGCCGATATCGATAAGGCCAAAACCAAACTGGGCTATCAGCCTACCACCAGCCTCAAGGACGGCCTGTGCCGCTTCGTCGAGTGGTACAGGGGCTACATCGCCGAATAGACCCATGAACATTTCGATCATAACAGCGACATACAATTCGGAAGCGACCATCGGCGAAACCTTGCGGTCGATCGCCGAGCAGGATTATCCGCGCGACCAGCTCGAATGGGTGGTGGTGGACGGCAACTCGTCCGACCGCACGTTGCAGGTGATCAAGGACTCGGCGTTCCAGCCCGACCGGATATTGTCGGAAAAGGACCGGGGCATCTACGATGCGCTCAACAAGGGCGTGCGGATGGCGACCGGAGATGTGGTCGGCTTCCTGCATGCAGACGATGTGCTGGCCGGGCCGAATGTACTGACGCGTATTTCCTGTGCATTCAAGAATTCCGGTGCGGATGCGGTGTATGGCGATCTTCAGTATGTGAAGCCTACGGCCGACGGGGCGTTTAGCCTGGTCCGCCATTGGGAAAGCGGGATCTATTATGCCCGCAAACTAAAATGGGGGTGGATGCCTCCGCACCCGACGCTCTATCTGAAGCGGGGCATCTACGAACAGGCCAGAATGGACAACGGCGAGTATTTCGATACCTCGTTCACCTGTGCGGCCGATTACGATTTCATGCTCCGTGTGCTGGCCGGTTGCGGCGTGGAGCCTGCCTACCTGCGCATGGTATTGGTTAAGATGCGGGTCGGGGGAATCAGCAACCGGAGCCTCGGCCACATCATCACGAAGTCCAAGGAGGATTGGCGGGTGATTCGCCGGAACGAGGTCGGCGGCCTGCATACCTTGGCGTGGAAAAACCTGGGCAAGGTGCGCCAATTCTTCCGGCACGGCTGATCCTCGGCTTTAGCTAGGTCAGCGATATTCCCATGCAAGAAAATCCTACAAATCCAACGGGAGCGACCCCGTCCGAACCGCTGCGCTTCCTCGTTCAAACGTGCCGCGAAGTGCTGAAACTCGAGGAGGTGAAGCCGGACGACGACTTCTTCGCTATCGGCGGCGATTCGTTGCTGGCCCTGCAGGTCTACGAGCGCGTACGCATCCATTACCGGCAGGAGATTCCGTTGTTCGATCTATCCATCGAACCGACGATCGAACGTTTGGCGCTGGTGGTTGAACGGACCCTCGCAGGTCAGGCCAAAGAAAAATACCGGTGCCTGAAATGCGTGCAAAAAGGCGATACCAGCGTGACACCGTTGTTTCTGGTGCATGGGGGCGATGGCAATGCCCGGATATTCCAGCGGCTGACCCGGCATCTGGATCCGAGAATCCCGGTATACGCGTTCCGCTGGTCGGGGTGGGACGGGTGTCGTGGCGATACAACACTTCAGGCCATGGCGACGCGGTATTACAAGGAGTTATCCAGTTTCCATCCCGAGGGGCCCGTGCGTATCGGCGGCTACTGCATTGGCGGTGCGGTGGCCTTGCGGATGGCCGAACTGCTGGGCGCGGAGGGGCGCGAAGTCGAGGGTCCCGTGCTGATCTGGGACGCCCCCAACTTTGGCGCGGCAAGCTATCGGCGGCGTGAACCATGGTATTCCCCGTCCGACTATTTGCTGTTCAGGAACCTGGTGTCCGAAATGGAACAGAACAAAAGAGCGCTGCTGGGGGATTGCGAGCCGTTGGTGACGCCGACGCAGTTCACGGGCTCGTACGAAATGCTGCGCAGGTTTCCCAGACTCTTCATCTTGGCCCGCACCGTGCAAATCCGCATCGGTACATTGTTTCCCATTCGGTTGCGCTTGCTGCTCAACAAGCCAGTGCGGGTCAAATGGCGCTGGATCTACTGCATGACCACGATGTTTTTTGCCATTCGCGAGCCCTTTGAAATCGGGTATTCCGGCCCGGTCGTTTATTTCCGGTCCGATGTGTTCCTGGGGCGCCCGATGAATACGCTTGGATGGTGGGCCGATCTGTACATGGGCTTCAGGGAATTTTGCAGGGGCGATTTCAAAGGATACGTGGTAGGAGGCGACCACGTTAATGTACTTGGACAACCTGCGGGAGGACGTATGGTCAATGAACTCTATTTCGGGAGGACGGCATGAATCATCTCGTGCCATGTCCTGACACGCCGGCGATTCACGGAACGGTGAACCAGTGGCTGGAAAGCGGCTTTGCACGCGATCCGTCCGCACCGGCCTTGGTTTTTGAGAATCAAACGTTGAGCTATCGCGATCTGGATCAGATGACCAACCGGATGGCCCGCTACCTCAACCGTCAAGGGGTGAAACCCGGCGATTGTGTTGGGCTGTGTCTGTCGCGCTCCATCGAAATGGTGGCATCGCTGATCGGGATCCTCAAGGCGGGGGCGGCCTATGTGCCGCTGGATCCGGCCTATCCGGTGGACCGGCTGGCGGTCATGGTGGAGGATGCGCGGGTGCAGCGCATTCTAGTGCACGGCACGAACCGAACGCTGTTTGCGCCCGAGAACGTGCTCGTCTGGGAGGAGATCTGCACAGAGGTCGAACGGGAAGACCGCGATCCGTTGGATGCCGGGATCGGTCCGGAGTCGTTGGCCTATGTCATCTTTACCTCGGGTTCCACCGGCCGGCCCAAGGGGATCGCCATGCCGCACCGCGCGCTGGCGAACCTGATCGAGTGGCAATTGGAGCGCAAGACCTTCGTGCCGCACGCACGGGTGCTGCAATACTCCAGCATCAGTTTCGATGTCTCCTTCCAGGAGATTGCAACCACCCTGGCTTCAGGCGGGACGCTCTATCTGATCGCCGACGAGGATCGGCGGGATCCGCGCAAGCTGCTGGATGCCTTGATGGATCAACGCATTGCCCGGCTCTTTCTGCCGTACGTAGCGATGCGCAGCATGATTGAGACCGCATTGGCAACAAACCGCTTCCCGGAAACCTTGAAGGAAGTGGTGACCGCCGGGGAGCAGCTGCGTGTCGACGCCGCCGTCCGCCGCTTCTTCGAAACGGTGGGCAATGCCACCCTCGACAATCAGTACGGTCCCTCCGAATCCCATGTGGTTACGGCCGAGCTGCTGGAAGGCGATCCCGCCGAATGGCCGGACCTGCCTTCGATCGGCCTGCCGCTCAAGAACTGCGGAACCTGCATCCTGGACGAGGAGATGCAACCGGTTGAGCCGGGCGTAACCGGTGAACTTTACCTGGCCGGCCGCAACCTGGCCCACGGCTATATCCACCGGGACGAGCTGACCGAACAGGTTTTCGTTCCCAATCCGTTTGATGTGCCCGAACGGCCGATACTCTACAAGACTGGAGATCTGGCAACCTACCTGCCGGATGGCCGCATCGAGTTCATGGGGCGACGCGATTTCCAGATCAAGATCCTGGGCCACCGGATCGAGCCCGGCGAAATCAACAATGCCGCCGCCTCCTGCCCGGGCGTGGCCCAGTGCCTGACGCATGCCGTCAGCAACGAGGCCGATATCAAACAGCTGGCGGCATACTATACGGTCAAGGAGGGCGCGTCCGTCGCTCCCGCCGGCTTGCGCGAGCATCTTGCCGCAAAACTGCCGGACTACATGGTGCCCGCCTTCCTCATCAAGCTGGACAAGATTCCCTACACCCCGAGCGGCAAGGTCGACCTGAAAGCCTTGCCGAAGCCTTCGATTGAAAACAGCATCTATGCCGGCGAGGCCGTGCATTACACCTCGGAAACGGAAGCGGTGCTGGCCGCCATCTGGGGCGCGTTGCTGGGGTTGGATGCGATCCCGCGGTCGGCCGACTTTTTCGAACTGGGCGGCGATTCGTTGCGGGCGGTTACGCTGTTCCTGAAAATCCAGGAGCGCTTTGGCAAGGAACTGCCGTTGTCGACCTTGATGCATGCATCGTCGCTCGCCGCACTGGCGGCGTTGATCGACGGCGAGAGCGATGCGCCCGACCTGTCCGGCTACCGGGCTTTGAAAATGCTCCAGTCGGGGCGCGAAGGCGTGGAACCCCTGTTCCTGATGCATGGCGGTCAGGGCAATGTGCTGGTCTATAATGGGTTCGTGCGGATGCTCGGTCCTGAACATCCGGTCTATGCGTTCCAATGGCCCGGTTGGGATGGACGTCCCGGTCCGGCGGATATTCGCCGTATGGCCCGGATGTATTGCGAGGAATTGGTCCGTTTCTATCCGGCAGGACCCATCCGGTTGGGCGGCTATTGCATTGGCGGCATGATCGCGATCGAGCTGGTGCGCGAGCTGGAGGCCGCCGGCCGCACGGTCCGCTATCCGCTGGTGGTTTGGGATTCGCCCAATCTGGAGTCGCGGCACTATCGCCGTGACGAACCGTGGGACAGCGCTACAAGCATTGAAGCCTTCAACCGGATGAAGGCCGGGCTGGAGTCGATCCGTCTGGATACCGGCGACCATTACGAAGTTCCGAAGTCCGACTATGTTCCGCCGTCGGGCAAGGCGGCGAAAATCAGAAAGATTCCCGGCTTGATCCAGTTGCTTCGCATCGGCAAACAGCTTCGGCAGGATCTGCGCACCCTGCCGTTGCGCCGCCGGATTTACATGACCCACTTGCGGGGCGGCGCCATTCCCATGGAATGGCGCGCCGACCACTGCCTGCGCTCCATGGTCAAGGCGGTTCGCCGGCATCGCAGCTCGCCGTTTCGTGGGGACATGCTCTACTTCCGCTCCGACTGCGTGGTGGGGCGCTACTTTGGCCTGCCCGGTTGGTGGGATGATCCCTTCCTGGGGTTTGCCGAACTGTGTGCGGGCAACTTCGAGGCGCATGCCATCGGCGGCAGCCACACCGACGTGCTCGATATTCCCGAGATGGGGGACATTGTGAAGCAGGCCCTGCAATCCGAAGGAAACGCCTGATGCGCCGGATCGTCACGGCCATCCTGGCGGGCTTCTACCTGTCGGCGATCCTCTTTTTCGCCTTCCGGCCTTTTGAACCGATCCGCGGGTTGCAATATGCCGCGGCCGATCTCGAGTTCACGGATGGAGCCCTCCACGTCCAGCGCGATGCATCGATTGAGAACCGTCGCGACGTGGCGAAGGTGCGCGACGCGTTGATGCAGTCCGGCTGCCTATCGGTCGAGCTCGTGGTGCAGACGGATTCCCTGATGCAGCTGGGCGCGGCCAATATTTTTGGCATGGCGCGCGATTCGATGAACCGCAACTTTACCGTCGGGCAGGAGGGCTCGGCCCTGGTGTTCCGCATGCGGACCTCGGCCACGGATTTCGGGGGCTATCGCAACCGCTTGCTGGTGCCGCAGGTGTTCGATACGGAGCATCGGCAGCATGTGCTCCTGACTTACGACGGCAAACTGACCCGGTTGTATGTGAACGGCCTGTTGCGGGCCACATCGCCGGATCCGCAGGGCAACTTTGCCAACTGGGGCCGCAACCATATCCTGGTGGCCGGCGACCTGCCCGCGGGCGGGGATGGCTGGGCCGGGAAGATCTGGCGGGCAGCCGTGTATGACGCTGCGCTGGATGCCGCCGCAGCTTGGCGGATGTTCAACGGGAAGCGGGAAGCCGAACCCGTGGTCGCCTACGATTTCAGCGACGGCCGCCTGCCCAAAGGCATGAAGAAACTGCATTACCGGAACCTTTTCATAACCGTCGATCCGGCCGCCTACGACCTGTACGACTGCCTGTTCAACATCGTCGCGTTTGCTCCGCTCGGCATCCTGGTCTATCTTTCGCTACCCCTGCGTTTCGAACGGCGCAAGGTGCTGGCCGTGATTGTGGTGCCGATGTTGATTGGGTTGCTGGCCGGCGGCACCATCGAGTTTTTCCAGCGCTTTGTCATTGGCCGTGTGCCATGCCTGCCGGATCTGATCTACAACGCCACCGGCGCGCTGATGGGCGGGCTGTTTGGTTGGCTGTTCCATTCGAGCTTTGAAAATAAAACAAAGGACGGGAGTTCATCATGAAAATCATCATTGTAGGTAATCTAGGGTATATCGGTCCCAGCGTGGTGGACCGGTTCCGCGCAACCTTTCCCGGCTCGGAGCTGGTCGGCTTCGACATCGGCTATTTTGCGCACAGCCTCAGCAATGCGGCCTGCCTGCCCGAAATCAAACTGAACCGGCAGGTGTTCGGCGATGTCCGGCAGTTTCCGGAAGCGCTGCTTGACGGCGCCGACGCCGTGGTCGACCTTGCAGCCATTTCGAATGACCCGATGGGGAACGAGTTCGAAGAAGTGACGATGGACGTCAACTATCGCGCCGCCATCCGGCTGGCCGAAATGTGCAAGCGCAAGGGCGTGAAGAATTTTGTCTATGCGTCGAGCTGCAGCATGTACGGCGCGGCCAGCGAGTTTCCGAAGAAAGAGAACGATGATCTCAATCCGTTAACAGCCTATGCCCGTTCCAAGGTGGCGGCCGAAAAGGATCTGGAAGCTCTCGCTGACGACCGCTTTACGGTTACCTGTCTGCGGTTTGCGACGGCCTGCGGCTTTACCAGCCGGCTTCGCCTTGATTTGGTGCTCAACGATTTCGTGGCCGGCGCACTGGTCAACAAGGAGATTGGCATTTTGAGCGATGGCACGCCGTGGCGTCCGATGATCAACACCAAGGACATGGCACGGGCCTTCGAGTGGGGGGTGCTGCGCCGGCCNGAACAGGGCGGTGCATTCCTGGCGGTCAATACGGGCTGCAACGAATGGAACATGCAGGTGAAGCCGCTCGCCGAGGCCGTTGCCTTGCAGGTTCCGGGTGCGACGGTTTCCGTCAATCCCGATGCGGTTCCGGATAAACGCTCATACCGCGTTAACTTTGATCTGTTTAAAAAACTGGCGCCGGACCACCAGCCGGTCTGGAATCTGGAGGATACCATTCGCGAGGTGAAGGACAATCTGGTGGCGATGGGTTTCAACGATCCGGATTTCCGGCAGTCGCAATTTATCCGGCTCAAGGTACTGGCCCGCCACCGCGCCGAAGGCCGGTTGAACAATAACCTGGAATGGATTTAAATGAAGTTTAGCGCCTGTCCCTGTTGTCGCGGAAGCGATCTGGAGGATTTCTTCACGATCCATGATGCACCGACGCAGAGCGTGGTGACCATCAAGGATCGCGAAGCGGCGCTGGCCATTCCGCGCAAGGACATCGTCCTGACCTTTTGCAACTCCTGCGGGTTTATCTTCAACAGCGAATTCGATACGACCATTGATTACTACACGAAGGGCTACGAGGACCAGCAGGGCTTTTCACAGACCTTCGTGAAGTTTATCACCGGTGTTACCGAGCGCTTTGTCGATAAATACGATATCCGCGGCAAGCGGGTGGTTGAAATCGGTTGCGGCAAGGGCGATTTTATCCGGTTGATCAGCAAGATCGGCGGCAACGAGGGGATCGGGATTGACCCGGCCTGGGTGCCCGGACGCGGCGAGGAAGTGCCGAACGTTCGGTTCATCAAGGAATTCTATTCCAGCGAGCATGGCGGGATCGAAGCAGATTGCATCACCTGCCGTCATACCATGGAGCATATCCAGGACCCGTGCGGCATCATGGAAACCGTGCGTGCCTCTTGCCGAGATGCGCAACCGATACTCTTCTATGAGGTGCCGTCCATCGTGCGCATCCTGGATATCCAGGCCTTCTGGGATATTTTCTACGAACACTGCTCGTACTTCAGCCCCGGTTCGCTGGCCCGCCTTTTCCGCAAAACCGGCTTCGAGGTGCTGGACATGTATCTGGAATACGACAACCAGTATCTGTTTATCGAGGCCACCTCCGTGGAGGAACCTTCGGACCGGATCCACCCGTTGGAGGAGTCCATCGACGAGTTACGGGCAAAGATCCGGGTTTTCGCGGAACAGATCAACAAACAGCTCGGCGAATGGCGCGCCCGGCTCGAAGCCTACAAAGCCCAAGACAAGAAGGTCGTAGTATGGGGCGGCGGATCCAAATCCGTTGGATTCCTGACACAGTTCGCCGATCTCGGTGTCGTTGAGCATGTCGTGGACATCAATCCACACGTTCAGGGCAACTTTATTCCGGGAATCGGCATCCAGTATGTCGGGCCGGACTTCCTCTTAAAGTATAAACCGGATATTGTGATCATCATGAATTCGGTGTATAGCGAGGAAATCCAAAAGGCACTGGCCGATCGCAACCTCCATCCAGAATTGCTGGGGCTGTAAGACCATCGATCGGGTCAACGAACCCCCTCCGGTTCGAGGTAAGGCAATGAAAAGAGCAATATCCCTCATACTCTCAGTGGCCGCATGTGCGGTTGCCACCGGTTATGCGGATGATTTCGGTACGGGCACCAACCAGTTCTCGATCGTCTTTACGGAAATCGGACATCCCGGCAATCCGGCGGATTCCACGGGTTTTGGCGCCGTGGACCACACCTATCGCATCGGCACGTACGAAGTCAGCATCGAGCAGTTCTATAAGGCCCGGGCGGCCGATAGTCGTATTTCCAACGGGAATGAAAACTATTGGAACGACGGAACGCGCACGGTCGGGACCGGGGCTCCGGCCACGTTTTGCAACTGGTTCGAGGCGGCGCGTTTCGCCAACTGGCTGACATCGGGCGATGCGTATGCCGGCGCCTACCAGTTCGACACCAACGGCGTTCTGCTGGCCGTGGACCGCGATGCCGCGATGCTGTCCTACGGGACGGTTTATGCGCTGCCCTCCGAGGATGAATGGTACAAGGCGGCCTACTACAAGCCGGTCAATGATGGATCCTACGCGGTCTATTCCAATGGATCGACCGCACACCAAAACCAGCCATTACGGGGAACCACCAACGGTTGGAACTATGCCGAATGGGTCTATACCCCGGCATTGGAAGTGCATTATGTCAACAGTACGCCCAACTATACCTGGACGTGTGGCTATGGCGGGCAGGAGCAAAACGGCACCTACGACATGGACGGGAATGTCTGGGAATGGTGCGAGAGTGCGTTCGACGGCTCCATCGACGATCCGTATGAAGACCGGGTGATTCGCGGGGCCAGCTACTACGAAAAAGACACCTATCTGGCATACGACTCACGGCACCCCGCCTACAACCCGACCAACCAGTATGTTTCCATTGGGTTGCGGATCGTGGCCCTGCCTGCCGTGTCCTACAATCTGGACATCGCACTAACCGGAAACGGTTCGGTCAACGTAACCAACGGAATGTATGTGATAGGGACCAACCTTTCGTTGGTTGCGACGCCGGATACCAACTGGCTCTTCATGGGATGGACCGGCGATCTGGCGGGGGACTACACGACGGCCAACACCAACCTGTTGATGGATGCCAATAAAAGCATTACCGCTACGTTTTCCGACGATGCCGATGGCGATGGGCTCTTGAATGTCGTGGAAGAGGGGCTTGGCACCGACCCGCGCAATGCCGATTCAGACGGGGATGCCATGCCCGATGGCTGGGAAGCCGGTTACGGGCTGAACGCCACCACCAACGATGCGTCGCTCGACTTCGATGCCGACGGGTTGACCAACCTGGCCGAGTTCGTCCTCGGCACCATCCCCACCAATACCGACAGCGATGCCGACATGATGACGGATGGCTGGGAGGTCAGCTACGGGCTGGACGCCACAACCAACGATGCGGCGCTAGATTTCGATGCCGATGGATTGACCAACTTGGCCGAGTTCATTCTGGGAACCATTCCGACCAATACCGACAGCGATGCCGACGGTCTGAGCGATGCGCAGGAGGTGGAGGCGGGGCTTGATCCGCTGGTGAGCAACGCCGGTTCCGACTCCGATGGCGACGGGCTCTCCGACGCGGACGAGGTGAATACCTATTCCACCGATCCGCTCAATGCGGATACTGATTTTGATGTCATACCGGATGGTTGGGAAGTCGGCTATGGCCTCGGCGCGCTCACGAACAGCGCGCTGGCCGATGCCGATGGAGATGAACGGGCGGATCTATACGAGTTCGCCATGGGCGGCGATCCGACCAACGCATTGGATGCCGGTGTTGTTCCGTATTATCTGGTTGTCGGCGAAGGCGGCACCAACCGGCTCGACTATATCCATGCCCGGCGGACCAATGCGGTATCGCTCGGGTTGTCCTACGAGGTGGAGCAGGGCCTCGACGGGCTGGTCTGGACCAACGTCGGCTACACGGTCACCGGTACCTCCGGCCTGACCAACGGGTTCGAGTCGGTGACCAGCCGGCTGGACACGTGGACTTCGAGCAACCTTTATCTGCGCGTGGCGGTCTCGACGAGCAACGCGGTGGTCTACTCCGCCGTCACGCTCATCACGGAGCTGGACCTGTGGGCGGGCGGCTATGGGCTCTATGGAACCAACGCCGTGGCGTCGGCCGACCCGGACGGCGATGGCCTGGACAACGAGGCGGAACTTAACGCCGGAACCGATCCGACGCTGGCCGACACCGACGGCGACTCGCTGACCGATGGAGCCGAAGTGAATACGTATGGCACAAACCCGATCGTCGGCGATTCGGATGGCGACACGTTCGATGACGGCGTGGAAGTCGCCAACGGCGGCGATCCGTTGGTAAGCGATCTCTGGCGCGTCGACTATATTCGCAACCATGGCGCGGCGTACGATTTATATTCCACCAATTCGGTTTTGGACCTCGGCATGGGGCAGGCGGTGTTTACCGTAAGCAATGGCGAAGCCACGCTTTCGCTGCAGTTGGAGCAGTCCGATGATTTGACAACATGGACCAACGCCGGCGACGCGGTCATCTGGTCCATTCCCGTCGATACTAACAAAGCGTTCTATCGGGTGCGTTCAGGAAATTGATAATCAAAGAGACCGCGGATGCCAGGCAACATATCGGTTCGTGACAATACAGTGGACGAAGGGCAGGAGGCGTTCGAGATTCGGACGCCCCGGGCGACCTACCTCTATCAGAAAGCGGGTTGCGCATTTTCCAGTGTCATCGATCGCAACGGCAAGGACTGGATCGGCTATCGGCCCAAGGGCGGGCCCAAGGGGAGTTCTCGTGGTATTCCAAACATGGGATACGAGACCTTTGGCCATCCCGGGTATGTGTCGGGAAATACCGTGCTGGTGCGTTCCTCGGAGACGCATGTCGTGCTCCAATCGTCGGCCGACGACCGGGCATGGAATGTGGAGTGGACCTTGACGGCCACGCATGCCTCCATGACCGCCCGGTCCATCGCAACTCCGGTGTGGTTGCTTTACGAGGGGACGCCCGGCGGCAAATTCAACCCGCTTGCACAGCATCTGCTGTTTTCCGACGGTACCCGCCTTAACTGCGATAGCCGCTTCCGCGATCCCGTACCCGATCCGCAGTGGGTGGCGTTTTGCGACCCGAAAAGCCGGCGTAGCATGGCATTGGCCTACGAAGGCCCCGATTCGTTTGTTTCCACCTACTGGCCGATGGGCGGCAAGGGGGGGATGACGGTCTTCGGGTTTGGCCGAACGGACAACGACGGTTTTGGGTTCCATGTGTGCACGGTTCCATTCAAGTTTTCTTTCGCATTGGTCGAAAGCATCGAGTTCGAGGAGATCGCGGCCTTCGCGAAAACCTACCTGCTGGGCAAGTAAGGATCTGGTATATGGCGGTAAAGACAGTTGATTATTTGATTATCGGCGGCGGCATCATTGGCGTGAACATGGCGTTGCATTTCAAGCAGCGCAACCCGGCGGCCACTATTTGCGTGGTCGACAAGGAACCGCAACTGGGTCTGCATGGCAGTGGGCGGAACAGCGGTGTGCTGCATGCGGGGTTCTACTATACAGCCAACAGCCTGAAGGCTCGTTTCACGCGCGACGGCAACGCCGCAATGAAGGACTACATCCGCGAGCGCGGCCTGCCGCTCAACGAATGCGGCAAGTTGGTGGTGGCCAAGGACGAGTCCGAGCTGACAACCTTGGACGAGCTGCTGAAGCGCGGGCAGGCCAACGGCGTTGAGCTCCACAAGATCACGGAGCGGGAAGCAAAGGAAATCGAGCCGCGCGTCAAGACCTGCCAATATGCCTTGTGGAGCCCCAACACCGCCACGGCCGATCCCAAGCCGGTGATGGAAGCCTTTCGCCGCAATGCCGCCGACATTGGCATTGAGTTTGCATTTGGGGAACCGTTTGTGAAGTGCGAGGGGAACCGGGTGTGGACCGCCAGCCTGGAATTTGACGCCGGTTATGTGGTCAATGCCGCAGGCCTGTATGCGGATACCATTGCCCACCGTTTCGGCTTCGGGCGCGATTATGCCATTCTGCCGTTCAAGGGGTTGTACCTGAAGTCCGACGAGCCGGCCGGTACATTCAAAACCAATATCTATCCGGTGCCGAACTTGAAGAATCCGTTCCTCGGCGTCCACGTGACCGTGACGGCCGACGGTCACCATAAGATTGGGCCAACGGCCATTCCGGCTTTCTGGCGCGAGCAGTACAAGGGCAGCGAAAACTTCCATTTCGGCGAGTTGGTGCAGGCCATGGGACTCGGGGCCCAATTGATGATCAAGGCTGATTTCGATTTCCGGCGGCTCGCGGCCGAAGAGCTGCGAAAGTATAGCCGGGCCCATCTGGTGGAACTATCGCAGTCGCTGGCGACCGGGCTTGAATTGCCGAGGCTCAACCATTGGGGCCCCGCTGGCATCCGGGCGCAGCTGCTCAACCTGAAGAACAAGAGCCTGGAGATGGACTTCGTCTTCGAGGGGGATGGACGGTCGTTCCATGTGCTCAACTCGGTTTCGCCGGGGTGGACCTGTTCCATTCCGTTCACCGCCTTCATGGTCGACCGCATCGAGGAGATGCGGAATTGAGGATTTTTGTTTCAAACCGGAATAATTTACAGGATAGATGAACAAGGAGAACCCATGATTTGCCGCCACTGCAAGAACCCACTGGAACATGTATTTCTCGATCTGGGCTATGCGCCGCCCTCCAACTCGTACGTGCGTGCGGAACAGGTCGGGCACCCCGAAAAATACTACATGCTGAAGCTGTATGTCTGCGACCAATGCTGGTTGGTTCAAACCGAGGATAATGGGAGCGGCGACGACTTGTTCCAGGCCGACTACGCCTATTTCTCCTCCGTTTCCGCTAGCTGGCTCGACCACGCCAAGCGCTATGTGGAGATGATCACGGACCGCCTGGGCCTGGGTACCGACAGCCTCGTGATGGAGATCGCCTCGAACGACGGATACCTGCTGCGCAACTTTGTGGAAAAGAACATACCCTGCCTTGGCATCGAGCCGACCTCCAGCACAGCCGAGGTGGCCAAAGGGCTGGGCATCCCGGTCATCGGTGAATTCTTTGGATCCGGTTTCGCCGAGCGGCTGGTGGGTGAAGGGCGGCAGTCCGACCTGATCATTGGAAACAATGTCTATGCCCATGTGCCCGACATCAACGATTTCTCGGCCGGCCTGAAGAAGGCGCTCAAGACGGGCGGGACCATCACGCTGGAGTTTCCCCACTTGATGACGCTGCTGGAACATAACGAATTCGATACGGTCTACCACGAACACTATTCCTATCTGTCACTGTATACGGTGTCGCGGATTTTCCGCAGCCATGGCCTGCGGGTATGGGATGTGGAACAGCTTCCCACGCACGGTGGCAGCCTGCGGGTCTATGGGTGCCATGAGGATGATCCTCGGGCGGATAGCAGGAATGTGAACACCATTCTCGAACAGGAAGAGTCCGCCGGAATGCGGGCGCTGGACGTCTATCTGCAGTTCCAGCCCAAGGCCGACAAGATCAAGAACGATATGCTGGCCTTCCTGATTGAGCAGAACCGGCAGGGCCGGAGCGTGGCGGCGTATGGCGCGGCCGCCAAGGGAAGCACGCTGATGAACTATGCCGGCATCAAGCCGGACCTGTTGCCGTTTGTTTGCGATGCCGCGCCGTCGAAACAGGGAAAATACATGCCCGGAAGCCATATCCCCATCCTGCCGCCGGCGGCGTTGCAGGAGCATAAGCCGGATTATGTCATTATTTTCCCGTGGAACATTGCCGACGAAGTCATGCGGCAGCAGGCGTGCATCCGCGAGTGGGGCGGGCGGTTTGCTGTCGCCATTCCCGAATGGCAGGTGCTTTAGGTTTTCGCCGCACCGGTTGGTTTCGCTGTAGGAGAGGAAAGCAGTAAAGGAGTAGGAAATGAAATTGGTTATTTTGGCAGGTGGATTCGGAACCCGGATCAGTGAAGAGAGTGCGATACGGCCCAAGCCCATGGTGGCGGTGGGGCACCAACCGATCCTCTGGCACATCATGAAGATCTACGCCCACTATGGAATTACCGATTTCATTGTGGCCTGCGGCTACAAGGGCGAAGTCATCAAGGAATACTTTTCCAAAATGTACCTCTCCGACGCCGACGTTACCTTCGACCTTAAAAACAACACGCTGGAAATCCACCGCTCGCGTGTCGAGCCGTGGCGGGTGACCTGCGTGGATACGGGGATGGACAGCATGACGGGCGGCCGGCTGCGCCGCGTACGGGAATATCTCGACGATGAAACGTTTTGCATGACCTATGGGGATGGCGTGTCGAACATCGATCTCAAGGCGGAAATCGAGTACCACCGGCAGGAAGGGGTGTATGCCACGATGGCCGCCGTCAAGCCTCCGGGACGTTTCGGGGCGTTTACCCTCCAGACGGGACAGAAGAAAGTCCAGCAGTTCCACGAAAAGCCACAAGGGGATGGTGCATGGATCAACGGGGGCTTCTTCGTGCTCGAACCCGAAGTGATCGACTATATCGATTCCGATCTGGAATCCTGGGAGCAAACGCCAGTCCAGCGCCTCGCCGAAGAGGGCCAGCTGGTCGCCTACCGCCATGCCGATTTTTGGCAGTCGATGGATACGCTGCGCGATAAGAATGTGCTGGAGGCGTTGTGGGCCAGTGATAATCCTCCATGGAAGGTGTGGGAGGATTAGTTCGTGCGGCTTCGGAAAAGCAGTGCCGGAAAATCGAAAATCGCCTCGGGACAACCTGTGGCATCAATAGATAAAGTGGCCGATTGAGTTCACTAAAATATAGACCCGAAATCGACGGAATGCGGGCCATGGCAGTGATTGCCGTGGTCCTTTTTCATGTCCGCCACGGACTGATGCCCGGTGGGTGTGTCGGCGTTGATGTCTTTTTCGTGATATCCGGATTCCTGATCACGTCCATCATTCTGCGCGAGTACGACCAGGGTTGTTTCAGCTTCGTGAATTTCTGGTTGCGACGGATCAGGCGCATTCTGCCTGCCATGGTTGCGATGGTGCTGGCCACGCTGGTTGCTGGCACCTTCGTCCTGTACCAAGGTGAAATCAACGATCTTGGAATCGAGGGCATCGCTTCGCTATTGTCCTTTGCGAACATTAGCGAGTGGATCATTTCCGGGAACTATTGGGGCTCCGTGGCAGAGAGTTCGCCCTTTCTCCATGTCTGGTCGCTTTCTCTCGAAGAACAGTTCTACCTCTTCTTTCCATTGCTTCTGATCCTTGCGCTTCGGTTTGTCCGGCGATGGGTGGCATGGGTGCTTTTGCTGGTCGTCCTGGCCAGTGCAGGGCTCTTTGTTTTCGGCATGCAGAGCCATCCGGCGGCCGTATTCTATCTGCTTCCGACCCGCGCCTGGGAGCTGGGAACAGGCGCTCTTTTTGCCGTGGCCATGGCGGAGGGACCGGTACGTTTCCGCGGTCGCCGCCTGCTCTCCTTTGCCGGGGTTGCACTCATGGTCCTAAGCGGTTTCCTCCTCGGCGGGCAGGAAGGATTGTCGTCGATGCAGTTTGTTCCGGTTTTGGGCGCTGCGCTGGTGATTGCCTGTGCCGGCAAGCCGGATGACATCGTTACCCGCCTGTTGTCCGTCCGCCCGGTGGTCTATATCGGGAAGATTTCCTATTCGCTCTATCTATGGCACTGGCCGCTGCTAGTCTATTCCCGACAGTGGGCGCTGAAATCCGGCATGGCCGTGAATCCGTTCCTCCTGCTGGTGGCAATGGTGGGTATTTCGGTTTTATCGTATCATTTCATCGAAGTGCCGACGCGTCGGAGCAACAAGGCGGTTCCGTATGTGCTGGGCGCGCTGCTGGTCGGTGTTGGTTTTGCTTATTTCCTGAAAAGCGGCACGCACGTTGAAGACGTTTCGATGTACAACCGGACGGAATGGTTCGGCGATCTGTATGGGGTCGATTCCAACCCCGAGTGGCCGGAATCGGTTCAAAAACGGCTGGCCGGCATAACCGTTGTCTCCAATAGCGAGGAGTATGAGGATGCCTACGAAACCGGCGGTGTGCAACGCCTCTATGGGGGGGCGGCCCCGGATGTGGTTGTTCTGGGCGATTCGCATGCGCTGATGTGGGCCAAGGTGCTTGATGAAGTTGCCTCGGATCTTTCCGTCTCGATTTCCTTCTTCTGTGCCGAGGGCACTCCGGCCTTCTTCCGGGTGCCGCCCGTCAAGGATTCGCGGCATTACCTGTTTTTCAATACGGAGGAAAAATACGCCTTCGACCTGGCCCGCTTGCATTTTCTGACGGAATGGAACCCCCGGGTGGTGGTCGTTGCCTGCCGCTGGGACACGGTCGGGGAAAAAGAAACCACCGACGACCTGCTTCGTTTTCTCGGTGGACAGGGAACGCACGTGCTACTGATCGAACAACCGCCGGAACTGTTTTTCGGAGACAAGAATACCCCGCAATACCTGTCGTATATCGGCCTTAATCCAGACGGCCAGATGCCGCAATATGTCCGTTGTTCGGACAACGGGGAATACCGGCGCGGAACCCACCTGGTGGAGCGGATCGCAAGCGCGTATCCGTTTTGCACGGAAATACCTGTTTCCGATATTTATCTGGCCAACGGGAAGGCGTGGGTGTTGGACGGGCGCGATGTTCTCTACATCGATGACGACCACCTCAGCAATGCGGGGGCGTTGAAGGCAAAAAGCCGCATAAGGCAATATCTGGCAGAGCAGCTGCGCTAAGCCGGAGGGGCCGGCTCGCGCGTCCTACGAGTTGCGTCCGCCTTCCACCAGCAACCTGTGCGACAAGACCGCTAGGCTGGATGCCAGTTCCTCCCGTTGCAGGATGACGTGGTCCGGGACGTCCAGCGTGGTGGGCGTAAAGTTCCAAATGGCGCGAATGCCGCCTTCGACCATCGCATTGGCCACGCTCTGGGCCACCGAGGCCGTCACGGTCAAAACCCCGATCTGCACGTGTAGCTCCTTGGCCATTTCCGGCAACTTCTTCGCGTCCAGCACGGTTTTCCCGTGCACGACGGTGCCGATGATGGCGGGATCGGTGTCGAAGGCCGCCACGATACGCATACCGTGTTGCTCGAAGCCCTTGTAGCCGAGCAACGCCCGTCCCAGGTTTCCGACTCCAACCAGAAACGCATCGCTGGTGTTGGACCAACCGAGGAAATCCTCGATGGCGGAAATGATTTCGTCCATGGGAAAGCCGAGACGCGGCCGCCCGACGGCTCCGGTAATCGCCAAATCCTTGCGCACCACAATCGGGTCCAGGCCCAATTCGCGCGCCACGACCGTCCCCGACGCATAATCCTCGCCCTCGGCTTTCATTTTCCGCAGCAGGCGCAGATACAGCGGTAGCCGCTTGATCGTCGGCACGCCTGCGGTCTTTCGTTCGTTAGGCATTCAGAAATCTCCATTTAATTTTCAAATAGTACCAGTTTGGATCGATATACGTCAATCGATTCGGCAATCCTGATTCCGAGGTGTATCATCTTGATAATGCGATTTTTGTATAGGTGTTTACGGACGGTATTGTTCACTAAATCCTGTTGTCGTGCGGACGGGTTTAACCTACGTTGCGCGTCGCGCGAATGTTGACCCGGGTCAATGAACCCGCATGCAAGGTGGGGTAATGATCAGCGTCGTTCGGAAGCAATGGCGATTGATAAACACGAAGGAGAGATGGATGTCGACTGATGAAGCATGGAAAGGATTCAAAGGCGATGCCTGGCGCAAGCAGGTGGATGTCCGCGACTTTATCCAAAGCAACTATACCCCTTATGACGGCGACGGGGCCTTCCTCGCACCCCCGACCGAAGCCACCACCGAGCTGTGGGAGACGGTATCGGACCTCATGAAGCAGGAGCGCGAAAAGGGGGTGCTCGATGCCGACACGGAGGTGCCGGCCACGATCGTTTCCCACGCGGCGGGCTACATCAACCAGCCGCTCGAAAAGATTGTCGGCCTGCAGACGGACCGGCCGCTCAAGCGCGCGATCATGCCCAACGGCGGCCGCCGCATGGTGGAGGTCGGGCTTGAAGCGTATGGCTATACGCTCAATGAAACGCTGAATGATTTTTACAGAAAGAACCGCAAAACCCATAACGATGGCGTCTTCGATGCCTATACGCCCGCCATGCGGGCCGCGCGTTCCGCCGGCATCGTGACCGGGCTGCCGGATGCCTACGGCCGCGGCCGCATCATTGGCGACTATCGCCGCGTTGCCCTGTACGGCGCGGATCGCCTGATCGAGGACAAGCAACATCAGAAGGCCGCGACGGATGATGCGGCCATGACCGAAGAGGTGATCCGCGCCCGCGAGGAGTTTTCGGAACAGTTGCGTGCCTTCGAGGAACTCAAGGAGATGGGGGCCTCCTATGGCTTTGACCTCTCCCGTCCGGCCGCCACCGCGCAGGAGGCCATCCAGTGGACCTACTTGGCCTACCTGGCCGCCACCAAGGAGCAGAACGGGGCCGCCATGTCGCTCGGCCGCGTCTCAACCTTCCTCGACATCTATATCGAGCGCGACCTTGCCGCCGGCGTCCTCACCGAGCAAGAAGCGCAGGAGATGATCGACCATTTCGTGATGAAGCTGCGCATGATCCGCTTCCTGCGCACGCCGGCCTACGACGAACTCTTTTCAGGCGACCCCACCTGGGTCACCGAGGCGATCGGGGGCATCGGGGTTGATGGCCGCCCGCTCTGCACCCGCAGCAGCATGCGCTTCCTGCATACGGTCTACAACCTGGGGCCGGCACCCGAGCCGAACCTGACCGTGCTGTGGTCCGAAAAGCTACCGGACAACTTCAAACGGTTCTGCGCAAAGGTCTCGATCGACACCAGCACCATCCAGTATGAGAACGACGATCTGATGCGGCCGAAATTTGGCGACGACTACGGCATTGCCTGCTGCGTATCCGCCATGACCATCGGAAAGCAGATGCAGTTTTTCGGGGCCCGCTGCAATCTCGCGAAGGCGTTGCTCTACGCGATCAACGGCGGCATTGACGACAAGTCCGGCAAGCCCGTCGGGCCCGACTTTGGCGCAATCACCTCGGAAATTCTCGACTACGACGAGGTGATGGAAAAGTTCAAGCTGACTCAGGCCTGGCTGGCGGAGCTTTACCTCAATACGCTTAACGTCATTCACTACATGCATGACCACTATGCCTATGAACGTCTCCAAATGGCGCTGCACGATGCCGATGTCCAGCGTACGCTGGCCGGCGGTATTGCCGGGTTGTCCGTGGTGACCGATTCTTTCTCCGCCATGAAACATGCAAAGGTGCGCGTCATCCGCAACGAAGCCGGGCTGGCCACGGATTTCGAGATCGAAGGCGACTATCCGGCCTACGGCAACAACGATGATCGCGCCGATGCGATTGCCTGCGATCTCGTTCACGGATTCATGGCCGAGCTGCGCAAGCATCCAACGTACCGCCGCGCCAAGCCGACCATGTCGATCCTGACGATCACCTCGAATGTGGTCTACGGAAAGAAGACCGGCAACACGCCGGACGGCCGCAAGGCCGGCGAGCCGTTTGCGCCGGGTGCCAACCCGATGCACGGCCGCGATGTGAAGGGTTCAATCGCGTCGATGGCTTCGGTCGCCAAGCTGCCGTATGACGATGCGGAGGACGGCATCTCCTATACGTTTTCGATTGTGCCGAAGGCGCTGGGCAAGACGGAAGAGGCGCGCGTGCAGAATCTCGCGAGCCTGCTCGACGGCTATTTCCTAGAGTCCGGCCAGCACATTAATGTGAACGTGTTCGACCGCGAAATGCTCGAAGATGCAATGGAGCATCCGGAGCTGTATCCGCAGCTGACCATCCGCGTGTCGGGCTATGCCGTAAACTTTACGCGATTGACGCGCGAGCAGCAGTTGGATGTCATCCAGCGGACGTTCCACGAACGCATGTAGGAGACTGCGATGACCCACGATGAAGCCATCAAGGAACCCGGACGGATCAGCACCTATGAAAGCTGCGGCACGGTGGACGGTCCCGGCCTGCGCTTCGTCGTATTCCTGCAGGGTTGTGCGTTGCGCTGTCTGTACTGCCACAATCCCGAATCGTGGGAGTTTGGTGGCGGTACCGCAACCACGGCCGGCGAGGTTTTCGAGGAGATTCGCAAATACAAAAACTTCATGAAGGTATCCGGTGGAGGGGTGACCCTATCCGGTGG
>JBNLGU010000012.1:0-41153 GCA_050306215.1 Pontiella sp.
GCGCAAGACCCCGGCAAAGCCGAAACCATGGATGAGACCGAAGGCAAAGGTCAGCAAGGCGCGCTCCTTGCCAATATTTTTGCGCAGCATGTTTTCCACCCCGACAAAGACGATGCTGGCGGCAATGGCCGGCTCCACGATACTCGATGGCGGAACCCATAGATCCAGGGCCGCGACGGACAGCGTGATTGAATGGGCCAACGTGAAACTGGTGACGATGGCGAAAATGTCGTTCGGCTTCCGGCAGGCCACCAACAAGCCGGCCAGGAACAGCAAGTGATCAAAACCAAAGGCGATGTGTTCCACGCCCAGCTTGAAAAACACAGGCGGGAACCAACTGAGGGCCGGATCGGGCTTCGGGCTTTCCTGAACTGCAGGGGCTTCCTTCGGCGCATCGGTTTCGGCTACCGGAACGGGATCCGTTTCTTTAAGCAATACCACTCTTTCCGTTGGATGGTCGGCCGAAACAAAGACGGACTTCCCCGGCGAGCCATCCGCATAGACCGTTTTGATAATGGTTCCATTCCCGGGAATCATCCGCTCAGGAAAGTGGTGGGTTAGTTCCAGGTGTCCGTTGCCTGTTCGGGGATAGCGGACCGTATATACGCCCTCATCGCCTACTAGGTGGAATTCCGCACTGTCGGCCTTAAGCGGCGTCCCGTCGAACGAGACCTGGAAGAGTGCTGTTGCTTCCCCGGCCAACTCAGCAAAGAGGTTCTCCGTGTTGCCGCCATTGAAACGCCCGGCCAGGAAGGAATCGGTCACGGCGGCATTAAGCACCACCTCCATCTCCCACGCATCGGGCGCCGCCCAGATCCGGATATAACTCAGGTTGGTGTCGTGGGCCCATGCGCTGGAAACCACGAAACACAAAACTAACACTGTAAACGCCCGAACCAATCGACGTACCGATATGCATAATGGATTCATGCCGGAAATCATACACATCGACCTGACACGGTCAGATTAAAAAATAACGATTGATAACGCCGGCGCTACTTGAAGATCGAATCGAACCCCATGGCGGATTCGCCGGCAAAGTCGGGGACGGCTTTCCGGCCGAAGCGCTTCAGTACGGGATAGAGCAGCGAGAGGGCGTTGAGTGTAACGATACGGTCAAAGAGGCGGTAGCCGTGTTCGCCGCGGAATATGATCCGCAGCATCATGCGCAGGTGCGCACGGCGTAGCTTGAAGCGCGAAAAATCGAGCATGACCGTATAGCGCGGCTCTTCATACTTGGCCTCGTAGTCGGCCTTCAGTTTTTCCAGCCGCTTCATGATCCCTTCGTTGAACTCGAGGAAATAGTATTCGCGGACGGCGGCAATGATTTCGAAGGTGTCGTATTGGAACCGCAGATCCTCCGAGGGCAATCCCAGGAACTTTGCGAGTTCATACATCCGTGCAATTTTTGCCAACGCCCGGTTGCCCTGCCGGACGGTATTTTCGCCGTCGGCCACATAGCAACGCATGAACTTTCGCATGAAATGGTTGGCCAGAATGTAGCGCCAGTAGACGGACACCAACGGCGGGACGCGCAATCGGCGGAAATAGATGCCACGCGAAGCAAAGTCCTCGATATAGAGCAGTTCCTTGACCACCTCGTCGGATAGCTGCAACAGCTCCTGCAGCGGCCGCCAATGCGGATCGGGCCAATGTTCGCGGTAGTATTGCTGGATCGCCTGATCGGCCGAGAGTCCGTCGCGGAAAATCCGCACCGAGACATAGGCGTTGATCTCGTTCCAGACGGCGTTATCGTCGAGCCAGGTGAGCCGCCGGAAACCACTCCATCCGCCGGTCTGGCACCACACGGAAATACCGATCACATTCTGGCCGACCAGCTGGTTGCGGATCTTTTCGTAGTCCCAGCCGATGAAGGAGGGATATTCACCAAAACCTTCGTACTCACGCCGCGCCTGCAACTCTACCAATTTACGGTACCGGCCGCGGAAAAAGAGGCGGTTGAGCGGCAGGTAGCGGAAAAAGTCGGATTGGCCATACTTCATCGAAACAATCAAATGATCGCTATCGATGCCCTTGAACACCTGGTCGTAGGTATCGGGATTCCAGATCATGTCCCCCACCCGACCTACGCCGACGCTCCAGGTGCGGAAGATCAGCAGCTTGTCGAACTCCTCGAACACGGGCAGCAACGCGTCCAGCATCTTGCGGGCTTGTGCTGGCCGGCGGATCATGATGCGGCTATGGAAATCGCCTTCCACATCCACGCCGTCCACCTCGCCCACGCGAAAGATGATTCCGCCAACATCGGGAAAATATTCGAACAGTTGCCGGCAGGCGTGGACGGCAAAGCGGCGGAGGGCCGGGTCGCGCGAATCAATGGCGTGATCGATCGCCTCGTTGAAGAACAACAGGTCGGTGGTGATGAACACCTTCAGGCCGTTTTCGGCCGCGATATCGAATAGGATGCGGAACAGCCGCCGGTAGTCGTTGATCTTCTGCTTCAGGCCGTCGGCATAAAACGGGAAGACACAGCAGTGCGCAAGGTCGTCCAGGGTAATGGCGTTGTAGCCCACTTCCGCCGCACGGCGGCAGAAGGTGGTAAAGTCGGCCTGAATCTGCCGGCAGCGCGCCGGATCCAGGCCGTTGCCCTTTTCCAAATGGGCAAACGGGGCCTTGGACCAATTGATGACCTGCTGGTCGCAACCCCGGAAAAACGGCGCGATGCCGTCGATAATGAACAGGTTCATGGGAATGATGAATATCGAACAGGGAATGTCCAATTAAGAAGGGTTTTCAAGTCAGCATGGCGACCGACTCTTTCCCCGTTCGATATTCCATGTTCCTTGTTCGACATTCCGCGATTCCTCAGATTTCCTTCATGCGATATCCAACCCCTCGGACGGTTTCGATATAGCGTCCGGCCGGACCGATCTTGCGGCGCAACCCGACAATCTGCACATCCACCGAACGCTCGGAGATGGAGACATCCCGGTCGTGGGCGGCGTCGATAATCTGTCGGCGGGTAAACACGCGTCCCGGTTCGCTGGCCAGCAGTTGCAGGATCAGGAAGTCGGTATGCGTCAGGACCACCACTTCGCCATCCACCTTGACTGTGAAGCACAGCGGGTCGATGTCCAGGTTGTGAATGGAAATCGGGGCGGGCCCCTCGCCGTCCGGCTGGGCATCGCAACGGCGCAACACCGCCTCGATGCGCGCACGCAGCACATCGGGACTGAACGGTTTAACGAGATAGTCGTCCGCGCCCAGCTCCAGCCCATGGACCACATCCTTGTCCTGCCCCATGGCCGAAATCATGATGATGGGAATGGTGCTGATTTTAGGATAGCGCCGCACCTGCTGGCACACCTGCCTGCCGTCCACGCCGGGCAGCATGAGGTCCAGGATGATCATGTCCGGCAGCAGGTCCACCACCTTCAGCAAGGCGGACTCGCCGGAGTCCGCCAACGTGACCTCCCATCCATCTTTTTCAAGATTGAACGTAAGCAACTCCTGCAGTGCGAGGTCGTCCTCGACTACGAGTATTTTGCGCGTCTGATCCATGCTACCTTCCTTATCCCCGCGTCTTGGCGATGCGTTCCACCTGCTTCAGGTAGTCCGCAATGTCCTCGCGCGGCTTGAGTTCGTAGGCCCGGCGCAGCAATGGAATGGCATCCTGGTACTTGCCCATGCCAACGAGCAACTGCCCGTGGTAGAGCTTGGCTTCGGCCTCGTAGTTTTCGATGCCCTCGGCCTGGGCGTATTTCATTTCGGCCTTCTCGGGTTCGTTGCGGCCATAGTGCTGGGCCAGCAGGATCAAGGCTTCGCCGTCCATGGGATCCACTTCGACCACCTGCTCGAGAATCCGCACCACCTCTTCGCCGCCGCCTTCGGCCACGGCCACGCGGGCCTGCAGCTTGAGCAACTCCTTGACGCTGGAATCAGCCAACGCATTCTTGTGTTCCGCAATCCGGTTGAGGATGCGCTTCGACTCGTTGAGCGCCCCCCGCGAAGCCAGGATCTTGGCCGCGCGCAAGGGCTTGGCCGGATCGTCCCCGTTATCGAGTTCAAAGGCGCGCAGGTAGGCGTCCGCCGCCATGTCCCAGCGCGATTCATTCACATAGATATCGCCCAGCATGGTCATGCTCTCGGTGGTCGACTTGCCCAGCGTATTGACATACTCGTAGTTTTCCGCTGCGCGCATGGGTTGCTTGAGCCCGAGATAGGCATTGGCCTGCAGCAACCAGAAGTCGGCGCTTTCGGGCTGCTTCCGGATCAGCGTATCGCAGAGGCTGGCGGCATCGCCGTATTTCTGCTGCTTGAACAGGCTGCGGGCGAGGCCGAGCTGCCAATCCAGGGTGGCCGGATCGAGCAGGATCGCCATCCGGTAGGCCGATTCCGCGCACAGATGGTTCTCGACCGATGCGTAGGCAAAGGCCAGCAGTCCGTAGGTCATGCTGGTGTTCTCGCCCAACTCGATGGTCTTGGTCAGGTAAGGCAGGGCCTTATCAAACTCCCCGGAGCGGATGTGGATCATGCCGGCATTCTTGTGGGCGCGCAGGAAGTTGGGAAACTGGGCGATGGCCTGGTTGTACAACGCCAAGGCTTCGACCAAACGGTCCTGCTGGAAGAAGAGGTTCCCCAGCGTGAACTCGAAGGTGGCCGAGGTTGACTCGCCGCAGTTTTTCTTCAGCAGCTTGATGGCCTTGTCCATGTCGTCATCCCCCGACATCGCATCGAGGATCTTCTCCATCTGCTCGTATTCCACCGCGGTCAGGCTCGGCTCGATATCCGTCTTCGCACCGTAGCTGGCCAGGAATTCTTTCTGGAATTGCTTGCTGTCCCAGATGGAGGTATCGACCATGGGCTTCATCGGTTCGGCCGCTTTCTTCTCGGACTGCGGGATCGAGTCCATGTCGGGCTCGGCGTGGACGATGTCGGACTGCGCCTGGTTCGCGCCGTCCATGGCGTTGAACAAGGTGTCAAGATCCTGGGCACCAGCCATGTGGCCGAGCAGCAGGCCGGACAGGATGAGGGTTGTTTTCGTTTTCATCGTTCGTACTTCCTATTTTTGAAAAGTGATGGGCACGCGCATCCGGAACTGGACGGGCTGCCCCTTGCGTTTTCCGGGCTCGAACTTCCATTGCTTCACGGCCTTGATCGCCGGTTCGTTGAAGGCCGGGTGAGTCGATTTCTGGACCTTGAGATCGCGGGTGCGGCCGGTCTTGTCGACAATGAACAGGACATAGACCGTGCCCTGCATGCTCTTGCGGGCCAGCTCGGGCGGATAGATCGGCGCGGGCTGGTAGACCACGCGCGGCTTCTGGTCTAGATCGGAGAGCGAGAAGATGGCATCCACCTCATCGCTGTTGCCGGTAACGCCGTCCAGGTTGATGGAAAAGTCGCCGCCACCAAATCCACCATCGCCCGGATTGAGCGCCACTTCGAGCATGGAGAGGTCGAGCGGCTGGGAATCCACCGCGGGCGGCGGAGGCTCGGGTTCCGGCTCGGGCTCGGGCTCCGGTTCCTCCATCGGCGGAGGTGGCGGAGGCTCGAGGTTGGCCACTTCCACGGTCCGGATCGTTACGTCGGTCTTCGGCTTGGTGATGACCTGCAGCACCGGCAGGATCAAAAAGAGGCCTAGCGACACGGCACCCGACAGAACGAAATAGAGCGAGTGGTGCAGTACCGGTTTTAAATAGTTCAACAATCCATTCACGGCGTACTATCCCTGGTTCTTGAGGGTCGCGATGCTGACTTTCTGTGCGCCGGCCAGCTTGGCTTCGTCGATCACGCGGACCAGCAGACCGGACTTGACGTTCTGGTCGGCCTGTACAATGACCGGCACCTCCTCCTGCTGCATCATGCGCTTCACGAGCGGACGAACCCCGGCGATGCCGATTTCGCGGCCGCCGTAGACGATCTCACCGTTGGCGGTGAGCGCCAGCAGGATGCTGGTCTTTTCCAATTGGACGGACGACGCGGCCTGCGGCTTGTCCACTTCAACTCCGGTCTCCTCCACAAAGGTGGTGGTGACGATGAAGAAGATGAGCAGGATGAATACGCAGTCGATGAGCGGGGAGATATCCACGCCTGCGTCTGAATTGTCGTCGGTGTTGCTTCTAAAACGTGCCATGGGATTGCTCCGCAAATAATTGATGATTGATGATTTTCGATTGCCACTGCACTTTGTTTCGTTGCTGTCGCAAACGACAGCCTCGCTTCGCGTGCCGATTTTCGGGTCTGCGACCGCATATGGATTGTAGGGCGCGAATGGTTGAAAACCTTCGCGCCGCGGCTGGAAGGTCTTTGACCATTCCAGCCCTCCAAAAAAGGCCAACGCCGCCTGCCTGTCCGCCGTAGCCTTGGCGAAGGTGGAAGTTCCACCAATCGGACCCGCAGGGAGGCTGTTGCGAAGCAACGGCAGCGAAGCGGCAAATCAAAAATTCAAAATCGGAAATGATGCTGTTCATGCCGCCTCGGCTTTCTTGTTTTGCTTGTAGAGCCGCTGGGTGCAGATGGTCTGCAGATGGGCGAGGAACGCTTTGTATTCCTCGTGCTCGCGCGCCAGCTTGTATTGGAAAATGATCCCGGGCAGCGCAATGAGCAGGCCGGTTTCGGTGGTGATCAGCGCTTCGGAAATACCACTGGCCACCATGCCCATCGTCTTGTCGCCGCCCGAGCCGGTGGCGAGGGCCGCGAAGGTGGCCAACATGCCGGTCACCGTGCCCAGCAATCCCAGCAGCGGCGCAACGCTCACGCAGGTCTGCATGACCTTCAGGTCGCGGTCGAACGGCGCGATCTCGGTTTGGTGCAGCTCGTCGAAAAAGATGCCGATTTCTTCCAACGTTTTAGCGCCCATGACAAAGCGGATCATGCGGCCGACCGGCCCGCGTCCGGTTTCCGGTTTCTTGATCCACTTCTTCATCTTCTTCTCGGATACATGCAGGTAGCCCTTGCCGCGAATGCGGAAGAAGATGCTGTGACCGAGGTAGAAGATGACCACGGCATCGATGGCCAGGGCCATCATGCCCCACCCGCCCGAAGACCAGATCTCCAGCGCCTGCTGCCAGATTGTCGTCGTTTCTTCCATAAATTCAAAAACCTATTTTTAAACACCCGCTCGCTAACTCGCTTAAGACACGAAGCCCACGAAGTCGCCTGTTTAACTATCCTGCTTTGTGCCCTTCGAGCCTTTGTGTTTAACCTCTACGCCACTTCCGGTGCGGTGCGGGTGGCACGGTTCATGAACAGGATCGCGGCCTGCTCCATTCGGTCGCAGATGCTCTTGGCCTTGCGCGAAAGGAAGGCGTAGAGCACAAGCGAGAAGATCGCGACCACCAGCCCCAGCTCCGTCGTAATCAACGCTTCGGAAATGCCGCCGGACAGCGTCTTCACATCGCCCGAACCGAAGACGGTGATGAGCTTGAACGTGTTGATGATGCCGGTCACCGTACCGAGCAGTCCGAGCAACGGCGCAGACGACGCGCAGACCGCAATGAACGAGGTCCACTTGTTGACGCTCAGGCGCGTGGTGAGCATCTCTTCGTACATGACCTCTTCCACCAGATCCTTCGGCTCGTTGATATGTTCAATGCCGGCCTTAAGCATCACGCCGGTCGGCCCCTTGATCTTGCCGGCCTTGCTCAACGCTTCACCGTGATCATCGTGCAGCATGGCCTTGAGCAGCGGCTCGACCTCCTTATCCGAGGGCATCGGAATCAGTACCAGCTGGATCCATTTTCCGATGGCCACCAATACGGCCAGAATGAACATGCCGACAATCGGCCAAACCACGAAGCCGCCTTTCTTCAAGTGTTCGCCGAGCGTTTCGTGGGTTTCCTCGATCTTGCGGGCATTGCCGAGACTCGGGTCGAACGGAATGGTCCCGCGCTTGGCCGCAACCGCGGTCTTGACCAACTGGGCGTTGGACGCATCGGCAAACGGCATGACGATGGGCTCCAATGAGCCGAGGCGTTGTTCGGCTATGCCAGACAGGGAACCATCCTTCGCCGCAAACAGGGCCACCGGGCCGATCAGGATATAATCGCCTTGCCGAACCAGACCGTCCTCACCCGCCGCACTGCCGCCAAAGGCGGCCCCGCCCACCAGGTCCTGCAGGCGTTGGATGGAGGCTTCGACCAGATCGGTCTGGCGAAGGAATATCTGTTCGTCGGAAAGGTTGGTGTTGTCGGGGGCCAGCACCGCCGAATTCACCGTCTCCTCATAGTGGTCCAGCTCGGCAATGTGCAAGCGGGTCTGGAAGTTGCGGATGTATTCGCCCAGCAGATTGGAGATATAACTCTTCTCGCCTTGGCGCGACTTGAGCTCGGCCGTCAGGTTGTTGACGTCGAGATTCCGACTGTCGAGCTGACGCTGCACCTGTTGCAGTTCGAGGCGCACTTCCAGCACTTCGTCTTCCAGTGCGTTGAGGCCCTTGACCATCGGTAGCTTTTCCTTGGTGACGGCTTCGCGGACGTTGGACAGCTCATGCAGGCTGCTTTCGAGCTTGGCCTGCATGTCGTCCGCCTGCGCGAATGCGCCGGTGGTGAGGAGGGAGAGGATCAGTGTAGAAACAATTTTCATGTCGGTTCCTGTATGCTTGAAGGGTTGCTAGTCGATGCTGACGGGCAACGGAATGAACTCCGCGACCTTTTCGTTTTTGAGGACGGCAATGGCATCGGCCACCTGCTGCGCAATGGCATTGTCGGATTCCCACTTCCAGCCGTCGGCCGTCGGGTATCCGTATCCGGCAATGTCGCCCTTGTTGGTGCAGTAGAACGCCCGGGCATAGCCGATATAGAGGGTCTGGACCTCGGCCTTGTTGCCGTTGGCCAGATCCTTGGTTTCGCTCACCACGGTAATTTCGTTGGCGCCCTTGTTGAGTTCGTTCACGATACCGATCACGTTCTGGTAGCGCTCGGAAAGCGACAGGTCGGTTTCCTGGGTTTTGGGAACGCGCTGGCTGAGCGGGCGGATGCGGTCCTGCACCGGCGTCGGCAGCGTCGGCAGCAGGGCGAGTACTTCGCGCTCCAGCGTGTAGATCTTGTTCACCAGCGTGGCCGATGCATTTTTGAGCGCGTCGTTCTCCTCCACCAGATCCTCGCGTTTCTTGTCGGCGTCGGTGATGAGCGACTGCGTTTCGTGGATCTTTTGGGAGAGCGTGTCGCGCTCGGTGCGGACCAGATCGATCCGGTCGCCGAGCATTTCGCGCTCAAGCTCCCATTTCTGCTTCTCTTCGGAGATCAGCTTGCGGGTTTCCACCCACTTGGACAGCGTCTCGCGGGTGCCTTCCAAATCCTGCGCCTGCACACAGGCGGCCGCGCCGGAAAGGGCCAGGATGATCAGTAGTTGTCTTTTCATGTTTACCTCGGACTATTGTTCTATGGTTAGATTGTTGGTTGGGAATGAGCGTATTGTTAGTCGGTTGTTACCAAGACCCCGAAAGCCCCAGGGAATACTCGACCCCCTTGGTATAGGAGCTCTTGAGAACCTCTTCACCCAGCACATCAGATCGGTACACCTGCTCAATGCGCGGATCGGTTATGTTTTTGACTTTGAATGCAAGGTTCCAGCGGTCCCCGAATTGCTGGGATGCCGTAAAATTCAGGCTTCCATATTCTTTGGCATAGACGCTTGGAATGTATTCGCCGTACGTCGACGGACCGGCGACCAGCGTGTCCCCTTTTACGGTATAGAAAAGCCCCAGCTTGGTTCCCGTTTTATCAATATCGTACGTCGTATAGAGGTTATACAGGTATTCCGGTGCGTTGAGCATATCGCGCGAGGTTTCAACAAATCCGTAGTTGTTTTGATAGTAGCGGTCCACCTCGTCTTCCGGCATGGTTACTTCGGAACTGATCAACGTCAGGTTACCGCCAACAGAGAGGCCATCGAATGGATTGAAAAACTGGCCGAGATGCTGCCGCACCTCGAATTCGTATCCATCCAGACGGCCCTCCGGATAGTTGACCGATGAGGTGTAGATCCCGACATTGTCCGCCGACTTCTGCGTATACTCGATGGGATCCTTAATGTTCTTCTTGAACCAGGACAGGGATACCAGCCCCCCCGGATACGGGGACCAGTCGGCACGCAGGTCATAGTTCTTCAGCGAGCTCATGGTGAGCGTCGAATTACCGATGAAGACATCGCCCCCCACATATTCAAACTGCGCAATGGGAGAAAACTCCTTAAACGTGGGCCGGGCGATGGTTTCGCTGTAGTTGCCCCGGAAGGTGATCGTATCCGACGCCTTCAATTCGAACCCGAGGGAGGGAAGGACATCGTCCCGATCAATCGGATTGTTGGGGGGCGGGTTATTCCTGAAACTGGTGAGGGCACTGTTCTCGAAGTCATACCAGAGCACATCCTTCTCGGCATCGAAATCGATGCGCATGGCGGTCGATTCATAACGGGTGCCGCCGGTCACCTTGAAAAAGGAGGCCAAGGGAAGGTCAACCATGTAGTACCATGCCGAAATTTCCTGTTGGCCGACATAGTCCACATCGTAGAAGGTTTCGTGCATTTGATACTGTTCCGCGTTGGGGTTGGCCAACCCCTGCTGATAAAAAACATCACTCCAGTATTGGTCCCACTCGGCCGCCCACGAGATATCACCAGACAAACGCGTATTGGAGAAGGAATCCTGGTTAAACCGGCGCGTGGTTTGGTCTCTGAACAGACCCAGTTTGAAAAAGCCCTTTTCCCCGCTCCACTGTTCAAAAGGCAGCTTCCCGTTGACGAAGAACTGGTCACTGTCCTCCTTGATATTTTTCCAGATACGCTGTACGCCGCCCAATGTGGAGGCGTTGGGTTTGTCTTCCGTGTAGATGGCGCTATTGGTTGTTGCGGGCGTTACCATCCACTCAAACCGGCCTGTGGCCGGATTGAAAACATATTCGCGCCCCCCTTCATTGATCTCTTCGGGATTCCACAATGAACTGAAGATGCGCTTATCCGGACTGTCGAGCTCCGAAGAGCTGATGGCGCCGGTCCAATCAATTTCGGGATCCAGCAGTGTGAACATTGACCCGGACATCTCCGGCAACGGAATCGTGTGCGTGCCGTTAAACTGCATGGTTTCCGTATCGCGCTCCACATATTCGAGCGTGTGGGACCGGCGATAAGGGAGGTCGTCGACATACTGATCCATGCCGCGGGCATCCTCTGCCAGCGTCGCCTTGTCTTCTGCGGTATGCGCATGCATGTGGAGCAGCTTGAGCTTGTTCCTGTCGTTTTCGAGCCCCACGGCTCCGAGCCAGCCCCACTGAACCTTATCGGAACTCTTCCGGATATCGTAGAGGGAGGTCAGCGATTCAATGTTGATATCTTCGCGCTCCAGGTTTCCGTCCTGATCGCTATCGACCAGACCTGCCGGAACCAGCCCGCTCAGGGTATACGGTTCAAGCCAGTATTTATCGCTGATACCGTCAGCGTAGGAGTCTGCATCATGCTTGTAGAAGACGTTTGCCAGAGCACCGATGCGCACATCGCCAAACAGGTTTTTCTTTCCGCCGGCCGTCAGGTTCCACTCATACACGTCCGGCGCATTACCCTCGGCCACCCCGTATCCGCCTTTCCATGCCGTGTCGGGAACCTGCGGATCGCGCGATCCGTCATCCATTCCCAGAAAGTTATTTCCCCCGCCTTGATAGGTCAGAAAAGGCTCGCCGTTGACATGGGTTCTGTATTTGGTGCCAACCTTGAATTTCAGCACGGTCTCGTCGGGAATCCCCTTCAGCACCACATTCACCGCACCGCCGGACGCATCTCCCTGCTGATCCGGGGTGAAGGTCTTGGAAACCTGCATGCTTTCAATCATGGCCGACGGGAACTGGTCCAGCTGCACGGCACGCTTGTCGGGGTCGGCGGTGGGCAGACGCACGCTGTTCATCTGTGAATTGACGTAACGGTCCGGCAGGCCGCGTACCACGGCATACTTTCCATCCTGCACCGTGGCGCCGGACACCAGCTTCAGTGCACCGGCCGCGTCGCTGGCCCCGGCCTGGCTCATCATATCCGCCCCGACGGAATCCATCAGGGCCGAGCTTTCCATACGCAGGTTAAGCAGTCCGATTTCCGAGGAGCCCCCGAGATTGATCTCGCGGACGACGAGCTCGTCCATGTCCTCATACTCGCCCTCCATGGCAACCTCCAGCTCCGCCAGCTGGCCGGGTGTGACCACCACATCCGAGCGAGTCAACCGCGTGTATCCGGACTTGCTGAACAGCAGCGTATAGCTTCCCGGTTCGACGCCTTCGATGTAGAAACTGCCGTTCTCGCCGGATACGGTTTCCTGCCCGGTTTCCGAAATGCGGATCTTGACCGCCGGCAACGCCGCATCATAGTCGAGGTCGATCACATTGCCCCGAACGGCGCCCAACTGGGCCAATGCATTCGGGACATTCAATACGCAGAGGGCAAACGCCAATTTTACAATGCTCTTTTTCACGGAAACCACTACATCCTTAAAATAATCGGTTCAAAAACCGTTTTTCCTACCAGGGATCCCCGAGTGCTTCACACAGCTGATCCAGCTTGTTGATCAACGCCACATCGGGCTCAAAACCCCTCAGGGCCATCGAAACACAAATCATTGAAATATCCGCGGCACGCGGACGGGAATTGGCATTGTGTACCGCCGCATCGAGCGCGTCGCTATAAACCGCCGCTGCGGTGCCTGGGTCGCCCATCAGGACGGAAGCTTCCGCCACCGGCACCAAGGTCTCTGCCCGATCAATATCGACGATCTCATTCTGCCTTTCTTTAAATGTCCTCAACGCATCAGCCAGCCCTGCACGGGCAGACTCTTCGTCGCCGGACTGAAAGCGGACGGCCGCGAACCGGGCCGCCAAGGGAATGCTGTATTCAACCGGCCAGGTATTGCCGTCCATCAATGCCATGGCTTCGTCCGCCAGATCACGAGCCGTAGCCCGATCCTTGTTTTCAAGCGCAATCAGCGCCATGTCTTCCAGACAGTCCATCCGCAGGAAAACCGGCATGGATGTCCAGCTGTCCTCGATTTTCTTCCGGAGACGGGCCCTGAAATCCGCTTGGTTATAAAATTCTTCATAGAGCTTCAGACAGGTGTTAACGACGCCTTTTGCATCGTCGAGTCCACCTTTCAAGACAACGGCATCCAACTGAGCGAACCGCTCTTCAAATGCGGTGGCATTCGGGGTCTCCGGGTGGGCCGACCGGGATTGCAACAGATGGTTAACCTGGTTGATGCGGTTCATCACCGTATCCCGGCGCCACTCCTGCGTGGCCGTACCGGCGATGCTTTCCGCCTGCTGCAGCAACAACGGAATCCCGTTGGTCGCGCCATGCTCAACGCTGTAGTAGGCATAATCCGCGAACCCCTTGCCGCGGCGCCAGTTCGCAATCCCCTTTGCATATCTCAACGCAGCAACGGGCTGATCCAGTTCCAACGCGGCACGCAGCACTTTTTCCTGCGCACGCGAACGGTCTTTGATGTGCGGATTGATCGGCATGGCCGAAGCAACATCATACGCCCGGTCCAGCAGATCGGTGCGATAGCCCTCCAGCGGCTGGTCCTGGATCGGCTTCGCCGAAACATCCAGCGCTGAACAACCCACGGCTCCAAGCAGCAGCCAACCTACGAAATACAGTTTATTCAGCCCATTCATAGCGCACATACAATCCTTTAACCTTTTCCACACATTTATTTTTGGCAAAAGAGTGGTGGCAGGGAGCCCCTGCCACCGGCTATCTCGTTCGTTGCTGAGATGCTGCTTACTTCACAACAACCCGATAGAAGCCTGTATTGGCCAAACTATCTTCAACGTAGGTCATGACAGAACCATCGCCGACAACCTCGGCAACTTCAGCGTACGAACCCCCCACATTGGCGGCATATTCGACACCGTACAGCAGGCCGTCTTCGGACTGGAACGACACAACCGCGCCGAGGGCAATCGCTGCAGATCCAACCGGATCGCTGTTTGCGCTGGTATCGGTCAGACCGAATTCGTCGGCAGCCGTCCAGCCGGCCAGCCAGTTGTAGTTCGGGCTAAAGCCACCCGCATAGTTGACGGAAGTGAAGAAGTCGTCGGCTTCAACGCCGGCACCAACGTCTACCGCATCGCCGGAAGCACGCGGATCAAGGCTGACGACCGGATACATGTGGTACGTCTTGTCGGCAATCACATCAACCAAGGTGCCGCGGGTGATATTGGCCACCGGAGAAGCGCTGTTGGTGGAGTTGTTCATGGAAACACCGTAGACACCGAAAGCGGCCGCCATGTCATCTCCGTCGTTGGCGTTTCCGAAGAATACGCTATTGCGGATTTCAGCCAGATTGCCGGATGTCTGGGCCGGATACATTTCCTCAATCGTCGTGTAGACGTTGGATACGAAGTTGCTGCTGTAATAGGCGGTGTAGGGGGAAGCCCAAACCTCGGCCAGCGTCGGGGTACCGTTGTAGCCGTATCCCTGGGCACCGTCACCGTCGTCGCCGTCGTTGCGGACGATTTCTTCGCCGATGTTCATGAAGATGCAGTTGTGATACTGCATGCGGCAGTTGTCGCGCCATACCGTAGCGCCGTCGCCGGATGCCGGCTGTCCGATCACCGTGAAGTTGGCAATCTTGCCGGTCGTCGCCGGAGAAGCATCGGAATCCTCGGCACCGTCATGCTCGAAGCAGTTGTCGCCCACGCCGGAACCCTGCTTGGCCACGGCGGAGTAACCCTGGACGATCAGGCCGAACTGGGCCTTGCCGCGCCATCCCTGGTCGATGTCAAAGCTATCGTCGCCCACGTTCCAGATAGCAACGTGCTTGTAGTTGACCGCGCCGCCCCAGGTTTCGATCCCATCGTCGACATTGTTGAAGATTTCAACATAGTCCACGTCGGTTTCACGACCGACCGCACCCATGGAGAGGCCGTTCAGCTCGTTGTTCAGACCGATTACCTTGCCACCGAAACGGAGGGAGAGGTAGGTGATGGACCCGCTGTCGTCGTTGTCGTCGGCACCGCCGTAGAATACATCGTTGGTTCCATCGGCCGTCAGACCTTCCATCTGAACCACGTTCAGTCCGGTCGGGGTCTTGGTGTTGCCGGCGCGGGTACGCTGGCTGTCGGAAGAGGCCGCAATCAGACCCTTGCCCATCAGCGTCAGGTTACCCCATTCGTTACAGGCGACACGGGGCGTGCCGTCGTCGTTGCTCGACGTCATGACTACCGGAGCATCCTTGGTGCCGTTGACATAAATACGGGCCCCGCGGGATACCGCCAGAGAGCCACCGACCCCGGCGGTGCTTTCAACACGGGTGCCAGCGTCGATCTTCAGGGTTGCGCCCGGCCGAACAAAAATCTGCTTGGTCAGGTTGTATACGTTGTTGGAAGTCCACGTTACCGAGTTGGTGATATCGGCCGTGACATCGACCATTGCGGCCTGGGCACCCAGACCGGCGGACAGCAGTGCTGCCGCTATAATGAACTGCTTCTTCATACTGTTTTCTCCTTTAGTGTTTTAAACCGTTGCGGTTCCCCGCTGGATTTCCCTTGCCGGCAAAATGTCAAAGGGCCGGAGACGGCGGCATCTTCTTTTTCTAGCCCGTCCGGCTCCGGTCAAACCCGCTGAAACGTCAAAGTGGTTGGGTTCGTTAAAAAATTTCGCCTCAGCTGGTTTGTTCCCTTTGACGCGGCCCATTTGGCGGTCTGCGTGTTTGGAAATGATTAGGAGGCGTTATGGATGGCGTTGGCGTTTTACGAGCAAACGACGAGCAGGCGATTATGATTGGATGAGCACAAAAAACGCCCCGTCCGGAAACGGGGCGTTGGCAAGCTTTTATGCAGACCGCGCGGTTTACTGCCCGCGCTCGATGCGGCGGTGGGCGTCCATGAGTTCGCCGGGATTGGTCTGGGCGGCAAGGAGCGAGAGTTCGCCGCAGAGGACGGTGGCGGCGCAGAGGCAGGCGAGGCGGCGTGAGTTTTCGCCAGGTTCGCGGCTTTCACCGAGCCCCATGCGCTGCATGTTTTCCAAAACAAAGTCGAGTCCCTTGCCGTTGCCGACGGTGCCGACGATCAGGTTGGGCAGTGTGACCGAGAAGTAGAGATCCCCTCCCCGCTCTTCGGCCATGGTGAGGCCCTGCGATCCTTCGACAATGTTGGCGGCGTCCTGGCCGGTCGCAAGATAGAAGCCGAGCAGCATGTTGGCAAAGTGGGCGTTGGCGCTGCGTAGTCCGCCGGCGAGCATGGTGCCGATGAGGTTCTTGCGGATGTTGAGTTGGACGATTTGCTCCGGCGTCGTCTTGAGGTAGCGCCTGCAGATTTTTTTCGGAATGGTCATCTCGGCCACGACATATTTTCCGCGGCCGAGGATGCCGTTAACGGCGGTGGCCTTCTTGTCGGAGCAATAGTTGCCGGAGATGGAGCCGTATTGCAGTTCGGGATGGTATTCGAGGATATGGTTCATCAGCGCCTCGGCCGCCTGGGTGCACATGTTGTGGCCGGAGGCATCGCCTGTGGTGAACTCGAATCGGATGAACAGCAGGTTTCCGGCGACCTGGCTGTGAAGATCAATCAGCTTGGCGAAGCGGCTGGTGCCCTCAACAAGTTCCTGCAACTTCGGCATGCCCGCCTTGATGCTTTGCAGCGCCAGCACGGCGGCGGTCGCATCGGGGGCTTCGAACAGGACGGAGCGGGTCATGCGTTCATCGACCACCGTGCATTGGATACCGCCATCGCAGTTCATCGAAACACGCGCGCCGCGGTTGACCGACGGCCACAGCGGCGTTTCATAGGTCGCCAGCGGCACCTCGTAGTCGCCTTCGATGATCAGGCCGGAAACCTTCAGCGGTCCGACAAACTGCATGGGGATCTGCGCATAGTCGCTCATGTATCGCTCCTTGAATAATGGCATTGAGTTTAGGCGTGGCGGGGGGCAAGAGGCAAGTGGCAAGTGGCGAAGGGAGACACTTGGCCGCCCTGCCTACCTAAACATCTATCAAACAAATGGATAACGAGATTCTAACATTTTAGGGTTTGTTAGCGTTCAGTAAATGGGGAACATTGTGCCCCATGGAAAAGATCAAGATATTGGTTGTCGAAGACGAAGCGCCGATCCAGGAACTCCTGCAGTTCAATCTAGAACGGAGCAAGTATCGGGTCAAGGTGGTGGACTCCGGCGAGGAAGCCATGGAGGAGGCCGTGAAATATCAGCCCAGCCTGATCCTGTTGGATATCATGCTGCCGGGTGCCGATGGCCTGGAAGTCTGCAAGCGGCTGAAGGCCAACCCCCAGACCCTGGGCATTCCCATCATCATGCTGACGGCCCTCTGCGAAGAGGCGGATATCGTGACGGGTCTCGAGCTGGGCGCAGACGACTACATTACCAAGCCATTCAGCCCCCGCGTGCTGCTGGCCCGCGTCAAGGCTGCCCTGCGCCGGATCGAATCGGCCAAGCCCGCGACGGCCGACGGGGAACAGATCGTGATCCACGACCTGACGATCGACGTCGCGCGCCACAAGGTGGATGTGGCCGGCGAGGATGTTACCTTGACCTTTACGGAATTCAAGGTGCTGCAATTGCTGGCCAGCCAGCCGGGCCGCGTGTTTACCCGCTACCAGATCGTGGATGCCGTGCATGGCGACGACTATCCCGTCACCGACCGCTCGGTCGACGTGCAGATTGTCGGACTGCGCAAAAAACTGGGCGAGGCCGGACAATATATCGAAACCGTTCGCGGCATTGGTTATCGGTTCAAGGAAGCGGATTAGTTTCCAGGAGCACTGCGGTTGAAAAAGAAGCATCTATTCTGGCTGTTGCTCCCCTCCTACTGGATTCTCATGGCGGTCGCCATTCTGGTGGTGGCCGTCTACGCCTTCCACTCCATGAAGAACCTCTATTTCCAAACGCTGGAAACGGGGATTCAAACGCGCGCTGCGTTGCTGGCCGACCAAGTGACCCCTTTGGTGGAGAATGGCGACCGGGCGGCCATCGACCGCCTCTGCAAAAAACTGGGGAAGGCCGTCGATACCCGTTTCACCGTCATCATGCCCGACGGCAAGGTGGCCGGGGATTCGGATGAAATACCGGACCAGATGGAATACCACGGAAACCGGCCGGAAGTCCGACAGGCCCTGGCGGGAACACCCGGCATGAACAAGCGCTACAGCCGTACCGTGAAGCAGGAAATGATGTATATTGCCGTTCCCCTGCGCGATTCCAACCGGCAAATCCTGTGCGCGGTGCGTGCCTCGCTACCCATGACGGCCATACAGGGCGAACTGAATACCATGACGGTTCGGATTGTCGGAGCAGCCCTGCTGACCGGCCTCCTTGCCATGGTGATCTGTATCGTGATGGTCCGCCGCATCACCTATCCCCTGCGCGGCATGGGCCGCGCCGCCCGGCTGTTTGCCGAAGGCGACTTCCACCACCGCGTTCCTTCCCAGAAGGCCTACGAGCTCGATCAGTTGGCGGATTCGCTCAACACCATGTCCGACCAGCTGAACAAAACGCTTTCGACGATCAGCGAACAACGCAACGAGCAGCAGGCCGTGCTGACCAGCATGGCCGACGGCGTACTGGCCATCGACAAGAAAGAACGGATTATCCACATGAACCGCGTCGCCGGGGAAATCCTGGGCGTGGACCATGAGGAGGTCAAGCACACCATGATCCAGCAGGCCATCCGCTTTTCGAACCTGCAGGAATTCATCAAGTCCGTATTGGGCGCCCAGAAGGCGCAGGCGCGCGACCTGACCCTACGCGGCCAGACCGAAAAACAGATCCAGGCCAGCGGAACCGTATTGCAGGACGCCGCTGGCGATTCGATCGGCGCCCTGGTCGTCCTGCGCGACGTTACCCAGCTGCGGCACCTCGAAACCGTGCGTTCCGATTTCGTGGCCAACGTATCGCACGAACTCAAGACCCCGATCACCTCCATCAAAGGCTTTGTGGAAACCCTGCTGTCCGACGACTGGAACCACGATCCGGAAACGCTGCGCTTCCTTGAAATCATCAATCAGCAATCGGGTCGCTTGAATGCGATCATCGACGATTTGCTGACGCTTTCCCGGCTGGAGCAAAAAGAAGGCCGCGTGATGACGGAAGAGTGCAGCCTCGCCTCCACCATCGAATCGGCGATTTACCTCTGCCAGATACAGGCCGGCAAGAAAAACATCAAGATCGAGATGAATTGCCCGCCGGAACTCACGGTTTCCATCAACGCGCCCCTGCTGGAGCAGGCGCTGGTGAACCTGATCATCAACGGGGTCAAGTATTCCGAACCGGACAAGAAAATCCTCGTTCTGGCCGAACAACAAATCCATAAGGTCGTCATCTACGTGCGCGACGAAGGATTCGGCATCGAATACAAACACCTGGACCGGCTCTTCGAGCGCTTCTACCGCGTGGACACCGCCCGCAGCCGCAAGCTCGGCGGCACCGGACTGGGCCTTTCGATCGTGAAGCATATTGTGCAGGCCCACAATGGCCATATCCGGGTGGAAAGCAAGGTGGGCGCCGGCAGCACCTTTATCATTACCCTTCCAATGCAGGCCCCCGAGCCTGCCGATGGCTAACAAAATGCTAACATTTAAGGGTTAGCTTCCGGTTTGGGTTTTGTTAGCATCCCCCCGCTTTTTTAAACCTACCTAAGGGGGATATAGAGGATGAATGCTGGTTTGTTTCTTCAAATTCTCGCCGATGTAATCGGTGGTCTGGGTATTTTCCTGCTCGGCATGAAAAACATGTCGGAAGGCTTGCAGGCCGTATCCGGCGACCGTTTGCGCAAAATGATCGGTGCGATTACCAACAACCGCATCATGGGCGTCTTAGTCGGCCTGGCCGTCACCTGTTTGGTGCAGTCCAGCTCGGTCACGACCGTCATGGTAGTGGGCTTCGTCAATTCCGGTATCATGACGCTCATGCAGGCCGTCGGGGTAATCTTCGGAGCGAATATCGGCACTACGATCACCGGCTGGATCCTCGTGCTTCATATCGGGAAATGGGGACTGCCCATTCTGGGCATCGCCGCCTTCCTGTTCCTGTTTTCCAAGAACGAACGTGCCCGCTACATCGGTATGACCATCATGGGTATCGGCATGGTATTCTTCGGACTCGAGCTCATGAAGGATGGCTTCAAGCCCCTGCGCTCCATGGAGGAGTTCGAATCCTGGTTCCACGCCTTCCAGGCCACCTCCTATCTAGGCATCATCAAATGCGCGTCCGTCGGCATGATCCTGACCATGATCGTCCAGTCCTCCTCCGCGACGCTGGGCATCACCATCGGCCTGGCCTCGACCGGCGTGATTGAATACCAGACCGCCGCCGCACTGGTGATGGGCGAAAACATCGGCACGACCATCACGGCCTGGCTGGCCTCCCTCGGCACGACGACCGCCGCCAAGCGGGCGGCGTTGGCCCACATCATGTTCAACGTGATCGGCACGGCGTGGTTTATCGCCTTATTCCCCTTTATGACCCGGATTCTCAGCCGGTTGATCACCTGGAAAACAGGCTACAACCCCTTGGAAATTCACCTTGCCGACATGCCCGAAGACCAGTTCGAGCAGATTATTACGGCCGGCATCGCCCTGACCCACACCTCGTTCAACGTGATCAACGTGCTGGTTTTCCTGCCGTTTGCCGGTCTATTGGCCCGGTTTGCAACCTGGGTGATTCGGGACAAGGAGGTTAAGGAGGTGGGCCACCTTACATTCCTCGACATCCGCATGCTCGACACGCCATCGATCGGAATCGTGCAGTCGCAGAAGCAGCTTGATTTCATGGCGGAGAGTGTTGAGAAAATGATGGACAAGCTGCGCATCTGCCTTAATGACGGACTGGCCGACTCGGAGCACGTCAACAAGCTGTTCCATCGTGAGGAGATCCTCGACAACGTCCAAAAGGAAATATTCCTCTACCTGAGCAACATGGTCGCCGGTCAGGTCCCGCACGAGATCACCCTCAAGGCGCACAAGCAGATGCGCATCGCCGACGAATACGAATCGCTCAGCGATTATGTCGTGAACGTGCTCAAGGGCCTGCGCAAGATGGAACAGAACGGACTCGCCCTCGACGAACCGGCCCGCGACAAGTTGCTCCGCCTACACGACCGCGCCACCGCCTACATTATCCGCGTCAACAAGAGCATGAAGGCCGAAAGCCGGGACGACCTGGCGTGGGCCACCTCCGAAGGCGCGGCCATCGGCGAACTGATGAAGGAATTCCGCCGGCAGCACCTAGAGCGCCTGCAGAAAGAGGAGGTCTCCCCCTTCTTCAGCCTGGCCTTTACGGACATGCTGAACTACTACCGCCGCATCAAGGACCACGCGCTCAACATTGCGGAAGTGGTGGCCGGCGAAAAATAAGCGTAGTCAACACGCCCATGACCGGACCCATCCGCTCGTGGATGGGTCTTTTTTTACCCAAAGGCATCCACAAACACTTTGCTCACCCATTACTCACATCTAACACCCCGCTCATTCTTTCCTAACACGCGGTATACACATTGTTCCGTGTTGAGGAGGGAAAACGGTCCTGCGGAATCGGCAGGGATAGCGGCTCGACAACGGTTGACGGGACGCTAGACTCTTCCAACATCGGTGGATGTTATCAGGGAAGTTGAAACATCGTAACTTAACAAACCCACAAGGAGGATGAACCAGATGAAGACAAAGATCGTAAGTAGCATCGCATTGGGCATGGCCTTTTCCGCATCGGTCGGCTTTGCCGCAGCGACCGACATGGAAACGACCGCACCGGTCGCTGTTGTATCCAGCGAAGAGCTTGAAAGCACCCCCGCGCTGAGCATTGAAGAACGCTTGGCGGCCCTGGAAGCCGGCAACAAGAAATCCGACTGGTCCAACAACGTCAAAATCCGCGGCGACATGCGCTACCGCTTCGAATACATCAGTGTTGACGGCGGCGACACGGCGCAAAACCGCCAACGTATCCGCGTGCGCCTAGGCGCTTTCGCCGACGTTAACGATTTCACCAAGGCCGGCGTCCAGATCCGCACCGGCGGAGGCGCCAATTCCGGCAACCAGACCATCGGTGGAACCTGGGACAACAAGGAAGTGTTCTTCGACCTCGCCTACATCAACATGAAACTCAACGATGGCGAATGCGGCGAGCTCACCCTCGGTAAAATGAAGTATCCGTGGAAGACCACCACCGACCTGATCTGGGACAGCGATGTCAATCCGGAAGGCATAGCCCACACCTATTCCAGAAGCCTGGACTGCATGGATGTATTCTCCAGCATCGGTGGATTCAAGGTGGAGGAAGACAACACCGCGCACGACCTGAACCTCTTCAGTGCGCAACTGGGTGGAACCAAGCCCCTCAACGACGACCTTAAGCTGACGGCTGGCGGCTCGCTCTTCGCGTACGCCAACGCACCCGATTTCGGTGCTCCCGTGGACTACAGCGTCGTCGAACTGTTCAGCGAAGCCAGCCTGAAGAACGCGTTCCCCAAGCCGGTCAAGTTCTACGGCAACTACGTGAACAACATCGAGGAAAGCGACGACAGCCAAGGCATCTGCGTCGGCTTCAAGATCAACGACGCAAAGAAGGCCAAGTGGGAAGCCAAGTTCGACCTGCGCCGTTTGGAAGAAAACGCGGCCCCCGCGCCGTTCGCCGACTCCGACTTTGCCGGCGGCGGCACTGGCGTGAAGGGCGTTCGGGCCAAGGCCGCCTACAACATCGCCAAGCACCTGCAGGTCGGCATCACCGGAATCTCCGGCAAGCTGATCGATGGCGGCACGGACGTGAAGACCCTGCACCTGGACCTGATTGCGAGCTTCTAACCCCATAGCTTGCCATCGAACAAGGCGCCTTTCGGGGCGCCTTTTTTGTTAACGATTCGTTTTTCTAACCGCTTCCTAATATTTCAAACACAATCGCCTAATGCTCCTTGCCCATATTGACACACGATTTCAGAAGAAAACGTTAACCAACCAATAACCAAGGAGATCATCATGAAGAAGATTATCGCTATTGCAGCCATGGCCGCCACCGTTGGCGTTGCGTCGGCTGAAGACAAGATCGTAATCGACGGTTCGACGACTGTTGGACCGATTGCAAAGGCGTTTGCCGAATACTATATGGCCGCCCACCCCGAAGTGAACGTCACCGTATCCGAATCCGGAAGCGGAAACGGCGCCAAGGGCATCCTCAACGGCACCTGCGACATCGGCGACATGTCCCGCCCCATGAAGAATTCCGAATTCAAGGCCTGCTCCGATAACGGAGTTGTTCCGGTTGCCCACGTGGTTGCCCTCGACGGCCTGCCGATTCTGGTCCACCCCTCCAATCCGGTACAGGATCTGACGATCGAACAGATTCGCAAGATCTATATCGGCGAGATTACCAACTGGAAGGATGTTGGAGGCGCGGACGCCCCCATCGTATTCATCTCCCGCGACACCAACAGCGGCACCTATGAAACCTTTGAAACGATGGTCATGAACAAGCAGAAGATCCATGAAAGCTGCGAATATGTCGGCTCCAACGGAGCGGTTCGCCAGCGCGTCCAAAGCACGCCCAACGCTATCGGCTACGCCGGACTCGGCTTTGTCGACAAGACCGTAAAGGCGCTGAAGGTCAACGGCATCTATCCTTCGCAGGAAACCGTGCAGACCGGTGAATACCCGATCGCCCGCCCGCTGTTCATGTACACCAACGGCTACCCCAAGCTGGGAAGCGCGCTGTACCAGTTCGTCACCATCCACCTGACCGAAGACGGACAGGAAATGGTTGAGGAAATCGGCTTCGTTCCGGTCACCGCATACTAATCATCCGCAATAACTGAACGTGGGGCGTGACCGTCGGGTTACGCCTCATTTTGTCTCCCCCCCAGGCGCTTCGCCACCAACATCACTCAACATTAACCCCCCTCTAATATTTTCCTAACATTCCGCAGACACGATACTCGTCGTTTTCAGGGGATGACCGGTTTATGAACGCATCGACTAATAAGAGTCTAATAATGAGCGACGCCGCCAGCCTGCGCCAACGCATCGGCAATTGGCTGGGCCAGGGCGTTCTGCTCCTGATCACATCGCTCTCCACTTTTGCGGTGTTTTTCATTTTCTACTTTATCTGCAAGGATGCGTTTCCCTTCTTCAAGCTGGAGGGCTTCAAGGAGCTGTTTAGCGGAACCCACTGGTATCCATCCGGCCACCCTGCCGAGTTTGGCGCCCTGCCCCTGTTTGTTGGATCGGGGCTGGTTACGCTGGGTGCAGTGCTTGTGGCGGTCCCGCTGGGCATCTCGGCCGCCGTCTGCCTTAGCGACCTGCTCCCCTTCAAGATGCGCCAGATCGTCAAACCGCTCATCGAAGTGCTCGCCGCGATCCCCTCGGTAGCCTACGGATTTTTTGCACTCGTGGTCTTCGCCCCCCTCCTTCAATCCAATGGAGGAACCATCCTCAGCGTTGGTACCTGGCTGGTGCTTGGCCCGTTAATGGCGCTGCTGGTGGTCGTCATCGGCGACCTGATCATCGACAAGCTGCGCAGCGACCGGTTGAATCCCAAACTGCTTGGGTTGATCGTATTCTCCGTTCTCGGGGCCGGCGCCTTCGTTTTCATACACCGGATCGCCGGGCAACTGGGCGGCATTGAAATCACTAGCGGAACCAATGCACTCAACGTCTCCATTATTCTGGGCATCATGGCCCTGCCCACCGTGGTCAGCGTGTCGGAAGACGCCCTGCAGTCCGCCGGACGCGAGCTGCGCGAAGGCTCCTACGCCCTCGGCGCCACCCGGGCGGAAACCATCATTAAAACCATCATCCCGGCCTCCATCAGCGGCATTCTCGCGGCCGTGATTCTCGGGGTCATGCGCGCCATCGGCGAAACGATGGTGGTCTGGATGGCCTCGGGCAACGCCGCCCGCATTCCCGACCCCTGGTACAACCTCCTTCAGCCGGTTCGGACCCTTACCGCAACCATCGCCGGCGACATGGGCGAAGCCGACCACGTGACCGGCTCCTCACGCTTCCATGTCCTCTTTGCACTGGCGCTCTGCCTGCTCGCCTCCTCTTTCGTCATGAATCTGATCAACGAAATCATTGTCAAGCGCTCGCGCAAGAAGCTGGGGAAATAGGATGAGCCTGCAAACCCGCAAAGTATTGGACAAGGCGTTTTCCGGCTTCGGGCTGATTGCCATCGCCGTTATGGCCATGGCGCTGGTATTGATTCTTTCGCCCATCATTTGGCGGGGATCGAAGGCCTTTGTTTTCAAAGGGACCATCGAGCACCGCCGGGTCATGCTCGAACAGTTTGACCGCGGCAACCCGGAAGCCTTCAGCAAGGAGATGAAACTAGTCGCGGAGGTCCGGGCACCGGTCTACGAAATGATGGCCGCATACCGGCAGGAAACGGAAACGCTGGCGGCTTCAATCAGTGAAAAGATCGACCAGACGAAAGCCGAAGACAAGGAATTGCGTTCCCGGATTCGGGTTCTGAAAAAAGCCGACCCGCGCGATGATGCGCTCATTGATTCGCTCGACGCCAAACGGGACCAGCTCGACGCCGATGAAAAGGCGCTCAAGGAACAACTCTCCAAGCTGGAAGAAAGCCGGACGGAACCCTACGAGAACCTGGAAGACGCCATCAAGGTGCTGATGGGTCCCCTGCCCGGACAACGCACTCCGGTATTGATCCGCCAGCGCTACGGACAAACCCGCTGGGACCGCACGCAGGTTAAGCTCCACGAAGTCCTCTATACCGAAGAGTGGGACTATTCCAATCCCGGTGCCATGGGCGTACTCGTTGAAAAACCGCGTGTTGACCAGTTCAAGGGCACCAAGCTCGAACCGCTTTTCCCCTACCTCGAAGAGCATGTTGCGGACATGATGCGCCCGAAAACCACGTTCTACTGGCAGTTTATTACCGACACCTCGAAGGACTCGCACATTTTCGGCGGCATCTGGCCGGAAGTGCTCGGCACGATTTATCTCACGCTGGGTGCCATGCTGTTCGCCATTCCCATGGGCGTTATTGCGGCTATCTACCTATGCGAATATTCCAAGGAAGGAAAAGTGGTCAGTTTCCTGCGCATCTGCATCAGCACACTGGCCGGTGTACCCAGCATCGTATTCGGTCTCTTTGGCCTCGCCTTCTTCCTGAATACCATCCATGTGTCCGATTCAAAAAGCGTCTTGGCCGGATCGCTCACGCTGTCCCTGCTGATCCTACCCACCATCATCCGCGCATCCGAGGAAGCCATTCTTGCGGTGCCGCGCGCCTACAAGGAAGCCGCCTACGGCCTGGGTGCCGGCCGCTGGCGCACCGTGCTCACCGTCATTCTTCCCGCCGCCCTGCCCGGCATCCTGACCGGCGTCGTGATCAGCATGGGCCGCGCGGCCGGGGAAACCGCACCGATCATCTTTACGGCGGCCGTCAGCGTTGGCGCCCCATTGAAAATCTGGGAAACCCTCGACCAACCGACGCCAGCCCTTCCCTGGAACATTTACAACCTGTGCACCGAACATGAAGCGGTGGATGAAATCCGGCACGTGCAGTATGGCATGGTGTTCACGCTCGTGGCGATTGTGCTGCTGCTGAACCTGATTGCCATCGTGATGCGCGCCCGCATTTCCAAGAAATTGAGAGGATGATATGAACGAAGACATCACCCTGAGAAAATTCGACCAGTTTGCCGAACACGGCGAGTCGACGGAACCGGCCGAGATCCATATCGAGGCGAAGGACTTTTCCCTGTTCTACGGCGATTTCGAGGCTGTCCGCAAGGTCAACATGCAGATCCCGAAACGGAAGGTTACCGCCATGATCGGGCCGAGCGGCTGCGGAAAGAGCACCCTGCTTCGCTCCATCAACCGCATGAACGATCTCATCCCTTCGACCCATGCCTCCGGGGAAATGGTCTTCGACGGTCATAACATCTATGACCGCAACATCGATGTCGTCACGCTGCGCTCCCGCGTCGGCATGGTGTTCCAGAAGCCCAATGTGTTTCCCAAGTCCATCTTCGACAACGTGGCCTACGGACCGCGCCTGCAGGGGATCAAAAACAAGCAGACACTGACCGACATTGTGGAAACCAGCCTGCGGCAGGCGGCCATCTGGGACGAAGTGAAGGACCGCCTGGGTAGCAATGCCCTCGGCATGTCCGGTGGCCAGCAGCAGCGCCTATGCATTGCCCGCGCACTGGCCATCAAGCCGGAAATCCTGCTGATGGACGAGCCAACGTCGGCGCTCGACCCGAAGGCCACCGCCAAGATCGAGGACCTCATCGGCGAGCTGCGCGAAAACTATACGATCATCATCGTCACCCACAACATGCAGCAAGCGGCCCGCGTGTCCGACCTTACCGCTTTCATGTACGAAGGGGTGCTGGTAGAATTCGGCAACACAAAACAGTTGTTCACCAACCCGGATAATCCGCAAACGGAAAACTATATTACCGGCCGATTCGGTTAAGGAGATTGTTATGGCTAAGCATTTGGAAAAAGAACTGAACCGGCTCAAGAAACTGATCTACACCCTCGGCGCCCGCGTGGATGAAAGCCTGGAACTGGCGGTGAAATCCTTCCAGGAAAACGATGTGGAGCTCGCCCAGAAGGTGATCGAAGGCGACCACGAGATCGATGATATGGAGGTTGAAGTCGAGGAGGAATGCCTCAAGGCCCTGGCGCTCTACCAACCCGTGGCCATCGACCTGCGCTTTATCATCGCGGTCATGAAGATGAACAGCGACCTGGAACGCATCGGCGATCTGGCGGCCGATATCGCCAAGAACGGCATCTCCATCAATCAAGCCGCCAAACCGCGCATTCCGCTGGACCTCCACCAAATGACCTACCTGGCCAAGGCGATCGTGCGCAAGAGCCTCGATTCCCTGTTGAACATCGATGCCTACCTGGCCCGCGAAGTCCTGAAGGATGACGAGGAAATCAACGACATGAAAACCGAGATGAAAGCCGAGATCGTCGAAGCCCTGAACCGCGATCCGGAGCATGCCGAAACGCTGATTACCCTGCTGGCCGTCACCAACCGTCTGGAACGCATCGGCGACCACGCCTGCAATATTGCCGAGGACGTCATCTACATGGTCGAGGCCGACATCGTACGGCACCAGTTCGACGAATAGCACCCCCTGCGCCCTGCAGGGGGATAGATGATGGTTGATGAGTGATAGTTGCCAGGGTAAACCGGTCGGCTGACTCCCACCAACCACCATTCAACAACGAACAACCATCGCCGTCAGGCGATAACCGCCTTCTGCATCTCGACCAATTCGCCGATCCCCTTTTCGGCCAGCCCCATCATCTGCAGCAATTCTTCCTTGCTGAACGGGGCGCCTTCGGCTGTGCCCTGCACTTCGATGATCTTGCCGGATTCGGTCATGACAAAGTTGGCATCCACCTCGGCCGCAGAATCCTCAAGATAGCAAAGGTCTAGAATCGGCACGTTCTTGTGGATTCCGACACTAATGGCCGCCAGCCCTTCCACAACCGGATCCTCCTTGATCAGCCCATCCTTTCTCAGCCGGTCAACGGCCAACTTGAGGGCCACGTAGGCTCCCGTAATGGAGGCCGTCCGCGTACCGCCATCGGCCTGGATGACATCGCAATCGAGATAGATTTGCCGGCGGCCCAGCTTTTTGAGGTCGACCACCGCGCGAAGCGAACGGCCGATCAGACGCTGGATCTCCATGGTGCGCCCGCCGATTTTTCCCTGGGTGGACTCGCGCTTGGTCCGATCCTGCGTAGCTCCGGGCAGCATGCTGTATTCCGCCGTCACCCACCCCCCGGGCACATTCTGGTACCGCATCCAGCCCGGCACGCTTTCGTCCACGCTGGCCGTACAGATTACCCGCGTATTGCCCATTTCAATCAGGACCGAGCCCTTGGCCGAAGAGATAAAATCCTTGGTAAACCTGACGGAACGAAGCTCGTCCGGCTTGCGTCCGTCGATCCGCTTGTCCGCATTGTTGACCACTGCATCCAAGTCGATACCGCCGCTTAAGTTGATTTCTTTTTTCATAGTCCGCGCATGGTGGCGAAGAACCCTGCCGATTGCAATGTTCGGAAGGCATAAAATGGACGCAAATGGGTTTGACAACCCACGATTTGTTGGTAGTTTAGCGTGCTTTTTAGAACACAAAGGGAATTTAACCGATGAAACGTACATACAATCCTTCCAAGCTGAAGCGTGCCCGCAAGTGCGGATTCCGCAAGCGTATGAAAACCGCCGATGGCCGTGCGATTCTGAAGCGTCGTCGCCAAAAGGGCCGCAAGCGCCTGACTGCGGTCTAAACCAGGTTTTAAACATGCCGAAGCCCCACCAGAGGGAGTCGGACCATTCCATCGACTCAAGCCCGCCATGTAGCGGGCTTGATCGTTCTCTACCGAAACAGCGGCGGCTCGTTCAGTCCGCCCTCTTTTCGGAAACCTTTTCCCAAAACCGCAAATGGGTCGGCCGCTACATGGTGCTATGGCTCCGGACCGGGGAAGGTTCATCCCTACGATTGGGCGTCGTGACCAGCAAGAAGGTCCACCTGCGGGCCAATAAGCGCAACCGCGCCCGCCGGCTGCTGCGCGAGGCCTACCGCAACCTCCGTCCCTACTTCTCTGGCGATTTCGATGTCCTCCTCGTTGGGCGGCGTTCCATCCTGGATGCAACGTGGCCGGATATCCTGCGGGAAATGCTCAAGCTCGCCGGCAAGGCCGGACTGGCCTCTGACAAATCATGCGCTGCGGCCCGCAAGGAGTTCGGTCTGAATGAAGCGTAACTGGCTCATCGCGCTCCCCGTCCACGCAGCGGTTCTGCTGATCAAGCTGTATCAAAAGATCATCAGCCCATGCCTCGGCCAACGTTGCCGCTTCCATCCGAGCTGTTCGCACTATTGCATTGATGCACTGAACGAACATGGTATGGTTCACGGTCTTTGGCTTGGTATCAAGAGAATCTGCAAATGCCACCCGCTTCATCCGGGTGGTTTCGATCCCGTTCCCAAGCGCAAACATTGAATTTATTGAAGAGAGACTGACATGAATAAAAAAGATTTGATCCCGGTTGTCCTGCTGATCCTGCTGATCCCCCTCTGGATGATGGTCGACCGCGTGTACCTGGCCCCGAAATTCGCCCCGCCTGCCCCACTGGAAGCACCGGCTAAAGCCGGGGATTCGGACACTGGAACCATCGGCGACTCCGCCCTATCCGCAGCGACCAACGAAGTCCAAACCGCGGTAGCGGAGGCTGTGCAACAAGTCGCTGCCCCCACCGAAGAAGAACAGGTCGGCACCCTCCGGAACGACAAGGTCGAACTGGAGATCACCTCGCTGGGCGGAGGCATTAAATCGGCCACCCTGCTGGACTTTCCCGAATTCAATGAAGAGGACAGCGATCCGGTTCTCCTGAGCTTCACCAACCGCCCGGCGCTGGCCTACACCGGCCTGGACGGGATTGAAGCGAAAAACGCACTCAACCTGAAGGTTTCCGAGGATGGCCGCACAGCGGTCCTTAGCCGGGTGTTGGATGATTTCATCTTTGAGCGTACCATTACGCTGGGCGACGATTACCAGTTGGACATTAAGGACCGCTTCATTGCCACGGCCAACGCCCCTTGCGCACTGCCATCCTTCCGCCTCCTGACCGGTGCCATGCAAAACCCGGCCGATACCAAGGCCACCAAGGGCGTGAGTATCCTCGGCGTCGACTCCTATGCAACCAACGGAGGCCTCAACTACTGGGGCCGCAAACTAATCAGGCTTTATAAAAAGGCCGACAAGCCGGTAAAACTCGACGCTGTTCCCGAGGAGATGCAAGGAAAGACCGTCGACTGGGTTGCCGCCAAAAACAAGTTTTTCACGCAGATTGTCCGCCTGGAAGAGCCCGTTGCCACCATGGCGGTCCTTTCTACGCGCGACACCAGCCAGAAGGGACTCGTCCCGCACGACATAACAGCCGCGCTGGTGTTTGAGCCGGTCTCCATTGCCGCCGGCGATGCCTATGAGCTGGATTACGATTGCTATATCGGCCCCAAGCAGTACTCGATCCTCAAGGACGCCGGAAACTACATGGAAGGCGTGATGGAATTCGAGACCATCGGCAAGTTCTCCTGGATGAACTGGCTGATGGAACCGGCCCGCAAATTTTTGCTCTGGATGCTCAACTTTTTCTACGGCATCTTCCACAACTACGGCGTAGCCATCATTCTTACCACCTTGCTGATGCGCATCCTGTTCTGGCCGCTGACCCACAAGAGCACGGATAAGATGCGCGAGAATTCCGAAAAAATGCAGGTGGTCCAGCCCAAGCTCAAGGCCCTTCAGGAAAAGTACAAGAGCAATCCGGTCAAGTTGCGCGAGGAGACCATGAAGGTCTACCAGGAGCATAACTTCAACCCCATGGGCATGATGGGCGGGTGCCTGCCGATGTTTGTTCAGTTGCCGGTTTTCATTGCACTCTACACCGTTCTTCGAAATGCGATCGAGTTGCGTTATGCCGGTTTCCTCTGGATTGCCGACCTCAGCGCGCCGGAAAACCTGCTCATGGGCAAGGTGCCCTTTGTGGACTCGCTGAACATCCTTCCCATCGTCATGTCCCTGTCCATGATCTGGCAGCAGAAAATGAGCACACCGGCGGCGGCCGCCGTGACGGCGGAACAACAGCAACAGCAGAAAATGATGATGGTGATGATGCCGATCATGATGCTGTTCTTCTTCTACAGCATGCCGTCGGGCCTGGTGCTCTACTGGACAACCAGCAACCTGCTAATGATCGGGCAGACCGCCTTCCGGAACTTCCGCAAGAAGATGAAGGAAGCGTAGCCTTGGGCTGATTGTTGTTGGTTGAGAAGGGAAAAACCGCAGGGCGCGAACGATCAAAGACTATCGCGCCTTTCCGGTGAAAGAAAAGGTGTAGAAAACCGAACGCCCTCCCGCCACGGGAAGCACCCCAATCAACCAAGAACTAATGCACTTTCCTTAGGTGCGATGGGAGAATGCGTAGCTGGTCGCGGTATTTGGCCACGGTGCGCCGGGCAATTTTGATGCCCTGCTCTTCCAGCAACGTGACGAGCTTCGCATCGGAATAGGGCTTTTTTTTGTTTTCCCCCGCAACAATCTCGGCCAAGGCCGCCTTGACGCTTTCGTTGGATATCGCTTCGCCACTGGCGGTCTGGACTCCCGGCTTGAAAAAATATTTCATGCTCAGCAAGCCCTGCGGGGTCTGCATGTATTTTCCGGCCGTGGCGCGGCTGATCGTGGTTTCATGCACCTCCAACAGCTCGGCCACCGTTTTCATATTGAGCGGCTTCAAACGTGAAACCCCCTGATCAAAGAATTCGCGCTGGATCCGGACGATCTCAACGGCAATGCGGTAGATGGTATCCATCCGCTGGTCGATGCTCTGGATAAACTGCTTCGACTTGGCAATCTTTTCCCGGATGTAGCTCTTTACCTCTTTCGAGGTATTGGGGTCCTTGAGCATCTGTAGGTACTTCTGGCTGATATACAGATGGGGATACGGCTTTTTGTTTTGCGTGATTACGTACTCGCCGTCCTTCTTCTCCACGATGATTTCCGGCGTCACGTACTCGATGCGCTCTTCACTGAAATTGCGGCCCGGCTTGGGGTCCAATTTGGCGACGAGGCCTGCAAGCTCCTTTACGCGATCCAATGTGAGCCCCATGGCCCGCGCGATCTCCTCGTATTTATGGCGACCGAGCAAATCCAGATGGTCGGCCACAATCTGGTACTCCTGCGTCTTTTCCTTGCCGGCGCGCTTTAGCTGCAACAACAGGCATTCGCGCAGATCCCTGGCACCGACACCAGCGGGCTCGAACTCGTGGATCGTAATCAGGATCTTATCGAGGGTTTCGGCCGGGAAGTTGGGCAGTGCCAGCAAGTCTTCCACATCGAGTTGGAGGTATCCATCGTCATCGATATTGCCAATGACGATTTCAGCGATCTTCTTCTCGTAATCGTTCAGCCCGGACAGGGCGAGCTGCTCAAGCAACTGGTCGTGAAGCGAGGAGGCTTCCGAAAGCGAATCCATCATGTACTGGTATTTTTCCTCGGCATCCGCACCACCGATGGTTTGCCGGCTCTCATAGTAGCTGTCGCCCCACTCTTCGCCCAGTGCCGCCAACTTCTCGAATTCGTTATCGAACTCGTCGCGTTCGACATCCTTGGTGCCCTGTTCGATTTCAATCTGGGCATCCGGTTGGTCCTGCGTGGCCTCGAGGGTGGGGTTTTCGGAGAGCTCCTGCTTGATCATTTGCTGAAGATCAAGCAAGGGCATCTGGAGGATTTCCAACGACTGAAACAGGTGCGGCGCGAGCACCTGATGCATCTTCATTTCCTGACTTAATACTAGTCCGGGGTTAGCCATGGGTATGATAGTTGCGCTTTCGCATGCAGATCTCAAGCCAAGTTTGATGGATTATCCTATAAGACGTGCGGTACGCCCACGAAAGACGGAGTTGCCCTGTCCATGGCGCTCCGCGCCAATAATCCACTAAAAATGGTTTCCTTTGCCGGGATGGCCCCTATGATGAAATTTGTTTTTAAGGAGTCGTCGATGGGTTTGCAAGTTTGTGTTTTGGCCAGTGGAAGTTCAGGAAACGCCATCTATATCGCGTCGGAGAAAACCCGCCTGCTCATTGACGCCGGCCTCAGCGCCCGGCAGATCGCACTGCGGCTGGAGCAGCTCGGCGTCGTCCCCGAAAGTATAAACGGCATCTGCGTGTCGCACGAACATGGCGACCATGTCGCAGGGTTGCGCGTCATGCAAAAGCGCCACGGAATCCCGGTGTATGCCAACGCCGGTACCTTGAACGGCATCATGCGCCAACCCCGCGCCAACGAAATCAGCGCCCAAGTTTTCCAAACGGGTGCCCCATTCGAGATTGGTGATATTACCATCGAACCGTTTTCGGTGCCCCACGATGCCTATGAACCCGTTGGTTTCCGGATCCAGGCGTCCGACACCTGCGTCGGAGTGGTTACCGACCTGGGCATGGGCACCGCACTCATCCGCGAAAAGCTCAAGGGATGCCGGGCCTTAGTCATTGAGTCCAACCATGATGAAGACCTGCTGCGCGAAGCGCCGCGCCCGTGGGCGTTGAAGCAGCGTATTCGCAGTCGGCAGGGGCATCTATCCAATATCGATGCCGCCCGCCTGATAGCCGACAGCGCGACGGACGCACTCGAGCACGTTTACCTGGCCCACCTTAGTTCGGACTGCAACACGCCGGAAACCGCCTTGCGTACGGTGGCTTCCCAACTGCGGCTGGATGGCTTGGGGCATATCAACCTGGAAGTTTCGCGGGCCGACCGGATAAGCAACACATGGCAGCCTTCCGCCCGCTCGGTATCGGCATAATTTTTCCAACCCGCAACCGCCTCCAACCAAGCCCTGTCGCTTTCCCGTCCGGGTGCACCAACAAAAAAACCCCTTCGCGATGAAGGGGTTTTAAGCTAGCCAATGACTGGATTAGAAGCGGTGAATCACCTTGCCACTGACAACATAGGCTTCGTAGTCATCGCCATAGGTGTAGTCGAAATCGACTCCCACTTCGGTGCTATCGGATGCCCACTGGGCAAACCGTACCCCAGCCCCGATTTTGTACAGATCCTCTTCGGTGGCCATCAACGGTGTGCTGATCGAATTTACGCCGCCAACCAAGGTGTAGGACTCATCATCCATCTCGGCATTGAAGTCATGCAACCAATGGCCGCGGATCTCGGGCTGAACCGCAACTTCATAGCGGGAAAAATCGATTTTCCGGACCAGTGCCAGCGTGGCCCCCAAGGTAGAGACCGGTGTGACCTGGTCATAGCTGTCATGCTGTTTGGTCGGTAGAGCCAGCGATGAGGTTTCGTTGTAGGAGTCATGACTGTAGTATGTCATCAGCAAGGATGCTTCGGGAGTCAGCACCAAATAGTCTGTCAGGGGCATGGCCACTCCGCCTCCGGCATACAGCCCGGCAGACAGGGCATCGAAGCTCGCCTTGTATCCCAGCGGCTGCATCTTGGTTTCTACGCTGCTGATGGCTCCGTCCAGGTTGAGATCAAAGAAGAGATGGTCCCCGTGCATGGACAGGTAGACAATCGCATGGCCGGTGTCAATCAGGGCATCGTTGTACTCGTATCCGGCGAGTTCCGTGTGGGCATAACCACCGCCCACGCCAAGCAACACGTTGTTGATGCGCTTGTCGATACCCAGTATGCCACCGCCAATGTCGGCATCGTAGCCGGCAAACCCGTTGCGGGAATCCTGCTTGACGTTCGAACCATAGCCACGCCCCCAAACCTGCCACATGGGCGGAAGCTCGACATCCTCCAGCTCCGCTTCGGATGTCAGCGAATCCATGGCACCCTTGATCTGGTTGTAATCCACCAAGCCTTCCGAGCGATCGGCAACGCCGCGCATTGAATCGGCATTGAGCCCGGATTCCATGCGGTCGGACAGGCCGCGCAGCCAATCCCAACCTCCGGCCCCGGCCGGCGATGCAACCGCAGGATAGCCCACCTGCGATTCGTGCAGGTTCGAGCGGGAGCGATCCTTGACCTGATCCATGAAGATCGATTGAAGACCAACGATGGCGTGGGCCACTTCGGGCACGCGGATGTAACCATTCGACATAATCACCTTGGCCTCGGAGAGGTAGGGTGTAATATCGCCTAGCGCACCGTATACCGTCGTATTGGTCTGGGACACCAACATCGAGAGATCGGCCATGGCCTGGCCAAACTCCGAATTATCCCCATCCACCCCAAGGACTTCATTGATTTCCTTCTGTCCATATACCGCGTTCAGGTTGTTGCCGGACACATAGACATTGGTGATCAAGCCCAGCCATCCAGATGAGCCGTTGGCACCATTATAGAACACATCCGCCGCATCCAGGTTGTTCGAAATCGTCCCTGTACTGGTTGCCAGCGTAAATACCTGCCCCAGGCCAAATGCACTAGTTCCGATATCGTTGATGACCCATTTGGCTCCGTTGTCGACGGTGAGGCCCGCCGACGACTGGAGCTTGCCAAGCGCTGTGCCATTACGCGTAGCCTCTACCAAACTGCCAGCCTCCAAATGGGCCCCGGCTGCCGTAGAAGTTGAACGGCCAAGATCAAGGACACCACCAGACTTAACGTTCAATCCGCTGTTGAACTTAGCAGTGGCCGAGCTCGCCGAAGCACCGGCAACGGTAAAGACACCGTCCAGGTTGAAGGCACTATTGGCAAAATTCATGGTGCCGGCAGTCAGCAAGATATCCTTCAATTGGCCATCATACCATTCATTGAAGGTAACCATACCACCCGTTTGCCAGAAACGCGGATCATCCGTGAAGGTATCCTTGATGGACAACGTAGAGGTTCCGGATGAAAGCAGGATATCGCCCACGAAGTCACCGCCGGCAATTGTGACGGTTGAACCTTGGATCTGGACTGCGTTACCCTTGGCCTGCTGTACGCCGGCAACGGAACCTCCCGCACCAGCGACATAGGTGCCGCTATTGATGGTCACGTTGGCACCACCCGTAATCAACAAGGCATCACCGCCGGTTGCAGAACCGAGGTTGTTGAGATTTTGCTGCACTACCCCGCCGGCGCCGCCATACACGGTTGTGTCGACCAGGTTAAGGTCTACGGTTGCTGAACCTGTAATGGAGATGCCAGCCCCGCCATTGACAATACCTGTGCGGTTCTCGAGGTTGATCCGTCCGCCCTTGCCTCCGGATATCGTGCCATTCGTTGCGGTCAGCGAACTGATTCCTAGGAACTGTATACCGAAGCCGCCGATCGCCGTGCTGGCTTCATGGGCATTAGTGCCCTGTATAGTACCGGCATCACCACCGCTGATGATCGAATCCAACAGCCTCAGCGATGTATTTTCCAGATACATGCCATTTCCGCCATTTACGTTGTAGTATTTCCGTTGCGATACGCTGTCCGTGATGGAGCCTCCCGAGCTCCCGGCAATGACAGAATCCACCACGTCGATGTCGTGCGCAGCACCGGTGCTTCTCATGCCTCCCGTACCCAGAGCATATGCATGCAATTGTGCCGCTACCGACGTAACCGACTTTCCACCTGCTGCCGTTATGCTGCTGTTCACAATATTATAACTGGATCCGGACGCATCGGTGATCGTGTACGTTTCCGGATTTTCAATGGGATCCCTACCCGTAGAAGTGAAATACGTACTGGGCCCGACAATATTGGTGTTCACGAGATCCACGCCGTAGCCGGAAGCCACCGACCCAATAAGAGCAACTAATATCAATGTTGTATTCTTCATTATTCCCCCACTGAAAAGTTTAGGTTAGGTAACAACGCAGAAGGTTCCCATAAACGAAGATTAATGTCATGCGGAAAGTTAAAGAAACCACAGGCGTTTCGGTATCAAACGACCCTTGTTGACTAGGAAAACGCCGAATTTTGCGCATCAGGAAGGGACAGCCGCCGCCACAACAGACACCCCAAATCCATCGTAACGGCGGATTTGCGGAAATGGATCCGGGATCCGAAGCATGGCCATGGCAACCGAACGACCTAGCCGCAAAGTTGGAAACGACGATCAAGCCTATAGGCGGAAACCACCCGTTTTACGACAGTCCACCAATCGCAGAACACCACAGGCACGTCATCCGCGTCGACCATGGCCTTAAGGGATTTCAGCAGGGCCAAACCAACACAGCCAATTGGCTAGGCAGAGCATTCGGCATAATGAGACCTCTTATCTATAAGAAGAAAAAAAACAGGTTTCCGCCTAAACGAACCTTTCCGTTCAAAAACAACGGTCGCGCTTGAGTGCGAAAAGCGTTTCGAGTAGAAACCCCGCATGACAAAACATCATGCAAAGCTCCTCCAGTTCCAGCGCAACGAAGTAACCGAACACCACATCTACATGCGCTTGGCGCAACGCACCGAAAACGAAAAGAACCGTCGTATCCTGGAAAAGATCGCCAACGACGAAATGCGCCACTACCACGAATGGAAAATCCACACAGACAGGGATGTGGCCCCGAACCGATCCAAGGTCTGGATGTACGACCTCATCAGCCGGATCTTTGGCTTTACCTTCGCCATAAAACTCATGGAAGCCGGCGAGGACAAGGCCCAGGAAGCCTATCGGGATGTGCTTGAGGAGTTGCAGATCAGCCATATTATCGACGAGGAAAACGACCACGAACAGGAACTGATCGAAATGCTCGACGAGGAACGCCTCCGCTATGTCGGATCGATCGTGCTGGGCCTCAACGATGCCTTGGTCGAGCTGACCGGGGCATTGGCAGGACTTACATTCGCCCTGCAAAACACCAAGCTGATCGCGCTCACCGGAACCATCACCGGCTTGGCTGCCGCCCTATCCATGGCCGTTTCGGAATACCTCTCCACCAAATCGGAAGACCATGGACAGAATCCGATCAAGGCGTCCGTCTATACCGGCACGGCCTATGTCCTCACCGTCGTGGCCTTGATCACGCCTTACCTGCTCTTTTCCTCCTACTACCTGTGCCTCGCTGCCACGCTGTCCATCGCCCTGCTCATCGTCGCCATTTTCAACTACTATATTTCCGTGGTGAACGAAGCCTCCTTCCGCAAGCGCTTTCTGGAAATGGCCGGCCTAAGCCTAGGCGTATCGGCCATCAGCTTCCTGATCGGCATCGTGCTTCGGAAATTCACAGGTATCGAAGTGTAGGAGTCATGTAGCCTACTTCCCCGGCTTCCCTTCGAGTGCGTAGTGCAGCATGATGTCTTCAGTCTTGCTCAGGCGGCGGCAGGCCTCACGCGCAATGTTCATCATCAGCATGCCGAAGAGCTTCGGATCTGTGTGGTAGAGGTGGAACAGCTTGTCGCGCGGAATCACCAGCAGTTCGGTATCCTCCATCGCCAGCGCGCTCGCCGTATGCGGATGGATGGCGATCACCGAGGTTTCTCCAAAGCAGTCGCCCGTTTTGAATTCGAAAAGCTCCATGGGCGTCCCGCCGATGTTTTCGATAATGTGCACCCTACCGGAGCGGACAATTCGAATATGGCTGGGCGCATCACCTTGCCTGAAAATGAATTCGCCCTTTTTGTAGTGTTCCACCTCCAGTAGGTGAAACACCGTGTATAGCTGCCGGTCGTCCAGCCCGCCGAAAATGGCGATCTGGTTCAGGATCGACAACACGTCCTCCACATCCAGCAACGGCAACCTGTATTTCTCCATGGCCATACCCAAAGGCTACTCCATCGCGAAACGTCGTCAAGGCGGCACTACATACGTTTTATTCCTTCCCAAGCCCCGCAAAATCTGGAGAATGCCCGCTCGTTTAAAAACAACCCAACAATCATCGTTCATCCATATGGCTTTACTGAGTTTACAGAATATCCACAAGGCGTTCGGCGGCCCGCAGCTGCTGGACGACGCGACGCTGCAGATCGAGCGCAACGAGCGCATCTGTCTCGTCGGCCGCAACGGCGAGGGCAAATCCACCCTGCTTAAAATCGTCGACGGCACCATTGACCCCGATGACGGTGAAATCATCCGCCAGCCCGAACTGAAGGTCCGGCGGCTGGAGCAAAATGTTCCGAGCGACCTGTCATGTACCATAGAAGACCTGGTGTTCAAAGGCTTGGAAGACCCGCACGACGACTATGTATCGCACCAGGCGGTCGATAAGGCGATCTCGCTGGTATCGCTCGAGAACCACTGGAAGTTCGACGAGCTTTCGGGCGGCCAGAAGCGCCGCGCCCTGCTGGCGCAGGCCCTGGCCTGCGAGCCCGACATCCTGGTGCTGGACGAACCGACCAACCACCTCGACATCGAATCGATCCAGTGGCTCGAGAGCTTTCTGCTTCGTTATCGCGGCACCCTCGTTTTCGTGACGCACGATCGCGCCTTCCTGCGCAGGCTGGCCACCCGCATTGTCGAACTGGATCGCGGACATCTCCATTCGTGGGCCTGCGACTACGACACCTACCTCAAACGCAAGCAGGCCCTGCTCGACGGCGAGGCCGAACAGTGGGCGCAGTTCGACAAGAAGCTCGCACAGGAGGAGGTGTGGATCCGCAAGGGCATCAAGGCCCGCCGGACCCGCAACGAAGGCCGCGTCCGCGAACTGGAGCAAATGCGCCGCGACCGCAACCAGCGCCGCGAGCGCGTCGGAACCGTTAATCTGCAAGTGGCCGAAGCCAGGATTTCCGGCCGCAAGGTAATCACGGCCAAGAATATTTCCTACGACTATGATGGCACGCCGCTCATTAAGGGTTTCAGCACCAACATAATGCGGGGCGACAAGATCGGCATCATGGGCACCAACGGTTGCGGCAAATCCACCCTGATCAAAATCCTGCTGGGCCGGCTACAGCCGAAGCAGGGCACCGTCGAACACGGCACCAAGCTGGAAGTCGCCTACTTCGACCAACATCGAGCGATCCTCGACGAAACCAAAACCGTGGCCGAAAACGTCAGTTCCGAGGAAATGATCACCATCGGCAACAGCAAGAAGCACGTACTGGGATACCTGCAGGATTTCCTGTTCACCCCCGAACGCGCCCGGCGGCCCGCCCGGTCGCTTTCGGGAGTCGAACGCAACCGGCTCCTGCTGGCCCGGCTGTTCAAGCGATCGTCGAATCTGCTCGTCCTCGACGAACCGACCAACGATCTCGACATGGAAACCCTCGAACTGCTCGAAGAGCAGCTGATGAACTACGAAGGGACCCTCCTGCTGGTCAGCCACGACCGCTCATTCCTCAACAACGTCGTCACCAGCACCCTCGTTTTTGAAGGCGACGGCCGGATCGGCGAGTATGCCGGGGGGTACGATGATTGGCTGAGTCAAAGGCAAGAAACTCCAGGCACGCGGCAAGAGAATGCAGCCCCTAAAATCGAGAAGAAGGCCGCTACCCGCAAGCTGAGCAACAAGGAGCGGGAGGAATTGAAGCACCTGCCGCATCGGATTGAACAACTTGAAGCCGAACTGGAGGAGCTTCAGCAAGCCATGGCTGCGCCGGCGTTCTACCAGCAAAGCAAGGACGACATCACCGCTGCGACCGCCCGGGCGGAGGAAATCCCCCACGAACTCGAAAAATGTTTTGAACGCTGGGAGACGCTAGAGGGTCTGTAAGCCAAACCACGGAATCACTGCACAACAGTGCCGCCCCCCTTCGGCACTAGCGGTGGGGAAATGCGGTAGCGAAACAAGGAGGTTTGCGTCGTGCTTTCCAATCAACTTCGTGGTTTTCTTCTTTTTAACA
>JBNLGU010000013.1:0-41113 GCA_050306215.1 Pontiella sp.
GGAGTTCAGACGTGTGCTCTTCCGATCTGAAGCCGGCGGTACGAGGGGTCATGGAACACGAAGCCCAAACCCAGGATCGTTGGCCTTCGCGTCGAGCGCGAGGAACTGGTGCGTCGGATCGAGCAGCGCGTCGAAAACATGTATGCCGAAGGCTTGCTCGACGAAGCCCGTGAGCTGATGAAGCTGGAACTCTCGCCGACGGCGTTGCAGGCGATCGGTTATGCCGAGGCCTTTGCCGTTCTCCGCAACGAGATGACCGTTGAGGACGCGAAGGAAAAAACCATCATCCGCACCCGCCAGCTGGCCAAGCGTCAGATGACCTGGTTCCGCAACCAGTTGAACGTAGAATGGATCGATACGGCTGATTATCCTGATCGGGATAAACTGGCCGAAGCCATTATGCAGGCATGGGATAAAATTGGTTCGACACCCGTTAAAATTTGAATCACAAGATGCACAAGAAGGCGTAAAAGGATGACGCATCCTTCTATGTTCATGATTTTGAGTTTTTTGTGTATTTTGTGGTTAAGGAAGCCCGCATATGTCTGAACTGTTGGAAACACAGAATAATGAAACCGAGACCGTGCTGCTGGTCGGCGTGCTTTTGCGCGGCGAGGAGGAGTGGAAGGTCAAGGACACCATGGACGAGCTGGCCCAGCTGGCCGAGAGCGCTGGCGCGGAGGTGAAAGGGCGTTTTCTGATCCGGCAGCCGAAGATCAAGGCCGGGCATTATATCGGCTCGGGCAAGGCCGAAGAGATTTCGGACTGGATCAAGGAAAACCGCGTTTCGATGGTGGTGTTCGATGATGACCTGACGCCGGCCCAAGGCCGCAACCTGGAGCGGGTGTTCGAAGTGCGTGTGCTTGATCGAACCCAACTGATCCTCGACATTTTTGCCCAGCGCGCCCAGACAAAGGAAGGGTGCCTGCAGGTCGAGCTGGCCCAGCACCAATACCTGTTGCCGCGCCTGCGCCGCATGTGGACGCATCTGGAGCGGCAGAAGGGCGGCATTGGTTTGCGCGGCCCGGGGGAAACCCAGCTCGAAGTCGACCGCCGCCGCATCAACGACATGATTGGTACGCTCAAGCGCGATCTGGAACAGGTGCGAGCCCGCCGTGCCGAGCAACGCCGCGGTCGCCGCCGCCACGGGTGGGCGCTGGTATCGATCGTGGGTTACACCAATGCCGGGAAATCGACGTTGCTCAATCGTCTTTCCGGGGCGGATATTTTTGCCGAAGACCAGTTGTTCGCTACGCTTGATCCAACGACGCGACAGGTGGAGCTTCCCAATCACGAGCCGATGTTGATGACGGACACCGTGGGCTTTATCCAAAAGCTTCCGCACCATTTGGTCGAGTCGTTCAAGGCCACGCTCGAAGAGGTGGTCGAAGCTGATCTGCTGCTACATGTGGTCGATGCCGCGCACCCACAGGCCGAATCGCAGATCGAGGCGGTTCACAAGGTGCTCGACGAAATGGGTGCGCTCGACAAACCGATGCTCTACGTCTTCAACAAGATCGACGATGAAAAGGGGGCCAACGCCGCCAAGCGGCTGGGCCGCCAGTTTCCCAAGTCGGTGGCGGTTTCCGCCATCACGGGCGAGGGGATTGATCTGTTGTTTGACGAGCTGGCCGATTGCCTGAAGGGCCGCAAGATCACGATGCAGCTCCGCATTCCGCTGTCCGAGGGCAGGTTGATCGCCTCCTTGCAGAAGAATGCCTCCATCCTGGAACAGGACTACGAAGGTGGTAGTGCCGATCTGCTGGTCCGGGTTTCGCCCCAGCTCGCCGCCCAGTGCCGGCCCTACGAGATGGCGGAGTAGATATGGATAAGAAGGCGATTCTAACGGCTGTGCTGGCGGCACTCGAAGAGGAGTTGCGCCGGCAGTTGGCTGCACAGCAAACGGCGGCGGAAGGGGCGACCCACGCGGAAGCGCGGGCGGAGACCAAGTGGGATACCTGCGGCTTGGAGCAATCGTATCTGGCCCGCGGCCTTGCCAGGCAGTTTGAGACGCTCGCCCGGCAAGTGGAGGAGCTTCGTGCGTTTGTCCCGCCCGATTATTCCGGGAAGTCGATCGATGTCGGTGCTCTGGTGGAAACGGAAATGGCTGGAGAGACTCTTCACTTCTTCCTGCTCAATGGCGGCGGCGGTACGGAGATTGAAGTTAATGGCCGCGAAATCACGGTAATTACGCCGGAATCCCCGGTGGGGACGGCGTTGCTCGGGAAAAGGCAGGACGATATCTATTCGTTCCGCGCGGGTTCGCAGGGTAGGATACGCAGTGTTGAATAGATGGAAAATGACGGAAAAAACCGGTGCGGGCGGACGGAAAAATAGGCGTAAAAAGCTGGGAAAACTGTGCTTTACATGAAGTAGGGCGATCCGTATAGTTTCGCGCCTGATTTGATAAGAAAGAGAAAACAAGGAGTCCCAACGTGGATCAAGCAGTCAAAGCTGAAATTAAAAACGAATTCAAGCGTAGCGAGCAGGATACCGGTTCCGTAGAGGTCCAGGTTGCGCTGCTGACCGCACGCATCAAGGAATTGACCGAACATCTCAAGAGCTTCAAGAAGGATCACAGTTCGCGCCGCGGCCTCATCATGATGGTCAACAAGCGCCGCAAGCTGCTGAGCTACCTCCAGAAGAAAGACGATGCACGCTATAAAGAGCTGATTGCAAAACTCGGCTTGCGCAAGTAATCGTCTTCAGGATGTTAAAAATCCTTATTCGTTCGCGAGCCCTTTATTCCTAAAGGGCTTGTGTCGTTTCTGCAAATCTCGAAACCGAGGCATCGCAGACGAAAGGTTCCGGCCGGAAAACCCGGCGGAAAACAGCAAAAAAACAAAGGAAAGGTGCGCTCTTCAGAACAATCAGCAAGGGCGCAAGATTAAGTATGAAGGGTACAACCAAAGTTGAATTCGAAGTCGGCGGCCAAACCATGGTCCTCGAATCCGGCCTGCTTGCAAAGCAAGCAGACGGCGCCGTAACCTGTGGAATCGGAGACAACATTGTCTTCTCCGCCGTCACCTCCGCAAAGGAAGCCAAGGAAGGCGTGGACTTTTTCCCGCTTCAGGTGGAATACCGCGAAAAGTTCTATGCGGCCGGTCGTTTTCCGGGGGGCTACATCAAGCGCGAAGCGCGGCCTTCCGAGAAGGAAATCCTCACGATGCGTGTGACCGACCGTCCGATCCGTACGCTGTTTCCGGACAACTTCCATCGCGAAGTACAGATCAACAACATGCTGGTCAGCTGCGACCAGACGCTGGACACCGACGTATTGAGTGTCAATGCGGCCTCTGCCGCGCTGACCCTGACCGACCTGCCGTTCGACGGCCCGATCGGTGCGGTACGCATTGTCCGTAACGACGGCCAATGGATCATCAACCCGAACCACGATCAACTGGCTGCCAGCGACCTCGATCTGACCTACTGCGGATCGCGCGACAAGGTCATGATGATTGAAGGTTCCGCCAAGGAAATCCCGGAAGCTGACTTCATCGAAGCGATGAAAACTGCGCACGTGGAAGTCGTCAAGATTATCGACGGCCAGCTGGAGCTCCGCAAGGCCCTCGGCCTGCCGGAAAAGGTCTATGCCCCGGAGCCGAAAGATACCACGTTGCTGGACAAGGCCCGCGAGCTCGTTGGCGAAAAGTTCAAGGAACTGATGAAGATTGCCGGCAAGCTGGAACGTCAGGATGCCGTATCGGCCCTGAAGGAAGAGCTGAAGCCGCAGATGGAAGAGCTGTTCCCCGAAATGACCGAAGACCAGTACTTCCATGCGTTCCATGATCTGGAAGTCGAGACCGTCCGCAAGAACGTGATTGAAGGCGGAACCCGTATCGGTGGCCGCGGCATGCTCGAAATCCGCGACCTCGACTGTCAGGTTGGCGTTCTTCCGCACCTGCACGGTTCGGCCGTTTTCGGACGCGGTGAAACCCAGACGCTTTGTACGGTGACCCTCGGTACCACCAAGGAAGCGCAGCGCTTCGATGCCGTTACCGGCGGCCCCGACGAAAAGAATTTCATCCTGCACTACAACTTCCCGCCTTATTCGGTGGGTGAGTGTGGACGCCTGGGAATGACCAGCCGTCGTGAAATCGGCCATGGCAACCTGGCCGAGCGTTCCATTGTTCCGGTCATGCCAAAGGATTTCCCGTACACGGTACGTGTTGTTTCCGAAGTCATGGGTTCCAACGGCTCCTCCTCCATGGGATCCGCCTGCGGCGGTTGCCTGGCACTGATGGATGCCGGGGTTCCGCTAACCGCACCGGTTGCGGGGATCTCTGTTGGTCTGTTTACCGACGATAAGGGTGCCTCCATCGAGGTAATCGATATTCTCGGTGTCGAAGACCACTGCGGCGACATGGACTTCAAGGTGGTCGGAACCCGCAAGGGGATCACCGGATTCCAGGTTGACCTGAAAGTGCACGGCATGGATTGGGACCAGGTTACCGAAGCCTTCGAGATTGCGCGCAAGGGTCGCAACGACATTCTCGACCATATGGAAAGCGTAATTGCTTCTCCGCGGGAAGAGCTGGCCGCAACGGCGCCGCGTATCACCACCGTCAAGATCGATCCTGAGAAGATCGGCGCCCTGATTGGGCCTGGCGGCAAGCACATCCGTGCCATCACGGAAAGCTCCGGTGCGCAGATCGATATCGAAGAAGACGGCACCGTTAACATCTTCGCCGTCGATGCAGATGCCATGGAGAGCGCCATCAGCCAGGTGAACGCCCTGACGGCCGAAATCGAAATTGGCAAGACGTACGATGGCAAGGTGATTGCCGTGAAGGACTTCGGCGCATTCGTTGAATGCATGCCGGGCAAGGAAGGTCTTGTGCATATTTCCGAAATGGCCAACGAGCGCATCAATAGCGTCAGCGACATCTGCAATCCGGGTGATGCCATGCGCGTCAAGTGCATCGATATCGACAACCAGGGCCGCGTTCGCCTCAGCCGCAAAGCCGCGCTGAACGACGACGCCGAATAAGGTTTCCTGCAAAGGAAATGAAAGGGGCGCTCCAACCGGGGCGCCTTTTTTTGTGCCGAACCGACGATCGCCGCTTACGTGAACATCACGAGGGACGATCCAGAACTGCGTTGCGAAAATTACGACTGAATGCTTCCAGCGAGTGGTTGGCTATGATTCGTTGTTGCAGGGCATCAATGCCATTGCGCCATGTGTTGCGTACCTTAACGAAGGTTTCCGCCAGGCCGGCGGGATTCTCCGCCACGAACAACCATTCCGCCGGAAGTATGTCCTTCATGCCGTCGCGGTTGCTGCCGATGACGGGTATGCCGCGGACCAATGCCTCCAGCATGGCCAGCGGTACGCCTTCGTAGCGGGATGGGATGACCAATAGGTCGATCGATTCAAAAAACGCATTGTGATCCTGTTGCCATGGGATCAGCTGGATGTCCTCGCAACGGGAACAACGGGATACGAGCGCTTCCAGTTCCGTTTGGTCCGGGCCGCCGCCGGCCATGATCAGGTTGCAATCGCTGAAGGCTTCGGGGAAAGCGCAGAAGGCCCGTACCATGAAGTCCTGTTGCTTCTGCTTGAATTCCGTGCGGCCCAGCATGCCGAGCGTGAATGGGGATGTCTGCGACTTGGCCGGTCCGGCCGATGCTGTATCAATACCGTTTGGCACGATCGCAATCGGTTGCCGCACCCCGTGTGAGCGAAGCAACTCGGCCATGCTTTCGGAAATCGCCATGTAGCGGTCCGGCACGGTGAATAGGAAGCGGTTGCAGGCATCGCGAAGGGGACCCAGCGTAGCTCCCATGGTGGCCATGGAGTGGGGCAGTCCAATATAGCTGACGCACTCAATGCCGGCCCGTTGCGCCGCCAAGACCGCTTGCGAGGATTGCTCGATATCGCCCTGGATGCATAGGATGAGATCCGCTTGCATCGTCTTGAACCGGGTTTCGAGCTTGGCGATGCCCTGCCGGTCCAGCAGGTTCTTGATGCCTTGCGGCCGTCTGGTCTTGCAGGGGGATTCCACGACTTCGCAGGCGTCCAAAGCCGTGAGTTTTTCGACGAGCATCCGGTTTTCGGGATTGAGCATGAAGATGATTTCATTCGACGGATCGGCGGCCAACGCCTCAATCCCGCGGCAGCTCATGGCTTGGTGCCCGCCATAATCGGGATTGTCGTCGTAAGCGATTATCTTCACATGAATCCCTTAAAAGCCCGGGAGAAGACCCATGTCCACGCTGTTTTGCGGCGAAGGAACCCGCTTCTTGAAATCGTCGGTATTGCGAATGGGAGTAAACCGCGCATCTTTCCGGAGAATTTCGCGCGCACGCTCGGTATCGGTCTCGAGCGCCTTGTCCAGAGAGGTCCACATTTCGCCTTGTTTATTAAGGGCCAGTTCCAGTGCGGCAAGGTTGATCCATCCGGACGGGTCCTTCGGCTGGAGACTGGTATATTTCTTGAGCGCCGTTTCCACTACGCTGTAGCGTTTTCTCTGGGCCATCAACTGGGCGACCTGCATGGCGGTTTCCGGGGTTACGTCCGCACTGTTCAGATAGCGCGTCATTAATGCATCCACTTGGGGTACTTGTTGCATGCTGTAGTAGATGCCTCCGAGCTCAACGAGCTCTTTGAAAGCTAGCGAGTTCGAGCGCATCTTTTGCTCGAGCACCTGACGCCGTCCGCTCAACTCTTTCTGCTTTTCCAACTGGGCGCGGAAGTGGCCTGCCTGCTCGTTGTTGGGATCCTTTTCCATGAACTCGGTGAAAAGGTCGATGGCTTCATCGAATCGCCCTTGGCGGGCAATCAGATCAGCCAAGCGGTAGTTCGCTTCCGGGCTGAGGTCGTACAGCGAAATGGCTTGCCTGAAAGCGGCCTCGGCTTCCCTTGGCCTGCCTCGGGATGCATAGAGCCCGGCGATCGAACTGCGTAGCTTGGAGAAGGATTTGCGGGCCACGATGTCGCGTACAAACTTGCTGTCGCTGGTCAGTCGGTCGCAGTACCAGTTCCAGAAATCGGTATCGTTCCTGACCATTTCATCGGTGATGGGCGTGGGCTTGTTGTTCACCTTCATGATGAGGCCGTGGGGCGTGAGGTAGGGGTACATCCACGTCATGGCGTAGCTCTCTTCGACGTAGAATGTGCGCTCGGGCGGAAGGCCGGTCTTGGGATCGGGTTGCGGATCTTCGTACACCACGGCCGCGCCGACCGGCCTCGTTTTTTCATCGGTTTTGGTTTCGGTCAGATACTGGTTGTGGTCGAAAATGAACTTGCTCAGGTAGCCGTTGATTTTCATGACGGCCTGGACCCCCTGCACGGCGACCTTGCCGCCGTTCACGCTGGCATCCGCGCCATCGTTTTTCATGTACAGTTGGAAGGCCATGTTGCTGTCGATGGGCGAGGGGATCCAGATTTGGTCACCGTAGAGATCGCGCATGACGCTCATATAGGTGTTGTCCGCCAGCGCATTCTGGGTGATGAGGTAGACATCGGGACGAACGTGGGCGGAGTAGATCATGTAGGTCGGAACGAAGCGTCCCGGATCGGTGCCTCCGAAGAAGATGGCGTTGGTCCCCATGGGTTCGGGATAGTTCTTGTTGGGATAGTCCGCCCAGATCTTTTCAAATTCCTCGGGGGAATACCACGCGCGCAGGTCTTCTTCGATGCCCTTGACCCCTTGCAGTTGCCAGTTGCCAAACTGCCATCCGAAATCGTGGCCGCCTTGTTCCGCGCCTCCATATACCCGCAATTGCCCTTCGTCATAGGCGTTCTTGTAGATGAGTGCGCCCGGCAGCAACAGAACAGCGGCGACACCGAGCACCTTGGTAATGGGGTTGTTTTTCACCAAGGTCTCGAAAAAGGCCATGAGCAGCAGGATGCCGTAGCCGAGCCAAAGCACGTAGATGGCGTGCGACTGGATGTATTGCACCCGACCAATGAACAGGCTCTGGATGTCGGTCTTGGGATTCTGCAGGATCATGAACACAATCCCCACGGATAGGAAAGCGATCAGGGTCGTCGACAGCCAAGCGATGTTCTTACGTCCGACTTTCCAGCAAAAGAAGAACGGTACCGCTGCAAGGAAGGCAATCGGCCCATAGAATTGCGAGCGAAGGTCCATCAGGTAGGTGCCGACTTGCTTCAGGAACTGTGGTGTAAACACATGGGCCAGTTTAACCCGTTCATACTGGCCTCGGGTGATGGCATGCATGAACCCCTGCCAAGTCCGGGGATAGCCCCAATTGATCGGTGGGTTCTGGTCCGATGAGATGGGCATGTAGAGATAGAAGGCCAATCCAATGAACATTACGAGAAAAGTGGGGCCGACAATCTTGCCATTTGGGAGTAGGAATGTAGCCAGAATCGGAACGATCAAGGCATACAGGGTCCATATCCAGAAGCCCGACTTGTACCATACGCTGCCCGCATCGGGGCCGGTATCCCAAGCCAGATGATGGAATCCGTCTGTTTCGGCCGCCCATTTGTTCATACCAACCAGAATCAGGAACATGGCGCCCGTGATGACAAAGTCGCGGGCAAGGAACGGCTTGCGTATGAAGAGGCAAAGGCCAATGCAACCTAAGACGCCGACAATGATTACGGAAATGCTGTTGAAGTATGCGCCGATGAAGGCCACAACCAAGCCCGCCATGGCACCCAGAACCCAACCCAGATATCTGGGTTGGAACATATCCAGGTCGTTGAGGACCACGGCAATGGCGATTGCCAGCCCCATGAACATCAGCGTTTGGTGGTTGGTGATGCCTAGGCCGAATACAAATGCACAAATGATCAGCCATTTCGGATTGCCTGGTTCCGACAACCAGCGGTAGAGGAAGACCAGCACGAGCGACTGGAAGAAAATGTTGAGGGAGTACACTTCGGCGATGACCGACTGCGACCACATGCCTTGGCCGAAGGCGAGGAGCAGGCCGCCGGAGATGCCGGCAACGGCGCAGAATAGGCTTTCGGTCTTTTCCCCGAGCGTGGTTGATTCCTTCGATAGGCTGCGGAGCAGATCCATGCCGGAGCGGCTGATGAGCAGGGCAATCACGCCGCAGGCGGCCGCGCCAGAGAAGGCGGAGAAAAAGTTGACGGCCCATGCCGGATTGGGATGGCCATGGAATGTGACGCCGTGGAATATCCACTGAAACAGCCACGTCAGCAACGACCAGCTCGGGTAGCCCGGTGGGTGAGGGACGCCGAGATAGTCGGAGGCCACGATGAGTTCACCCGAGTCTTCCAGACCGACGGTCGGTTGCAGGGTGATGGTATAGACGATCAATGCGATGACAAATGTTGCCCAGCAAGCGATCCAGTCCGACTTCCGAAAGAATTTATCTGAATTCAAAACGATCCTCTTTGGTTGAAAAAAACAAACCATTAGAATAGTTTATAGTGTCATTTCGTCAAGCGCTCATGCGGCATGGTGTGGCGATCAAATATAGGATTATTAGATGGATAACAGTCGTGAATGGAAACTAGGGAAACTTCTGTTGCCGCGAAGGAACCTGGATTATGCCGCCAAGAACACCGAATGGCGTAAAAAGCGCCTGATCCTGAAGAATTTCTCGAAGGGACGCTGTTTGGATTTGGGGTGCGGTCCCGGGGAATACGGCCCCTTGTTGAAACAGGTCTGTGGAGAGGTGGTCGGTGTGGATTTGGATGATCATCTGCTTGAGATTGCCGAGGGAACTGGAGCGTATTCCGAGCTGGTTAACCGGAAGATCGGCAGGGGAATGGATGTGGGCCAGGGAGCGTTCGATTATCTCTGGGCCTCGGAAATCATCGAGCACATGCCTGATCTGGCGATCATCGACGATCTGGAACATATCTGCAGACGCGCCATGATTCTGACAGTGCCCAATCCAATCAGCCCGCATTTCAAGGAGGACGAGACCCATATCCTTGAATACAGCGTATCATCGTTCCGGCGGTTCTTTGGCCGGCGCTCGCAGTTTGCATACCGGGTGCTGGGCCTCGGTTTCAACGAGGTGCCGTTGAACCTCCCGTTCAGAAAACTGTCGACCTACATGCTCGAACCTATTCCGTGGCTCTCGCCAACCATTGCCGTTGTTGGGATCAGAAAGGATGCGGCCGCCTGATATTTGACTCGTTTTTCGGCTGTTGCCCCGTATACCTTTTGCTTTTTATGACTCAAGTACCCACATCCGGATTGTTTGCCTGGCTCCGCAGCAAGGAATGTCCCTATTCCCAGGTATTCAAGTATGCCGTGAGCGGGGTTATATCGCTCTTGATCGACCAACTGGTTTTTTATCTGCTGGCCTGGTTGGTTCTTCCCTGCATGCGCGCTACCGATCCGGTCGCAAGAATGATTGCCGGACTGGGACTTTCTTTTGAGGAGGCTACTGAAGAACAGATTAAGTTGAACTACTGGATCATCAAATCCATCTGTTTCGTTCTCTCGATCGGGACCGCGTATGTCCTGAATGTGCTTTTCGTATTCCGGGCGGGGCGCCATCACCGGGCGCTTGAAGTGGTTATGTTTTTCGGATTTTCCCTCTTCCAGTTCGTGTTTATCTGGATGGGAGGGATCCTGATTTCCCGGTTTGGCTGGGAAGTAACCTATGCGAACTATTCCATGTTGATTCTCGGCGTCGCAACGAACTATTTCGCCCGTAAAAAAATCGTATTCAAGGGGTAGGGATGAGGAGATCGCGACCGTGAAAATCCTGATTCTCAACTGGCGAGACGCAAAGCATCCGCGCGCGGGCGGTGCCGACTTCCGCTTGCAGCACGTCTATGCCCCGCTGACCAAGCAGGGCCACGAAGTCATCCTCTACAGTTGTGCCTATCCGGGGTGTGAGCCTGACGACAACATCGATGGAATCGAGGTCCATCGGCTCGGCAACGATGTGACGTTTTCGTTCCTGTGCATGATAAAGTTGCGCGGGTGGGTGAAAAAGCACCAACCGGATGTGGTGGTGGAAGACTTCAACAAGCTGCCGTTCTATTCGCCACTGGTCTACAAGGGACCACTCGTGATCCAGATGCATCACCTGTGGCGCAAATCGATTTTCCGCGAAGCTTTCTTTCCGGTCGCTTTATTCATCTGGCTCTCGGAGGAGATGATCCGGTTGGTCTATCGCAAATGCCGGTTTTCCGTGGTGAGCGAATCGACGAAGGCCGAGCTTGTGGATATGGGAGTTTCTCCCGACCATATCGAGGTCATCTACAACGGAGCGGATCTCTCCAGCTATCGTCCAGTGGACGGTGCAAAGGAACCCTACATGATCTGGGTTGGCCGCATCCAGAAGTACAAAGGCGTCCTTGATGCCTGCCAGGTGCTGGAAAAACTGCAATCCGAGTTTCCCGAGCTGGAACTGGTCATTGTGGGCGACGGCCCCTTCATGCCGAAGGTGAAAGAATATATCACCAGCCATGGGTTGCAGGACAACGTGAAGCTGACCGGCTTCATTGCCGAACAGGAAAAAATCGCGTTGCTGCAGAAGGCGGCCGTCCACCTGCAGTCCAGCTACAAGGAGGGCTGGGGACTGAGCGTGATCGAAGCCAACGCCTGTGGCTGCCCGGTGGTGGCGAATAATACGACCGGCCTGCGCGACAGCGTGGTGGACGGCCAGAGCGGCTTGCTGTACGACTATTGCAACCTCGGCGAGGCGGCGCAGAAAGTCAAATCCATACTCTCCGATGCGGAGCTGCAGTCACGCCTCATTGAGGTCGGCCTGCGCCGTGCCGCCGATTTCAGCTGGGAACGAAACTCGTCCGAAATGTTAAAATATTTGAACTCAATACGTTGGGAAGCCACATGATTGTAAAGAATTGGATCAAGCGAAGAAAAAACCAGCGAGCGGTATTTGGAGCCCTACTCCTGATTATTGTAGCCCTGCTCCGTTTACCTTGGATCGATTGCGATGCCGGTTCGCCTTCGCTCTGGACCTATGGTAGCTTTTTGACGGACGAGGGATATTACACGGCCGGAGGTCGGCAGGCGTATCTGGGGCATGACTTCGTCTCGGCTTCCACGCGTGAAGGCTATACCTTTTATACCTGCCCCATGATGCATCTTGAGGCCTTCGCATCGTACAAATTGTTTGGGCTAACGACCTGGGCACATCGAGTGCCGTTTGTGCTGGGTGCCATACTGGCTTGGTTGGCAGTGTATTGGATGGCTGCAAGAAAAACGGTTCCATGGCTTGCGTTTGCCACCACGCTAATTGTTTCGTGCAATCCGTATTCATTGGTTTACGAACGCACGGCATCGAGCGATATCGCCATGGGTTCACTGGTGGTTTTCGCCTGTTTCCTGCTCCTGAGGCGGAAATCCATGTTCACGGTGCTCTCCGGAATCCTGTTTGCGCTAGCCTGCCAATGCAAATTCAGTGCCATCGCCTTTGTGCCCATGTTCCTTGCACTTGCCTGGCCTTCGCGCAAAAAGCGGTTTTGGACGCTGGTCATTTGGTGTTTCTCTGCCTTCGCCGTGTACAAGGCAGCGCGTTGGGGGGTGGATGCCTATTTCAGCAGCATGGCTGCGAAGGCCGGCCTGGACGGGGAAACGTTTCATGCAATGCTCGTCAGGACCTCGAAAGGGTTGGGGTGGAAGATAAAGAGTATTCCAGCCATGTTGCTTCGGTGGTCAACCATACCCCGATGGGGCGAGGGCGGGAACCTGCTGTTTTTTATGGTGTGGGGAGTGGTTGTTCCTGCCGGCGTGGTGTTGCGGCGGATCATGTTCAGCCCGCTTAAATGGAGTGTTGCCGCGCGTCTTTCTTTCGGGATGCTTGCGTATATGGTGTTGGTGGGGACGCATATCTTCTACAATGTGCGTTATCTGACGCCGATCATGTTCTTCATTCCTTTGCTGATTATCCTGGCAAGAAGGGAGCTCAAATTCAGGTTGGCCTTCACGCCATCATTGTTGAAATGGAGTTTGCTGACGGCCGGTGGCTTGGTTGCATACCTTTTGGTCTTTTCAGTTTGGCCTTTCGGGGCAGGCCTGGATACGCAGGCCATGAAAGACTTCTTCTACTCGCCGTACCTTCCGCCCAAGCGAAATCTGTGGGCTTTGACCGGTATGTTTATTTTTGTCTCCACCGTGTTTGTGGTGTTACCTGCCTGTCTTGTATTCCGTAAGCAGCTCAAGATCCGTTCGATGCTTGCCGGGTTTGTTTTGGTCCTGCTGGGAAGCCAGCTTTGTTCAACTGTCGTGCCCTATCTAAGTCCCGCGATTCTGGAAAAACCACCGGCATGGAAGACCTGGGCCGCAGCCTTTCAATCGGTCATTGTTCTCTATTGCTTTACCGTTTGGCTTCGCCCCCGGTTCATTCGCGGTTTTAGGGGATGGTACGGGCTGTTTATCGTCGTTTTTATGGGGATCTACCTTCTTACACCGAGTTGGAGCAAGGGATTCGGGGAGCTGATGTCCCGCAAGACCTACGTTCGCGATACCACATTGCAACTGCAGAAGCAACTGCCTGAAAACAGTGTAATGATGGGCGAACGCTCTTCGACCATGTTTGTTTCAAGCAAGATGGATGTGGCCAGTCTGGGTAAGATGCAGGAACCGGACGTGATAGAGACCGTTGTTTCACAGTTGCAGCGCGAACCCGACCGTCCAGTGTTTATCATGCTGGATCCCGTGGAAAGGAACTGCTGGGTTGCCTTGCAAAAGAACCAGGACAAAGTCACGCTGAAGATAATCGGTAAAGTCCCGCTTCCCAGCTTGGGTTCCCCTGCGCTTATGGATATATATATTGGGCAACTTTTTTTGCCGCCGGGCGGCCAACAGATGAATAAAAGGTGAATCGAGGTAGAGGTGAAGAGCTGTAGGTGCAGTGTAGTCATTCCTGTGTTCAAAAGTGCTGATTTCCTGGCACAAACGGTTGCGCGCACGGTTGAGTTTTTTGAAGGACAGGCGCTTTCGTATGAATTGATACTCGTGAATGATGGAAGTCCGGATCGCTCGTGGGATGTCATACGCGAGCTGAGTGAGGCCAATCCGAATATCATTGGGGTCGATCTGCTGAAGAATTATGGTCAGCATAGTGCGATTTTTTGTGGTTTTAGCCATGCCTCAGGGGATTATATCGTGACCATGGATGATGATTTGCAAAACCCGCCGGGGGAAATCATCCATTTGCTGGCCGAAATCGAAAAAGGCCATGATCTGGTCTTTGGCCGGTTCAGGGAAAAAAAACATGGCTTCGTCAGGCGGTTGGGTACGGTTTTGATCAACTGGATCAATGAGAAGGTTTTCGACAAGCCCCGCGATATTGTCTTGTCGAATTTCCGTATCGCCAGGAAGTCAGTCATCGATAGGGTGTTGGAATTCAAAACGCCGTTTCCCTATATTCCGGGATTGCTGTTGTTGTGTTCGTCGCGAATCTCGAATGTCCTGGTGGAACATCAATCGCGCATTGAGGGTAAATCCAATTATAACATTAAGCGCATCCTGGCATTGATGGGGCGCCTGCTGTTCAACTATTCCGCGTTTCCGTTGAAGTTCATTTGCGGTATCGGGTTTGTCGCTTCGCTGATCTCGTTTTTGATCGGTGTTTTTTTTCTGCTCAAATGGTTCCTTACAGGAGTCAGTGTTAAAGGATGGACCACGTTGGTTGTCTTGACCTCGTTTTTCTTCGCACTAGTAATCATGACGCTCGGCGTTGTGGGGGAATACCTTGTCCGGTTGATCAACCAACAGTCGAGTTCCCGCTGCGTGTTTGAACGCGAAATCATTAACAATGAGTGAATTAGCGCATTTTATCATCGTGGGCGGACAACGCTGCGGCACATCGTGGTTGTACAGGCAGTTGGATAAACATCCATCTATTTGCATGGCAAGGCCCATTGTTCCGGAGCCTAAGTATTTTCTGAATGACCAGAACCTAAGCCTGGCCGATTATCACCATTCTTTCTTTGGTCATTGCAACGGCGAACAGGTGTTGGGAGAAAAATCCACGAGTTACTACGAATTTGATGAGGCAGCTCTTCGAATTAAGCAAACACTTCCCGGTGCCCGAATTGTTTTTGTGTTGCGCAATCCAGTGGAGCGCGCGCTTTCCAATTACTTTTTTTCCCATAAAAACGGTTTAGACCCACGGAGTTTGGACGAGGTGTTTTGCTTGAAGATTCCCCCGCCCCGAACAGAATACAAAACCTCGGTGGATCCATTCAATTATGTGGGGCGAGGCGACTATGCCCGCGCGATCAATCATTACCTATCCATCTTTGGCCATGAGCGGGTCGGCGTTTTTTTATACGAGCATCTTACCCGATCCCTTGACGGGATTTGCAGTTTGTGTACCTACATTGGGGCGGAACGCTCGCCCGCTTTCCTGAAGTCTGTGTCCGATGATTTGGGTACATTCGTGAATGCCGCGCCAAGAGAACATCCTGTGGAAGATGCAGTATTGTCCGCCATCCGCTTGGAGTGTGCTCCTTTGGTTGCCGCCCTGCGCGATTGCATGCCTGGCTTGGACCTGAATGAGTGGAAAGATTTTTCGTAATGCGCTTTGGTTTGATGATTACAGCCTTGTTGTTGCTTAATCTCCTGGGAACCGTTTTTGTGAAATTGGTTGGAGGGGAGCGATGGAGCTATGGTGTGCTGGGGCTTTTGCTGATCGGACTGTTCGGAAGTTATCTCGGTCGCGTGGTACTCTGGATGCTGATTGGGCGCAGGTACCAGCTGACCTATGCCTATCCCTTTATTAGTGTAAATTATGTATTCTCGTTTCTGCTCGGCATGTGGGCGTTCAACGAGCGGTTCGAGCTGAACCGCTGTCTGGGTGCGGCCTGCATCATGCTGGGTGTTCTGACGCTCAGCAGAACCATGCAACAAAAGGATGGCGACCATGATCCGGTTTAAACTTTTGCTGGTTCTGGTTGCGGTTCTTGCCGCGCTGGGCCAAGTCTGCCTGAAGCTTGTGGCCCGGAAGCCCGGATCATTTATGGGCCGTTTTCTCGATCCCTACTTTGGCATGGGAATCGCCCTTTTTTTGATCTGCCCCGGGCTGTCGATTATTGCTGCACGACATGTCGATTTTTCTGTCATCTATTCGCTGACTGCGTTGAACTATGTTTTTGTGATGCTGTTGGGACGGACCTGCTTGAAGGAGCCGATCGATCCATGCAAAATCTGGGGAACATTGATCGTGTTGGCAGGGGTTCTCATATACAATCTGGATTAACATGAGTGATAAATTTATCAGGTTCAACCGGCCGTCTGCTGTGGGCCGCGAGGTGGAGTACATCAAGCAGGCCATTGCCAACGGGCAATTGTCGGGTGACGGACCCTTTTCTAAACGATGCCATGAGTGGCTGGAGGACCGGTTCGGGGTTGAAAAGGCTTTGCTGACCCATTCCTGCACCGCAGCACTTGAGATGTCTGCCCTGCTGGCGGACATCGAGCCTGATGATGAAGTCATCCTTCCTTCCTATACATTTGTTTCAACCGCCAATGCATTTGTGCTTCGTGGCGCCCGGCTGCGCTTCGTCGATATTCGTCGCGACACGAAAAACATGGACGAAACCCAGGTCGAACGATTGATCACCGATAAAACCAAGGCCATCGTTCCGGTGCACTATGCCGGAATCAGCTGCGAAATGGATGCGATAATGGCGTTGGCCGAGAACTATGGCTTGGTCGTGATTGAAGATGCCGCACAAGCAATCTTTTCCACCTATAAAGGACGGCCGTTAGGCTCAATAGGGCACTTTGGGTGTTTTAGCTTCCATGGAACAAAGAACCTGGTTGCTGGCGAAGGGGGCGCGCTTTTGGTAAACGATGTCCAGTTTGGCGACCGGGCGGAAATCATTCGGGAAAAAGGAACCAACCGCACCCAGTTCTTCCGGAATGTGGTCAATAAGTACACTTGGGTGGATGCGGGTTCCTCCTATCTTCCATCCGAACTTGTCGCCGCATTTTTGTTTGCTCAGTTCGAGGAGTGGGAAGCGATTCAAGAGCGCCGTATGGCGATTTGGAATCGCTACCGGGATGAACTGGAAGAACTCGCCATCGCCGGAAAGATTGAATTGCCGCATGTTCCGGCAGACTGTTCCCATAATGCGCACATGTTTTACATCATGTTGCCGACTGCAGCCCAGCGTACCGCCCTGATAGAAGGGCTCCTGAATGCCGGGGTCCGTGCCGTCTTCCATTATATTCCGTTGCACTCATCCCCCATGGGACTGCAACATACGCTTGCCGAACAGGAGCCGTTGCCCGTAACCGACTTGGTGGCTGCCCGGCTCTTGCGTCTGCCGATCTACAATGATTTTTCAGAAGAGCAGCAGGGTTATGTGATTGATCATGTGAAAAAGTTTTTTGGCCAGGCATAAGTATTCCGCTTGGCGACGTCTCCCCGTAAGGACGTATTGGACATAGGTTAAATTTGGATACATGCGATGAAAAACGACAAAACGAAATTCCTGTTGTGCGTACTCTTCTTTGCACTGCTGGCGATCATCACGTTTCGGTGCACTTGGCCGGAAGACCATGTTTTTTCAACCTCCGATCTCAATATAGGCCAACTGGCATTCCTGAAATACAACCTGCCGACTTCGTTGACCGGGTACTTCATAGGATGTCCGGTTCTGGGAAATAGCGGTTCCGGATACAAGCTGTTCAGTCTGTTGCTGGCCTGCTTGCCCATGGGTTTTTTTGGTAACGCCATCTATGGATTCATCCTGCTGCTGGGCTCGACCGCCATGGTTTGGTTTCTGCGCATGTGGAACCGAAGCTGGCTGTCGGCCATCTTCGGTGCCTTGGTCGCCTTCTGGGTCAATTCCATTCTGCTCGCGACGGTCGGACATGCCTATAAGATGGAAGTATTGGCGTTCTCCGTTCTTGCCCTTTGCTTGGTGGAGAAAGCCGTGCGGGCCGAAACGTTTCGTCGTGCCGCCGGCTATTCCATGCTTGGAGGTGTGGCCGTCGGCATCATGATGATCGAGCAGCAGGATGTGGCGTTGCTCGCCGGTTTGTTCTTGGCGTCCTATGCCTTTTTCAGGCTGATACAGGTTCATGGGCGAGCGGTTATTCGCTGGTTGGTGGTGCTGATGCCGCTTGGGGCCGTGGCATTGCTTCTTTCCGGAAGTACCGTAATGAAATCCTACGCGAGCAACATTGCAGGTGCGGCATCGGTCCAGCAGAGCGGTGATGAAAAATGGAACTACGTGACCCAGTGGAGCGCTGTTCCGGAAGAGTGGCCGGATCTGGTGGCGCTCGGATGGGGCGGTTGGAGCACGGGCAATCCCGAAGGTCCATACTGGGGAAAGCTTGGCCGCTCCGCTGAATGGGAAGAGACCGGCCAGGGCTTCCAAAACTTCAAGCTCAACAGCGTCTATTTCGGCATCGTTCCCTTCCTGATGGGCTTGGTTGGGCTGGCCATGGCCGTGCGCGAAAGAAAAACCGAGGATGCGAAAGTCGTCTTGTTCTGGGGCGTGGCCGGGTTGCTTGGATTCTGGTTGGCCTTCGGGAAATACTCGTTGCTTTACAAGCTGTTCTATCACCTTCCCATGGTCGGAAACATCCGCGCCCCGATCAAGTTGCTTGATAACTTTCAGATCTGTCTTGGCATCGTTTCCGCGTATGGCTTGGATCGGCTGCTTTGCAATGGAGGGAAAAGCCGGCTGGCGAAGGTTGCCTGGATAGCCGGAGGATTGTGTGGTGTTTTGATGCTGTCAGGGGGGATGAAGGTGATGATGTTTCCCGCTGGCTGGACGGCCAAGTTTGCCGGAATGGGCTACGAACCTTATGTCGAGAAGCTGTTGCGTTGCATGTCGAATGCCTGGCTGCATGCCGGGATGACGGCCTTGTTGTTCAGCGTACTGGTGTTCCTGCTATGGAAAGGAGTCAAGCCGGCTAAATGGGCCGCCATCGGGTTTATTGCACTTATTGCCGCCGACAGTCTGATCCTTACCTCCCACCATTTCAAGGCCGACGATATTTCCGCCATGAAACGCGGGAACAACGTCATCAACTATTTGAAGGCCAACCAAGGGAACGAGCGGACCTTTTTTGTTGATTCAGCCGGTATATACAACCAGTGGCTGGCGTCCGACGGTCCGTATCACGGTCTGAACCTGTTCAATATCTGGCAGATGCCGCGCATGCCAGTGGAGTACAAGGAATACTTGGGAAAAGTCGGGCGAAACCAAATTCGGCTGTGGCAGCTTTCGGCGGTCAAATACATAGCTGCACCGGCTGGCATTATGGAACAATTGAAGCAGAACCCGGCATTGGCCAAGCTGTTCCAGCCGGTTTTCAACTACCAGGTGCCGACGGCCCAGGGAGTGCGCACCGATGTGCTGCTCGAATTCAAGGGTACGATTCCCCGGTTCGCCCTTTATCACAATTGGCAACCCCTGCCGTTGGAGCAGCATTGCGAAACCCTTGCCTCGCCGCAATATGATCCAGGATCGACCGTGCTGGTTGATGCCGATGCCGATATCGACCCGTCGCAGGACTCCACCGTTGGCTTCCAGCCGATGGTCGGGCAAGTGACCAAGCGGAGCGCTACGGTCAAGGTTCACGCGGATTCGCCCACCGTATTGCGTTTCTCCCAGCGGTACCAGTCCAGCTGGAAGGTATTCATTGATGGGAGAAAGGAACAGTTGCTTCGCCTAGATTATCTATGCATGGGTGCTCTGGTTCCTCCCGGAGACCATGTGGTTGAGTTTCAGTGTGTCAGCAACCGGGATTCCTTCGTGGTTTTCGCGGTAACACTGATTGTATCGCTCTCTTTGTCTACCGTGTTGATTTGTGGGCAGCGAAGGGAATAGTGGCATGATCAAGGCTGTTCTAAACTTCTTTAATAAGGAAGGTTTGCTGAAAGATAGCTCGGTCCTGATGGCGGGAATGGCCGGTACGCATGTTCTCAACCTGCTCTTCCAGATTGTCATGGGGCGAACGCTTGTCGATGGAGAGTACGCCCTGCTGGTTTCCTTGCTGGGGATGCTGAATATCTTTACCATACCGCTTGGGGTGATTGCCTCTACCATGAACCGCTATACCAGCCTGCTGATACACGACAATAGGAAGGGCGATATACGGCGATTGGTTCTTTTCTGGGGCGGGCGGGTTGTATTTATCGGTGTTCTGCTGTCTTTGGTGTGCTTTCTCTTGCCCGGGCGTATCGCCCAGTTTTTCAATCTCGAACGGTCAGCGCCCATCTATATCTTCGGCATCATTATGACAGCCATGTTTTGCCGCCCCATATTCGGGGGGACTCTGTTGGGCTTGCAATCCTTTGGGTTCTGGTCCTTCAACAGCTTGCTGGGGTGGGGCATTCGGCTGGTTGTTGGCACTCTCCTTGTCCTTTACGTATCGGCTTTTGCTGGCTGGGGGTTGCTCGGCCACGGCATCGGGCTTTACGTCACGACGGGTACGGGCATGTTGTTTGTATTTGTGCATCTCCGCGGGCATCCGACAACCGACCGCCCGTTGCCAAAGATGCAGGGCTATATGTGGGGCAGTTTTTTTGTCCTACTGGGTTATTCGATCATGATGATGGCCGATGTCGTGCTGGTGAAGCATCTGTGCCCGGAGGATGCCGGCGACTTTTCCTATGCCGCGACGCTTGGAAGGTTTGTCATCTTCATTCCACAGGCCTTTGTTGCCGCGATGTTCCCCAAGGTGGTTTCTGAAAAAAATGGAACCAAGGCCCAACGCGCGCTTTATCTGAAAACCTTGTTGCTGACCTTGCTGACCACGGTCTGCTCCGCAGTGGCGTTCCTGTTCTTGGTTAAGCCGATGCTGTGGCTTCTCTGGAACATCAAGGATCCCTCGCCCAACCTGGTGCTTTGGAGTTGCATGCTGGCATGGGTCATGATTCCGGTTGCCTTGCTGGGGGTGGCGGTCCAACTTGCCTTGGCCCAGAAGCTCTTCAAAGTGGCGATCATGGTTCCGGTTTGCGGGGCAGCCTATCTGACGTGGTGCCTGGTGGGTGGTTTAGGCGTGGTCGCCATACTAACGACATTGGCTGTGCTATCCAGCCTTTCACTGGGGGGCGTTTTGATCGGGACCTTGCTGCAGAGGACAACGGCGTGATGTGGTTGTAACCATCGCGTTTTGATTATAGGCAGCTAGCATGCAACCCGGGTTTTGATTATAAAGGTCAGGTCTAATTTCAATCAACGCTGGTAGAAAACATGGCGAATGCCCCGGGTATGATGGGGTTCCTGCCCATTGGATCACATTAGGTTGTGCGATTTTGAGAGGAAATGGAAAATGGAGCGAGGTTTCATCAAGCGATTCGTGAATGAGTTCACCGGTATACTGCGTGGCGAGGCCGTGCTGGTTTACACCATGGGGAAAGTAGGGACGTCCACGCTGGAAAGCTCGCTCAAGGCATCCGGCATCCTTGCCATCCACGTGCATAACTTTTCAGGCGAGGAATACGGCCATCTTGATAAAAGGCTGTATGCTTCTGTGGGGTTGCGTTGCTTTCGCATGGCGTACAAGGCGCGACTGAGGATTTTCAGCATCGCGATGAAACTTGCGCCCCGCGTGCGCATCATCAGCATGGTTCGGGGACCTGTTGCCCGAAACCTCTCTTCCATGTTCCAAGGGCTGGACCGGTTGATGTTCCAGGCTACACAACTGGATGCCGATGCGCCAGAGGATGATGTGCTTCAATATATCTTCGATGAATACATAAACCATGAAAGTGCAGTGACTTGGTTCCATGATGAATTCTATAAAACCACCGGGATTGATATTGAAGAATACCCTCATGAGCAAAGGGATGTGTTGCGTGCGGATAAGGGCCGATACACTGCCCTAATCATCAAGCTTGAAAGCCTTGACGGTGCGGAAGAAGAAATCGCCCGGTTTATCGATGTGCCCACATTCAAGCTCATTCGTTCGAACGACTCGTCCACCAAGTGGTATTACCCCCTCTATTCGGAATTTAAAAAAGATTTAAAATTGTCGCCGGAATATCTGGAACGCATGTTTGAAGCGCCTTATTTAAAACGGTTTTATTCTGAATCGGAAATTAGTGCGATGAAGAAAAAGTGGGCGAGGAACCTAACGAATGAGTGAAGCTGTTTTTGAATTGAACCGGCAGGATGAGGGCAACATAGGTTAGGGAACGAGGTGAATATGAAATATCAGTTGGAAAGCTTGGCTAAACGTTTTTTTTCCAAGGTGTTGGGGTTGGGAAAGCGGTTTTCGACATCAGAGGATTATTGGCAAAGAAGATACGCAGCCGGAGGCAACTCAGGCGCAGGGTCTTATGATAAGTTTGCCGAATTCAAGGCGGACTTCTTGAATCGCTTTGTTCGTGAGCATCAAGTGAACTCGGTCATTGAATTCGGCTGTGGAGATGGGAATCAATTGAAACTGGCGGCGTATCCATCCTATATTGGATTCGACGTGAGCTCAACCGCGGTCACGTTGTGCAAAGAAATCTTCAAGGACGACGCTTCGAAGCGCTTCAAGCTGGTTGGCGACTACGCAGGTGAGGTTGCCGTCCTTTCACTTTCACTCGATGTTGTTTACCATCTGGTCGAGGATGATGTGTTTGAACAATACATGAGCCGACTCTTCGGTTCGTCTTCAAAATACATAATCATCTATTCGTCGAACCATGATGAGCAACAATCAACGAGGTTCGCTCACGTAAGACATCGCAAGTTTACGGACTGGGTGGACAAGAACCAGCCCGGGTGGATGCTGATACAGCATATGCCCAATGAGTTTTCACCGGATAAAGTTGGCGTTGCGGATGGGTCATGGGCTGACTTCTTTGTGTATGAAAGAAAGTAAACCTTCTGTTCGACTCGCCAGAACCGTTCCCAAAACCTGATGCAAATGCCCGTGCGAACAAACTTTAGACGGTGCAAGGCGGAGACGTGCGCGGGGGAGGGGGATGGCTCCGTTGCGCGATCCAATCGAGAAGGAGATGAATGAAGGCATTGCGTGCTACGACATGCACAACGGTCTTGAATCAGTATAGGATCCACTCCCGCACTCTAAAGCAGAAATCATGGCTTGGATGCAACCACTAGCATGTTTTGGGTTAGAACGGGATTTAGCCGTCCCGTTTCCGCTATATATAGCATGCGAGGGTAGAGGCTCAGTATTTCCCAGGCCACTTTGCGTAGCAACCCGGTCGCAGAGCTCGAATGCGGTTTGCTCTCGGAGGCTTGAATTCGATGGTATCCGCATGTCGTCAGCAGTTGGTGGATGGATCGTGGCGTGAAGCTCAATTCGTGCGTCAAATCTCCGTAGCGCATGCGCAGACCAAAGATTCCCTCTGCATTGGGAGCGTGAAGTATTAGTTTTCCTCCGGGGCGCAGGACTCGCCATACTTCATCCAGCAATGGGAATAAATGATCGCGATCAATATGCTCAATGACATCCATCATACAGATTGCATCGGTTTGATTGGATGAAAGCTCCTCTAAATAGGGCATTATATCGGCCCTCATTGCTTCTTTGATGCCTAATTGGTGTGCCAATTCTATTTGTTCTGCCGAGTAATCCAGACCTTCAATGTTATGGAAGCCTAATTCTTTTAGGCAGGCAAGTAACGAACCGTGTCCGCAACCTAGATCCAGAATGCGCGTAGCGGGATCCTGCGGAAGATGTCGCGAAAGAAAGTGGCGGTACGGCGATGGTTGCATCCGTTGATTATCGGATGTGAGATCTCTTGCGGCCTGGCCGCTTGATACATAGCTCCGATACAAACGATCTCGCCAAGATTCCATTGCCATTCTTTACTCCAAACAGTTGTGGATGATCAACGGTTCAGGTTGCTCATGCCAGGTTATTTTCGGTGAACCATGCAGCCCGTGCTATTCGTTGGCATAGCTATTGAAGACATCTTATGTTTCATTTTTTGGGGTAGCAATAGGAATATCTTCACCACAGGATAATAGAATATGATCGATTCCATACGTTCCGAATGTTTTTTGTATGTAGGCGTCATTTTTCCGGGCGCTTACGTTGGATTTAAAAAGCGCTTCCTTTTGCGTGCTTACGATATTGTAGTTTTGAGAGAAATAGGGAAACAGTTTTTTGCATAGCGTACCCTGCTTCGCCGACATGGCCTTGAGCCAGACATCGTCGGCCCAAGGCGCGAGTTCCATAAAGGTTTCGGAATGGAGCACGTCCTTATACAGGCTGTTCGGAGGGTACAGCACGCCTCCCACGCCTGTTGGGAAAAGCAACATGGAGGGGCCGGTGAATCCCGGGGAGGTGTATGCCCACTCGTCATAGCGAGCGAGCTGCCCATCGCGGGTCCGGGTGATAAGATGTGCTCGGTAACAGTGAATGAAATCGGGTTCTTCCCGGTAGGCGTTGTAAAGGAGTTCCAGCCATCGACGGGGATAAATCAAGTCATCGTCGCAAGTCACAATAACGGCTTCGGGATATTCTCTCAATGTGTACTGGATCTTGGTATGGGGGCCCAAATCCTTGCGGAAACAGATATCGAGTCCGAAACGTTGGAGTCTTTTCAGCTTGGCTGGAAGTGAATCCGGCGGGATATCGTCACCCAGCCAAAGAATAATCTTGTCGGGCTTGATCGATTGCCGGAGCAGGGATTCAATGCAAAGTACGACTTTATTGAGCCGCGGCGCAATGCTGGTCAGGGATACAATCAGCGGTTGGTCTCTTTTTGTCGGGGCCACGCCACTTGTTCGTCGAAACCAAAACGAAATCCAATACTGGCTTTCAAACAAAATGCTCACCACAAATACGCCACATCGGTAGACCGACCAGGCCGCTCTGCCGATCGGCGTGGCCAGTATGCGGTCGGCCAGTTTCAGGAACCCCTTGGTTCCTGTGAGTTTTGACATGAGCATATGGCGATCCTTTTCTTCAGTAATACCCAGCTGCTACAGGCCCATGCTTGCATACTGTTCGAGCCAGCTTTTTTCAAGGCGGTTAGGGGAAAACTGGTCTGCGACTTCGTTCGTCATGATGTTTTGCGGCAGGTGGTTGTTACGGAATCCACGAAGCGCTTCAACCCATTGTTCGATCTCCAGTGGTTTGGGGGTTACCAGCGACGGCGGAAGATATTCCAGAGCCCCCACGTTGGGGGAGGTCAGGCAGTGGGTTCCGGATGCGGCGGCTTCTATTGCAGCGTTGCAGAAGTTTTCATAGAACGACGGCAATGGGAACAAGTCGGCGGCGGCGAGCCAGTGGCATCGTTCGCGTCCAACCACGTGCCCTACAAAGCGAACCCGGTCGCTGATGCCCAGATCGAGAGCCATCTGTTCCAGGTATTCACGCGCGCCGTGCATGGAGTTGCCGGCAAATACAAGGTAGGCATCGGGGCCCAGATCAGCACGGTGGAAGCTTTCCATGAGGAATGGTAGATTCTTTTCATTCGCCAGCCGGCCGTAGAAAACCACGTAGAAGGCGTCCGCTTCGAGCCCGAGATGTTTGCGTGCTTCTGCCCGCGTGGGTGGATTTTCAAAATCGGTGAGATCCACTGGGTTTGGGATTTTAATAATGCTTTTCGCCCGTTGGGCGGCGCGCCAGGAGGTTTCTTCTTCCCAGTCCGCCGTAATATGTATGCCGTGTACGTTGCGCAGGTTGATTTTTTCCATGGTGTGGAAAAGTATCTGTTTCAGGACCGGCATGCGCGTGAAATGATCGTCGCCATAGTGGCAACGGCAACTGATGATGGCCGGGGTCTTGCGGAGCCGGGCAATGATTCCAGCGACAAATGTAGTAAAGTTCCATACGCCGTTAATATGCAGGACATCGTGTCTTTTCGTATTCCTATACAACGCCCACCAGGTTTTCGGGATAATGCCAAAGCCCCAGAATCCAATGGATTTTGAACAATGAACGACGATGCTTTCCGGCAGATAGAAATCTTTTGGAGTAAAGGGCATGGCCTTGCTGTCGCCAATATACAAAGTCACTTTGTGTCCGGCGGCCGCCATGATCTTCGCCTGTTGCGCCATTGACCGGGGCATACCACCTCCTTTGGAAGAGAGCATCATGCCGATGATCGCGATATCATACTTTCTGGCTTCGGTCATTTAGCGTCAATGTTGCTTTGTTTGATCAGGTAAAGGGGGCGGTCTTTGATTTCGTCGAAGACGCGGCGGATGTATTGGCCGAGGATGCCCATGCAGAGCATTTGCAGGCCGGAGACGAAGAAGATGGCGAGGGTGAGGTAGGTGGTGCCGGCGTGACTTGGTGAATGTCCTGCGATAGTCCATACGATAAAGAGGTAGATGGCGATTCCGATGGATAAGGTGCAGAGCACGGTGCCTAGATAGAAAATGAAACGCAACGGAGTCCCGCTGAAGGATGTGATGGCGTTCAGCGCCAGCCCGATGGATTTGGTTATGGGATATTTGGTGGTGCCGGCATGGCGGGCGTCGCGCGAATAGGTGACGGTGGTCTGGTTGAAGCCGATCCACGAAGCGAGGCCGCGCATGTAGCGATGCTGCTCCGGCATGGAGTTCAGCGCATTGAGTGCCTTGCGGCTGAGCAAGCGGAAATCGCCGGCATCCACGGTCATTTCGACTTCTGTGATCTGGCTCATGATGCGGTAGAAGATGTGCGCGAGAAGCTTCTTGAGACCGGTTTCGCCCTTGCGTTCGGAGCGGACGGCATGCACTACATCGAAACCCTCTTTCCACTTGGCGACAAGATCGGCGATGGTTTCCGGCGGATCCTGCAGGTCGGCGTCAATAATGACAGCGGCATCGCCGGTGCATAGGTTCATTCCTGCGGTGATCGCGCGTTGGTGGCCAAAGTTGCGGGAAAGCTGGATATACTTCACGGTCGGATCGGATGCCGCCGTTTCTTGTACCCACTGCAGGCTACCATCGGAGCTTCCGTCGTCGATGAATACAAACTCGACCTCTTCATCGAGGGATTCGAAAACCTTTGTGCACCGGTCATAGAGGGCCGGCAGGTTTTCCTGCTCGTTGAGAAAGGGCACGATAAGCGATACCCGTTTGTGATCCGAGTCTGTATTCATGCGCCCATAGTGTAGATTTGCGTTGGCCCTTGCAATCCCCGCTTTATTTGTTTTTCAGGCGCATCGCCGCATAGAATCCGCCGCGGGCGACTTCCAGAAGCATGCTTTTAAGGCAACCCACAGCAACATCGGAGGAATGGATGATATCCGGATGGCGGGCCTGCAAGGTTTTGAAAAATTTGCGCATGGAGCGCGATTGGCTACCGAAAAGGCGGACGGAGGCAGAGTCGGGCCAAACACGGAACGAGCTGAGGATTTCGTCGATGTAATAGCGTTTTCCTTCCGCGAGCAGTCGGGTCCAGTATTCGATGTCTATCGAGTACATATCAGCGGCGGAAAATCCGTCGATGCGCTCCTTGGTTTCCTGACGAAACATCACGGCTGCCGGTTCTCCGATGGGGTTGGTGCCCGACCGGACGATGCGTCGCAGGCTGGTATCGGATTCCTTGAGGCCTGCCGTCTCCTTCTGTCGCCGCGTAGTCAATGTCCGACCCGCTGGATCGATGATTTTGCGCGCACAATGCACCAGCGCGACTTCTGGATGTTGGTCGAGCACCTTGACTTGCTTTTCAATACAGGTGGATTCAAGCGTGTCGTCGTGGGGCAACAGCTTGCAGTAGGTCCAGGTCATCGCCTCCAGGCAACGATTCCAGTTGCCGAAGAATCCCAATCGTTGTGGGTTGAGTTCATAGCGGATGCGGGAATCATCGAACGACTGTACGATTTCCGCCGAGCGATCGGTCGATTGGTCGTCGCACACGATCAGTTCGTAGTCGTCGAAGGTTTGGGTCAGGACAGACTCGATCGTTTTGCCGATGTGCGATTCGCAATTGTACAACGGGATCGCAATGCTGACTTTAGCTTTTGTGGACATGGTCATGGAGTGGGTAATACCGCATTGCGGTGTTCGAGGGGAAGATTGAACTGGTACATCATGAAGGTCCCCATGATGGCATTCAACGTCGTTATCTGTCTGGCGGTCAGGACGGTATTTACAACGGATACGGGACGTTCCGCCCGTTGCCATGAACGCAGTATGGCCAGCACGTCGGGCGGGCATTCGACAAACGGGATCTTGCGTGCTGTGGAGCAGGCGGCGCAGGTAACGCCGCCTTGGGAGGCACAGAACCGTAAATCTTTCGCTGAGCTGCACAGTACGCAGTGATCGAAGTTAGGCGCGTGGCCGTGCTGGTCGCTGAAGCGCAGTTCGGCCCAGACGAGGAATGGAAAGTGGCGGCCATGGATCTCGGTGAGGTCGAGGAGTTCCTCGTAGAGATCGAAGAGTTCAGGTTGGGGGGCCTCGTCGGGCGTGGTTTTGTCAAACAACAGGGATAGGTAGGAGGCCGCCTGCATGGCTCGCCAATCGGTGCGGAAGGACGCGCGCCGGTGGAGCATGGCGCACTCCTTGCCGGCATGCAGCGTGTTGACGCGCTTTTCGAAGTAGAGCAGTTCGCTGGTGCAGAAAAGGTCGTATTCTCCGAGGAAGGGGCTTTTGGGGCGCATGGCCCCTTTGAGGAGGGTCGAAACCTTGCCTTGGTAACGGGTCAGCCAATGCACGATGCGCGAGGTGCTGGAGTAGGGGTAGCTGGCGAGCGGGATGGCATTGGCGCGTACAATCACGGTGTCGTCCTAGGCCAGGTGTGCGGTGCCGATCATCAGCAGGGTGACGCCATAATAGATCAGCAGGGCGAAAATATCGTTGGATGAAGTCACGAACGGGCCGGAGGCCACGGCCGGATCGACCTTGATGCGGTCCAGCATGACAGGAACCACCGCGCCGAACACAGCCGCGAACGCCATGGCGGTGAACAGGGCCAGCCCCACGGTTAGCGCCAGGTAGGACGGCGCAATTGAAACACTCTCGCCATGGGAAATGAGAAACCGGGCCCAGAGTCCGATCGTGGTTCCGCAGATGAGGCCCATCGAAGCGCCGGCCAGGATTTCGTGCACCAGAATCCTGGCAATGCGCTTGCTATGGCTTGCGCCAAGGGCGATGCCGCGAATGATGAGGGTTGACGATTGGATGCCCGTGTTGCCGCCCATGGCAAGAATGATGGGCGCGAAGGCGACCAGCGTGCCGATTTGCGCCAGCTTCAGGTGCTCGTCGAAACTTTTGAAGATCAGACTCGTAACGAATCCGGTTCCCAAGGTGATCAGCAACCAGGGTAATCGTGCCTTGCAGGCTTGGAGCGGCGAGGTGTCGTCCAGCTCGACATCGCTTGAACCGGCCAGCTTGAAGATGTCCTCCGAGGCTTCCTCCTCCATGACGTCCATGATGTCGTCGACGGTAACGCGGCCCACCAGTTTGTTCTTCCAGTCGAGTACGGGTAGCGAGCTCAGGTCATACTTGGAGACGACGCGCGCCACCTCTTCCTGGTCGGTGTCGGTATGCACATAGATGGGTTCCTCGTCGACCAGCTTCGACAAGGGTTGGTTGCGGTTGGCTTTCTTCAGCAGTTCCCACAATTGGATCCAGCCGGTGAGCTTGTCGTCCGAGTCGATCACATAGACATGGTAGAGCGGTTCGTCCAGTTCGAGCGAACCGATGTATTCGATGGCTTCGGCCGCCGTCATGGATGCCTTTACCGCCACGAAATCGGGGGTCATAATACCGCCGGCCGTATCCTCGCCGTACTGGAGCAGTTCGCGGACCTCTTCCGAATCCTCGTCCTCCATGAGGTTCAGGATTTCCGCGCTCCGCTCTTCTTCCAGATCCCCCAGCACGTCGGCGGCATCGTCCGGCGCCATTTCCTCAATGATGCCGGAAATCTCTTCCGCAGTCATCTCCTCGAGAATGTCGGCGCCGGCCTGGTCGTCGAGCTCGGCCAGCACGTCCGGCTTGATCTCGTCGCTAATCAGTTCGAAGAGCTTGTTCTGGGCATTGGCGGGGGCATGGTTGATGATTTCGGCAATGTCGGCCGGATGCAACTCTTCGAGGAACTTGGGGATTTGCTCCCAAAGCTCACCTTTGACGCAGAAGTTGACGCGCTCTTTGACTCGGTTGCTGGTTTCCGACATGGCCGTGCCCCATTGAAATTCTTGAAAACCATAGACGGACGGACTGGTAAGTCCAAGGTTTTAGTATTGTGGATAGTTGGCCGGATAGTCCTGCCCCGGCCGTCTCCGCCAGTGCTTGTAGGACCAAAGCCAGAACTGGGGATGTTCGATGATCTCGCGGGATATCTCGTTTTGAATCTGTTGTGTAATTTCACGGGCGACCTGGTCGGGATCGGCCGCTTTATCGAAAGGGGGCGGTACAAGGTTGTCGGTGATGCGGATCCGATATCGTCCGCCCGGTTCGGGCAGGCAGAAGCCAAACATGATCTCCGTACCGGTGCGGTAGGCCAGGGCGGCCGGCGCGGGGGACACCGGCATGGGCAGTCCGAGAAAATCCACCACGATGCCCCCTTCGTTTTCGGAGGTGTTTTGGTCGAGAACAAAGGCCGCCTTACCATTTTTTCGAAAGCGGGCGATCAATGTTTTCAAAGCTCCTTTCTGGGGAATAATGGTCTGGCCGGTTCGCTCGCGGTGCTCGATCAGGATCCGGTCCACGCATTTGTTTTTCACCGTAGCCGCGATGCTGGCCATGTCGGCCCCCATCAATGCACAGGTCTGGCCCATGACTTCCCAACTGCCGATATGCGCGGTGATGCAGATGACCGGTTTGTCTTCGAAGAAGGAGGCTTTTAGTGGACTCTCCTCGAACACGACAAACCTGCCGATTCGCTTTTCCGGATTCCTGGAAAACCAGAACACATCGAGCATGGTTTGGCAGAACGTGGCAAAGGACATCCTCAGGATCCAACGTTTCTCTGAGCGGCTTTTTCGGTCGCCAAACACCGCGTCGAGGTTTTGCATTCCAATCCGGTTTTCATGGAGGGGCAGCATCGTCGCCAAACTGCCCGCCAGTCGCGAAAGCCCAACCACGGCCCGCCGGGGAAGTAGGGGGACAAGCCCCTTAAGCAAGAGGAAACCGCCCGTTTCAAACGGGCGGCGCAACGATCGTCTGGTCTGTTTGCTGATAGCCATGTGCAATCCAAAATAAACCCAAACTTTATCGACAACCCCATGCCAGACCAATACTTTTCTATCTTCTCAAGCAACAAGGAGTGCACATGTTCAAACGTCTTGTATTAACGGTTTTTCTGGGCGTCTCGCTCGTCGGGTGCCAATCCACCCAACCCATGCATCCGGCTGCAGAGGCCCCCTCCGGCAAACAGGACCAAGCCTTGGAGGATAGCGCCAAGGAAGCGGTCCATGCGCAGATGATGGAAGCAACGGAGCAACCGGTTGCGCAACAACAGGATTTGCGGGAATCCGCCGAATCGAACGTGCAGGAACAGACCGCTCCACCCATGACCAATGCGCCGGTGGAGATGGTGTCGGATGCCGAAGAAAAAATGATTCAACCCAAGGAACAGGAAAGGAACAAGATCATGATCTTAATGAAGACGTCTGCCGGCGATATTAAACTCGAGCTGGACAAGGAAAAGGCCCCCAAGACCGTTGAAAACTTCCTCGGCTATGTCGAATCGGGACACTATGCCGGAACGATTTTCCACCGCATTATCGATGGATTCATGATCCAAGGCGGCGGGTTCGACGTCAATATGAGCCAGAAACCGGCTCCTCGCACGGTTGAAAACGAAGCGAACAACGGACTCAAGAACGTGGTCGGCAGTATCGCCATGGCCCGCACGCCGGACCCGCACAGTGCCAGTGCCCAGTTCTTCATCAATGTCAACGACAACGGCTTCCTCGACTATCCCGGACAGGATGGCTGGGGCTATTGCGTATTTGGCCAGGTGGTCGAAGGCATGGATGTGGTCAATGCCATCAAGGGCGTTCCGACCGGCATGGCAAAGGGGATGCGGGACGTGCCGATGAAGCCGATCGTCATCGATTCCGTCGAAGTGATCGACGAGTAGGACGGGTGGTCCCATGGGCGCGGGGAACGGCCAGCTGATAGAACGAATACAGTCATCCGGACACAAGGCGGCCATGGTTGTCTCCGGCGGGGGCAGTGGTGCGGTGCACGACATGCTCTGCCATCCCGGAGCTTCCCGTTTCATGCTCGAAGCCCAGATTCCCTACAGCGCCTCCGCCATGATCGACTATCTGGGCGGGGAGCCGGAAAGCTATTGTTCCGAGGCCGCCGCGAAGGCGCTGGCGGAGCGGGCCTATGAGCGTGCGCTGATCTTTACGCTGCCTCGTGGCGACCAGTCGCCCATACTGGGCGTGGCCTGCACGGCCGCGTTGCAGACCATTCGCGAACGCAGGGGGCTTGATCGTGCATACATCTGCATCCGGTCGCGGAAAAACGAAACCCTGCGCCGGCTGGATCTGGAAAACGGAACGCGCGCCGAGCAGGAAGCCACCCTGAGCGCAGCCATTCTGGAATCCATTGCCCGGTTTCTGGGAGTGGAGGAATGAAGGACGCCTTTGCCCGTTTGATTGCTGGCGAGGTTTCCTATCTACTCATCGGCCGGGACGACCTTCCGGAAAAGCCGATCTTTCTCTCCGGCTCGTTCAATCCATTGCACCATGGGCATGTGGAACTGCTGATGGCGGCCGAGCAGGTGTCGGGTCGCGAAGGCCTGCTGGAACTTTCCGTGGCCAATGTCGATAAACCCGCCCTGACCATCGAGGAGGTCGAACGGCGCTTGCTCCAAGTGCATGGCCAATGTCCTGTCGTATTGACCTGCGCCCCCACCTTCGCCGAAAAGGCCGAGCGTTTTCCCGGTGCCTGGTTTGCCATGGGCTACGACACGGCCATTCGCCTGCTCGATCCCAAATACCACTTGGATATCTCCGCCATGCTCCAGCGGTTTGCCGAATTACAAACGCGCTTTGTGGTCGGTGGCCGGTTGGTTGGCGGCGCGTTTTTTTCCTTGGAGCACCTCAACATCCCGAATGGATTCGACGAACTATTCTTCCCGGTTCCCGAAGCGCTGTTCCGGGAGGACATCAGCTCCACGGAAATCCGGGCACAAAAAAAGCGCCCCGATTAGAGAGACGCTTTTGACTTGGAGATGACGGCGTTAGAGCGTAGCGACGGCAGCGTCGCGGACCAGATCGCCGAGCTCGGTGGTGGAGGCTAGCGTGTTGCCCTCTCTCCACAGGTCGCCGGAACGGTAGCCATCGTTCAGCACCTTTTCGACGCCGGCGCGGATGGCGTTGGCCGCCGCGGCTTCGTCCAGCGAATCAAGCATCATCGCAACAGACAGGATCATGGCCAACGGGTTGGCCTTGCCTTGTCCGGCAATGTCGGGGGCGGAACCATGCACGGGCTCGAACAGGCCGACCGGACCGCCGACGGAGGCCGACGGCAACAGGCCGAGCGAACCGCCAAGCGTGGCGGAGGCATCCGACAGGATGTCCCCGAAAATATTACCGGTCAGGATCACATCGAACTGGCGCGGATTGATCACCATCTGCATGGCGGCATTGTCGATGTACATGTGGTCGAGCTCGACGTCGGAATACTCGGCTTCGTGGAGCGCCTTGACCGTGTCGCGCCAGAGGCGGGAAACGGCCAGTACGTTTGCCTTGTCGACACTGGTCACCTTGTTGCGGCGCTTGCGAGCCCATTCGAAGGCCACACGGGCGACGCGTTTGATTTCGCCGACGGAGTAGATCATCGTGTTCCATGCCTTCTTGTCGTCGCCTTCGCCTTCTTCGCCGACGGGCTGGCCGAAGTAGATGCCGCCGGTCAGCTCGCGTACCGTGAAGAGATCGAGGCCGGCCACCTTTTCGGGGCGCAGCGGGGAGTTTTCCGCCAGCGATTCGGGAACGGATACCGGACGGAGGTTGGCAAAGGCACCGAGTTCCTTGCGGATCTTGAGTAGGCCGCTTTCCGGACGGAGTGCGCCGGTCAGGTGGTCCCACTTGGGACCGCCAACCGCGCCGAGCAGTACCGCATCGGAGGCCTTGCAGGTTGCGACGACGGAATCGGGCATGGGATCGTTGTGCGCGTCAATGGCGGCACCGCCGGCGTTGCACGTGGTGTATTCCAGCGCAAAGCCGCTTTTGGCGGCCACCGCGTCAAGCACCTTGACGGATTCTGCGATGACTTCGGGACCGATGCCGTCGCCGGGTAAAAGCGTAATCTTATAGGTTTTGGACATGTGTATTCCTTTGGTTGAAAATTAGCGCGAAATAGTACTTGGGCACGCCGATAATGCAAACCCGTAATTGACGGGAGTTTCCATCGATTGCCCGCAGCCAGGGCCATGAAAAAGGGCAGGCCTTGCGGGCCTGCCCTTCGTGGTATGAGGAGGAGAAAGGGATTAGTTGCCACCACCGCCATCGCCACCGGGGCGGGGGCCTCCGCGCATGCCGCGAGGGGGGCGCATGGAGGTCGCTTCGATAACACTGTCAACATAGCTTGCAAAATTCTCGGCTTCCTCGCCCGACAGGCCGACATCGTTTCCAAGCTGCTTGAACATCACGGTACGTTCCTGATCCATCATCTGCCCGATCTCGCGCATGCTGCCGAAGATTTCGCGCATGGCTTCGCGGTTGGGCGGGTTCTCGGGATCAAATTCACCGGTCATTTCCCACATGGAGGAGAGCTTTTCAATCAACGCGGTATGGTTGGCGAGTTCCTCGGTCGTCATGTTGCTGGTGTCGACTTCGCTCAGTTTGGAGATGCGCTGGAACTGGTCGTCGCGCATGCGTTCCTGGAACTCCGTTCGGCGCTGGACCATTTCGGCATAGCCCTCCGGATCCTCTTCCTTCATTTGGGCCATGCGATCCTGCCAGAATTGACCCGGCTGGCGACGGTTATTACGGCTTTCTTCCAGCTGGGCGCGAAGCCGTTCGAGCTCGGCGTTGCGCAGGGAAAGTTCCTCCAGCAGCGTCGCCACATCGTTGGTATCGGTTTGAGAAATATCCTGCATGGCCACGAGCGGCGTTTCCTCCACAGGTGCCTTCGGCGCGCCCTGTTGCGCATTTATTTTCTCGCGTAGGGCATCCATCTCCTTCTGCAGTACCAGCTTTTCGTTATTAGCCTTGATGCCGGCGGTTATGCCGCCGGCGGCGACCACAAGCGATGTGGCCAAGAAGGTTGCAGAAATCTTTTTATTCATGTTTTCCTCCAGATGAGTTGGCTGGTTTCACGATTCCAACAACGTCGTTTAAGCGCATTTATTGCGTCGAGCAGCATTTTTTAGCGGGGGGCACAACAAATAGATAATTTGGTATTGAATTACCTGAATGAGGACGGTAAGCATGGGCGTATCAAATACACGCACATAAATGTGCGTATTTTATTTTTACATATAAGGAGTACTTAATATGGATGCTGTTTTGCTCGCACGGATCCAATTCGCCCTCACGGTGGGCTTCCACTACATCTTCCCGCCGATGACGATCGGTTTGGGTTGGATGATCTTCCATTACAATAACCGCTATCAGGAAAACGGGAATCCGGTTTCCCATCAGCTGGCCAAGTTCTGGACCCGGATCTTTGCCATCACCTTTATTGTGGGAGTGGCCACCGGTATTACGATGGAATTCCAGTTCGGTACGAACTGGGCCGGGTATTCCCGTTTCGTCGGCGACATTTTCGGTGCCCCGTTGGCTGCCGAAGGGGTCTTTGCCTTCTTTCTGGAATCCAGCTTCCTGGGCATCTTGCTCTACGGCCGCAAACGCGTATCGCAGCGCATGTACTGGTTCTCCAGCCTGATGGTTGCCATTGGCGCCACGCTTTCCGCCTTCTGGATCGTGGTGGCCAACTCCTGGCAGCAGACGCCCGCCGGCTACGAGATCGTGACCGAGGTCGTCAATGGCGTCGAAGTCACCCGTGCGCAGCTGACCAACTTCTGGGAAGCCGTTTTCAATCCGTCCACCTTGCTTCGCTATTTCCATGTGATCACCGGTGCGCTGACCGTGGGCGCCTTTTTCATCCTTGGTACATCGGCCTGGCAGATCCTCAAGGGCCGTCATGTCGAATTTGCGCGCGCATCCATGCGCTCGGCCGCGGTTCCGGCCTTTGCCGTAATCATGGTTACCATGTTCGTGGGGCACCACTCCGGTCTCAAAGTAGCCCAGACCCAGCCAGCTAAGCTGGCGGCCTTCGAAGGGCTGTGGGAAACGCAGGATAAAGCGCCGTTGATGCTGCTTGGATTCCCTAACGAGAAAGAGGAGCGGAACGATTTCGCGATCCAGATTCCCGGCATGGTCAGTCTCTTTGTCGGGGGCTCGTTCGATACCGAAGTGACGGGGCTCAAGTCTTTCCCGAAGGAAGACCGTCCGCCCGTTGCCATGTCGTTCTGGTCGTTCCACCTCATGTTCTATACCGGCATGTGGATGGCGTTCGTGGCTTTTATTGGCCTGATCCTGTGGCTGATGAAGAAGCTGACCGACTACAAGGCGTTCCTGTGGGCGGCTGCCCTCACGGTTCCGATACCGTTTTTTGCCAACGAGGTGGGCTGGATTGCAGCCGAAGTCGGCCGCCAGCCGTGGGTGGTCTATAACGAACTGCGGACCTCCGATGCGGCTTCTGCTTCCGTATCGGGCGGCCAGGTGCTCTCGTCGATCATCATGTTCTCCATGATTTATTCTCTACTGTTCGGCCTGTGGATCTACTTGCTGCGAAAACAATTCCACAAGGGGCCCGATCCGATTGAAACTCTGGAAGGGGAGGTGGCGTAATGGAAGCGCTTCAAGTTACTTGGTTCCTGCTCGTCGGCATTCTGGTGATTGGCTACGCCATTCTTGACGGATTTGATTTGGGCGTCGGCTTCTGGCATTTGTTTGCCAAGAAAAAGGGCGAGCGTTCGGCGTTCATCCATTCCATCGAGCCCTACTGGGACGGCAACGAAGTCTGGTTGCTCACCGGCGGCGGTGCTCTGTTTGCAGCCTTTCCCCCCGTTTACGCCACCGTATTCAGCGGCTTCTACCTGGCCATGATGCTGGTGCTGCTCGGATTGATCTTCCGCGCGGTGGCCATTGAATACCGCGACAAGGTGGAGAGCGAAAAATGGGTCAAGGCGTGGGATTTCGCCTTTTCCATCGGCAGCATTCTCCCCTCGATTCTGTACGGCGTTGCCATCGGCAACGTCCTGCGGGGGCTTGAGCTCAGTCCGATCGGCGACTATACCGCCGGCTTCTTTGCCTTGCTAAATCCGTTCTCGTTGCTCTGCGGCTTGGTCGGACTTTCCATGTTTGCCTATCACGGCGCGCTCTACCTCTCAATGAAGCTGGATGGCGATGTTGCGGCGGATGCGAGCAAGTGGGCGGGCAAGACCTGGGTGATCTTCCTGGTGCTCTTCATGGTCGTGGTCACGATGGGGCTGAAGGCCGGTTACATTCGCAGCTGGGACGCCTTGCCGGCCAAGCGCTTCATTCCGATGGCCTTGGTTCTGCTGGCGCTGGTTGCCCATTCCACATCGCAGTTCCTGAACCGGATCAAGCGGGCGAAAGGGGCGTTCATTGCATCGAGCTGTACCATTGCCTTCGTTATGCTGTCCGCCGCGACGGCCGTCTTTCCGAACCTGGTGCCTTGCACGAACGAGCCGGACTGGAGCCTGACGGCATTTAATTCGTCGTCCTCCCAGCTGACGCTGTTTTCGATGTTGATCATTGCGTTGATCGGCATGCCGATCGTGCTGGGCTACACCTGGTTCATACACCACGTCTTCCGCGATAAGGTAAAAGTTAAGAAAGATTAGGTTCGGCAACCATGTGCGGGATGATAGTTTTTCCCTCCACATGAACGATTGGACACAAAAACTAAGGATGCGGTTGCCGGCCATTGCGTTGCTGGCAACCACATTGCTTTTCTGGGGTTTTTACGACCGCTACCAGGCAACCGGGCCGGCCTTGCTTCAAAATCCATCGCTGGATGCCGTCGCTCGCGCTCGCGGCGATTGCACCGGTAGCAACGGCTGGTTCAGGCTGGTGGTTGCGCCGGGCGGCAAGACGGCGAGCCTCAACTTTCCCATTCCCAACGGAACCGGCGCCGATCTCGTGCGCGTCCGCGGCGATGTAAAGGCCGCCGGGGTGGTCTCGGGGAAATACCCCTGGAGCTGCGCCCGCCTGCTCCTCGTTCAGTACGACGCAAATAACAAATGGATTCCCGGACATCACGGAGTCGTATCGCTCGACGGAACCGAAGGATGGTCCGCATGCGAGGATGTGTTTGAAATCGATCCGCAGGCCGCCCGGGCCGATCTGGTTATCCAGCAGTTGGGATCGGAAGGTGCAGCGGAGTTCCGTCACCTGTCGGCGGAGCCGGTTCGGCTGCGCGTTTCGTTCATCGCCTGGCAATGGCTGTTCATCGTGCTGTGGTTGGCGATGGCCGCGCTTTACGTCAAGCGATGCCGGCTCGACCGTCGCCGGTTGCGCCTGCTCATCCTGCTCAATGCGGCCGCCATCGTTTTCGGTGTGCTGATGCCGGAAAAATGGATCGAGGGCACGTCGGACTACATGGCGGATGAAACGGCCAAGATCATTGCCAAGGTGGAATCAGGCGCCGGAGGCGGCGCTAGTGTTGCGCATGCGAAGCCGAAGAAGAAGAGCGTGGAACCGGAAAAAAAGAGTGGCATGGAGCTGGAACTGAATCGGTTCAACGAACTGGTGGGCGGGGTGCATGGCTTTGGGCACCTTGCCCTGTTTGCCTCGCTCTGCCTGCTGGTGTATCTGTCGGCCGCGCTGGAAGGACAACACCGCAGCTACTACTTCAAGGTGGCATTCGATATCCTCTTGTTTGCAGCCATCACGGAGTCGCTCCAGTATGTGACCCTGGATCGCCGGCCGGGCCTGTCCGACTGGCTGGTGGATCTCTGCGGCATGGGACTGGCCTTCCTGATCTTCCTCGCCGTAAAGCGCTTCGTGCCGAAGCCGGTGGTTCCGCCCGCCGTCTAGTTGAACACGTAGTCGCTAGATACCTTTTGGTAGTAGGATCTTGCGATATCCCGCTTGGTGCGCAGCCGGGGGTGGCCGTCGGTCAACCGATCGAGCTCGGCCGCTTCGGTGAACAGCATGGCCGACATCATGTTGAAATCGTTTTCGAGGCTGGACTGGCTGTATTTGCAGAGGAATCCGTTGGCATAGAGCGGTTCGTCCGACGAGTAGCGGTCGGGATCGTCCACCATTTCAAAGCCGGTTCCCGTGTAGGAGAAACCGTCGGGATTCTGCAGCAACCATTCGCTTTCAGGGAAGGGATGGTAGCACATCAGGATGCTGGAGAATTCCGAATGAAGGCGCTGAAGCATGAAGGTGGCATCGCATTTAAGGGTGCGGTCGTAGATGATATACATGCTCTTGCCGTCGTGGGTGCCGCCATATTCCTTCCCTTTGAAGCTGAGCTTGCCGAGCAGGTAGATATGGTCAAGGTTGTTCTGGATGACGGTCTTGGGGTGGGCCGCCAGAAACTGTTCGATAATGGGAACGAGTGTTTCCACATCCTGGGGATGGACCGGCGTGGCCCGCAGCCGAAGGGCCGGCTCGCGCCAGGCATCGGGGAAGAAGGCCGCGCGGTTGAAGCGATAGTGGATCCGGACGTGGTAGTCGGCTTCGATGTTCGCAATCCGTTGATCGAGGCCGGCATCGCCGGCGGCCGCCCGTGTGGCTACGGATGCGATGAGTATCAGCAGGAGGTGTCGTATGGATAGGCGTTGCATATGTAACCAATCTTTATTGCGCGCCACTGTATATTAAATGCTTTTCAATTCCAGAAAAATCTCAGGGGAGATTGGCTCCCGAACGCATTCCGAAATACCATCAAAAGACCCTCTTTTTTGTTCCAATTGGCCGGGGTTCCTAGGATAGTTTGGATTCAATCAATCAATCGACATGGGGCTATGATGGGAAACAACAAGAGCATGGTGATTTCGGTGATGGACCGCGACCGTCCCGGTATTGTGGCGGAGATCACGGAAGGCATCAGCGGACTGGGAGGCAACCTTGCCGAACTCAGCCAGACCGTTTTGTGCGGATACTTTACGATGATTCTCGTTGCGGATTTCCCCGATGGGGTTATGGCCGATAAGGTCAAGCAAGCCCTGACGTTTGGCCATACGTCCCATGTGGTGGTGGTCGAAGGATGGGGGCTGGCTCCGGAAGCCGAACACTCGGAACATGTCTATATTTTATCGGCAATAGGGCGCAACCGGGTTGGCTTGGTGGCGCAGGTGTCCCGGTTTTGCTGCGACCATGGCGTGAACATTCGCGACCTGGCTTCGCACGCCGAGGCAGACCAATACACCATGATGCTGCAGATCGATCTGTCGAACATTGAAAACGTGGAGCGCTTCGAAAAGGAACTTGCCGCGTTCGGCCAATCCAGCGCGCTCAACATTGCGCTTCAGCACAACGATATTTTTAGGGCCACCAACGAGATTTAGCCATGATTCGATCCGACCAGATTCTAAAAACCGTCGAAATGATCCAGAAGGAAAACCTGGATGTGCGCGCCGTGACCATGGGCATCAGCCTGCTGGATTGCCGATCCGGCGATGCGGCCGCCACGGCGCAGAACATCGGGGATAAGATCAAACGCTATGCCGGCACCTTTGTTGATACGTGCAACCGCATCGGCGCCAAGTATGGCGTGCCGGTGGTCAACAAGCGCATCTCGGTCACGCCGATCGCCCACGTGGGGGCCGGTTTCACACCCGATGGCTTCGTGTTGCTTGCCAAGGCCTTGGACCAGGCGGCCGCGGAAGTGGGAATCGACATCATAGGCGGGTTCTCGGCCAATGTCGAAAAGGGGATCGGTCTGGGCGATGCAAGCCTCATCGCCGCCATTCCCGAAGCCTTGGCTTCAACTGGTAAGGTCTGTTCTTCCATCAATGCCGGATCCACACGGCACGGATTGAACATGGATGCCGTGGCCCGGCTCGGGCAGACGGTCAAGGATCTGGCCGAAGCGAGCGCGGCGAGCAACGGCTTCGGCGCCGCCAAGTTTGTGGTGTTTGCCAACCAGCCGGGCGACAACCCGTTCATGGCGGGGGCGATTCATGGGCTCGGTGAAGCCGAAGCAGTGATTAATGTGGGCGTCAGCGGTCCCGGTGTGATTGCAAGGGCTCTCGACCGGAAGATTCGCGATGCCGGGGCGGAGAACCTCGGCCTCGACGATCTTGCCGAGGAAATCAAGCAGGCCACGTTCCGTGTGACACGGTGCGGCGAACTGATCGGCCGGCAGGTGGCCGAGCTGCTGGACGAAGCCTGGGCTCCCGAGGACGGGCCCCTGATCTCG
>JBNLGU010000014.1:0-39527 GCA_050306215.1 Pontiella sp.
ACACAAGCGTATCCTGTACAACGGCGACGGCTACACCCAGGAATGGTTGGACGAAGCCGCCAGCCGCGGATTGCCGAACCTCGTTACTTCGGAAGAAGCGCTCGAAGTGCTCAAGACCCAGAAGGCGAAGGATATCTTCTCCAAGTATGGCGTGCTGAGCAACGAGGAGCTGGAATCCCGTTACAACACCTACGTGGAATGCTACGAAACCCTGATCGGTATTGAAGCTGCTACGGCTCTGGATATCGCGAAGAGCATGGTCGTTCCCGCGGTTGTCACGGCCATCAACGAATACTCCTCCGTTCCGGCGGTGGCGAGTATCACGGGCGAAATGTCCAGCCTGCTCGAAAAGGTAGTTGCCGGCATTGCTGCGCTTGAAAAGGCGGAAGAAGCCGCCGAGCAGATTGCTGCCATGGGTGAGCTGCGTGCATCCGTCGATGCGCTCGAAGCCATCGTTCCGGCGGACATCTGGCCGCTGCCGAGCTATGCCGAGCTGTTGCTCGTCTAAGCGATCGGTATAGATCCCTGAAAAGGCCTCGCATTGCGCGAGGCCTTTTTCTTTCCCATCGTTTTGTAATAAGCGCTCAGGTGAATCGTTTACTCCGTGACCTTTGGGTCCGCTGTGGTAGATTTGCCGGCTATGAAACGAATCGGAATCACAATCGGGGATATCAACGGGATTGGACCGGAGGTGGCGTTAAAGGCTATCGCCGACGAAGACTGGCCGGAAGATATGGAATTCATGCTGTATGGTCCAGTAACGGCGATGAAGCGGCAAATCAAGGTCCTCGGCCTGCCTGTGTCCGAGAGGGTCCATTTGCGCGATGTCGGGATTGATGTGGCGTGGGACCCCGGAACGGTTTCCATCGATGCTTCGCTCGCGGCCGAGGAGGCCATCCGGCGGGTGGTGGATGGATGCCTTTCCAGCGATCTCGATGCGATGGTTACCGCCCCGATCTGCAAGGAGGGCTTCCACAAGGCCGGAATCGATGTGCCGGGCCATACCGAGTTTTTGGCCGCACTCACGAACACGAAAAACTTCGGCATGATGCTCATCGGCGGGGGGCTGCGCGTGATGCTGGTGACGCGCCATGTTCCAATTAGCGCGGTGCCTTCCTCCTTGACGCAAGAAAACATTGCCGAGGCCATTGAGCTGACCGGACAGGCCTTGAAGTTGTTTGGATTGGCGGATGGAAGGATCGGAGTCTGCGGGCTCAATCCGCATGCCGGCGACGGCGGCGTGATCGGACGCGAAGAGATCGAGCTGATCAATCCGGCGATTCAAGCTGTGCGGGATAAGGGCTTCAACGTTTCCGATGCCGTTCCGGCCGACACGATATTTTACCAAGCGCTCAACGGGCAGTATGATGCCGTGGTGGCCATGTATCATGATCAGGGGCTGGGGCCGCTGAAGATGATCGGATTCGACGAAGGAGTCAACGTCACGCTCGGCTTGCCGATCATCCGCACTTCGCCCGATCACGGCACCGCCTTCGGCATTGCCGGAAAGAACCAAGCTTCGCCGAAGAGCATGAAAAGCGCGATCGCCCTCGCCGTCGAGATGGCCGGAAAATCCAACCCATGGAGTTCGAAAAAAATTTCCGGATCAATGGGTAATCATTTTGTCAAATCATACTGTAGAGCAGGAATTCAAGATGTCTGACGAACCAAGATTGACGAGTCCGAAGGAAGTGCGGGGGCTGTTGGCTCAGTTGGGGCACCGCCCCAACAAGGGGCTGGGGCAAAATTATCTGATCGATGCCAATATTCTGGATATCATCGCGGATACAGCCGATATCCAGCCGGATGAACAGGTGCTCGAAATAGGGCCGGGCCTCGGTGCGTTGACGGAACGGATCATTCCGCGATCAAAGTCGGTAACCTGCATCGAGAAGGATCCGACGATGGCGAAATACCTGAAGTCGCGCTTTGCTGGTTTTACGCTCATCGAAGAGGATGCATTGGATATCGATCTCGATGCGTTGTTTGCCGGCGGCATCACCAAGGTCGCGGCCAATTTGCCGTATTCGGTGGCGAGTCGGTTGATGGTGGATATTGCCGAATGCGAACACCGGCCGGAGCTGATGTCGCTCACGATCCAGAAGGAGGTGGCCGATCGCCTGACGGCGCCTCCAGGCGACAAGCATTATGGCATGCTCGGAATCCTGACCGGTGTGTTTTACGAAAACACGATGGTAAAGAAGATCAGTCCCACTTGTTTCCTGCCGCCGCCCAAAGTGTGGTCGGCCGTGGTCAAGATGGAGCGGCGGGCTACGCCGGTTGTCGATGGCGCAACCTATCCGACCTTCAAGAAACTGGTAAAGCATTGCTTTTCGCAACGCCGCAAGCAGATAGGGACGATTCTCAAGCACATGGGCATTTCGCCCGTTGACCCGTTGCTGGCGGATGCCGGCATCGAGCACGCCGAGCGGCCGGAGGTGATTGAGATCGAACGCTGGGCGGTATTGGCGGGGTTGCTTAGCGCTTGATTCTGGGTTTGCGGCGGAAGCCGTTGCGCACGGCGAGCGACCAGACCACCCACAGGGCTTCGTAGACAATGTTGCCGCTCATTTTTGAGGTGCCTTCCTTGCGATCCTCGAAGATGATTGGAATCTCGCCAATGCGGAACCCTTTCATCCAAGCCTTGTGGGTCATTTCGATCTGGAAGCCGTAGCCATTGGCATTGACCTTGTCGAAGTCGTAGGACTCGAGCACTTCGCGCCGGAAGCATTTGAAGCCACCGGTTGGATCCGAGAACGGCATGCCCGTAATGATCTGGACGTATACCCCTGCGCCGCGACTGAGCATGAGCCGGTTCATCGGCCAGTTGAGTACGCGGATACCGCCGACATAGCGCGAACCCAGCACAAGGTCGCTGTCCGCCAGCGCTTTGTCGCGGAAGTTGGGAATCTCTTTTGGATCGTGTGAGAAATCGCAATCCATTTCCATGACGAACTTGTAATCGCGTTCCAGAGCCCATTTGAAGCCGGCGATGTATGCGCGCCCCAGGCCGTCCTTGGCCGTGCGGTGCATAACGTGGATGCGCGGGTTCTTTTCCGCCAGGTCGTCGGCAAGCTTGCCGGTGCCGTCAGGGGAATTGTCGTCGACGAATAGGATGTCCACATGCGGGGATGTATCGAGCACGGTCGGGGCAATGCGGCCGATGTTTTCCATTTCGTTGTAGGTCGGGATAATAACCAGGGTATCGATATCATTCATGTTGCAGAAAATGTAGGCTGAATGGCTATGTCTCTTCAAGCGCGCGGAGCTAAAAAACAACGGGAACCACCGAGACCGATTTCGATGAAACAACGATCAAGTTGATGGATGCCTCCGCCGCATCCGGAAAACACTTCTCGGCCGCTTGTTGGTAGATCTCCATTTGTGCCTGGTACTGCCGCGCCACCTCGTCGGTCGTGCTCTCGGTAAACTTATAGTCGAATAGGGCGAAGCCATGTTCGCTGCGACACAGCAGATCGATGGTGCCATCGATAAGCATGTTGTCCCGGCGCAACACGAATGGAAACTCGGGTCGCACGTCGGTCATCGTGGCCGTGAGGGAAACCATCTGGTTCCGCGTTTGCTCGATCCGGTCGGTCATCGACGCGGCATCCTCTTTGCCAATGGCGAAATCATCGCGCAGGTTTTCGAGCCATTCGGCCACCGAGCCCTGCCAGTCGTTCAGGGCCAGCTGTTCCAGTACCGCGTGGCCCAGCGAACCCAACGCCGCCGAACATGCGGAAGTATGCTGGATGGTTGCGTCGGTTGCTTCGTGATCCCGTTCGATTTCGTCCTGTTCCCGCGCCAGCCGGGTCGCCGGTAACCGCTGAAGCGGGGAGAGCCGGGGTGGGGCAGGTAGTGATTCCACCGCGGCGCAAAGCTGGCGGGAGGTTTGGGTTTGGCGGTTTTCGGTTTTCGGTTTTTCGGCGGCCGCGGCCAAGGTGGAGTAGGGGATGGCTGGAATGGCGGAGCCGATCAGGCTTTCCATCTGTTCGAGCCACCCGGAAGGTTTCTGTCCGACGGAAGCTGAGGTCACCACCAGGTCGCGTGCCCGTGTCATGGCCACATAGAATAGGTTGTTCCGTTCGTGTGCGCGAATCGCGGCCGCTCGTCTGCCGGCTTCCTCGAAGCCCGGCGATTTGACGCTGCTCCGGTCCGGCGCCGTGATGCGCAATCCGAGTTTCGGGCGTTCTTGTTCAAAAAACACCTGGGCAAAGCTACGGTCGGGATTGTCGGTAAAGCTCATATCCGGGACAAAAACCACGCGCTTGGTCAATCCCTTCGCGCCATGCACGGTCATGATGGTAACGGCGTTCTGGGCGGGATCGAGCAACGCGGCTTCGGGGATCTGCGGCGGATTGGCCACCTGCTCGGCCAGCTTGCGGGCTACGGCGGCCGGTGTGGTGTGCGCGCCGCGCTCGGTTTCGCGCAGCCAGTCGAGCACCTTGCGCAGGTTGGCGAGCCGCTGCGTGCCGCGCGGCAAGCCGGCAAGCAGGGCGTCGTAGCCCGTTTCATCAATCAGCATGCGTACGAGTTCCGAAGCCAGCTTGGTGCCGAGCAACGCGCGGTAGCGGTCGATTACATCGGTCTGTGCGGCATATCGTTCCACCAGATGCTCGACCGAAAAAGCACCTTCGCTCCATGCCAACTCGGCAATGGTTTCATCCGACAAGCCGATCCAGGGCGAGCGCAGGAAGCCGATCAGGGACCAGGTATCCTGGGGATTCGTAAGCACGTTGAGGAATAGCGAAACATCGCGCGTCTCCTGACGCGTAAACAAGCCGCGGCCCTTGCCGCCCAGCGTGTAGGGAATGCCGGCATGCCGCAGCGCCTGTTCGAGGGCCGATTGATGCGTGGTCCGGCGCAACAGAATCAGAATGTCCGAATAGCGATACGCGTTGAACTCGTCGGTCGGACGGAACCCATCGTCGGCATAGCGGAAGGACGGTTTCCAATCGGGCGAGTCCTCGACCAGCAAACGAATCCGTTTGGCGACCGCTTCCATTTCGGCGGCGACCTTTTCCTGTTTCGAACGTTCTTCGTCGTCATCGTCCGGGGACAGGAATTCTATGCATGGTTTTTCGGAGTCCGTCTTGAAGCCGGCATTCGGTTCGAGGTAATCCCCTTTTGCATAGTCCTCCGCACCGTAGACGCAAGCAAAGAGCTGGTTCACCACGTCCAGGATTGGCGTCTTGCTACGGTAGCTGGTTTGCAGGTGTTCCGCTTTCCCTCCGGCGGAGAGAATGGCGGTTTCAAGGTCGGGCATCACCTGCGGATCGGCGCCGCGCCAGGTGTAGATGCTCTGTTTCTTGTCCCCGCAGATGACGAGTTTGGTTGCTCCGTTCCACAATGCTTGGATGATGTCGCACTGGATGCGCGAGGTGTCCTGCACTTCGTCGACGATAACGTATTGGAACACCGGCCGGGCCTTTTCGCCCTTAAGCAATCGCGCCGCCAGTTGGAGCTGGTCGTCAAAGTCGACGGTGTTCATGTCGTGCTTGCGTTGCTGGAAACGTCGCACCACCGCCTGCACATAACGGGCGAACGCCTTGGCCGCCGGATAGCGGGCGCTGTAGCGCTGCCGGTCGCGTGCTTCCTCCTTCAGGGCCTTGAAGTCGGGATAGATTGTCTTGGCTTTGCCATAGGAAAAATGGCCGGAAAAACGCCGATCGAAAAGGTCTGCAATATCGGCGCCACTGGCGGCATCCCCGATGCATTTGCCCAGCACCACCGTGGCTTCCTCGACTTTCGCGGATCGTTTAGGCAAATCCATCAGGCGAAGGTGCACCTTTCTAAACTCGTCCATGGAGACCGGTGGCAGGGGGACGGGTAGCAGGGCTTCGGCGTTTTCGAGCGAAATCCCGAGGCTGCCGGCCTGGTTCATCAGGCTGGGGACCGTTTCGGTTATGCTGGTGCCGAACCCCTGGCCGGAACCAATGATGTGGGCTCCGGAGCAGAAGACCTTGAAATCGACGTCGGAATCCAGCCGGGACAACAACTCGTCGCGGCAGATTTGGTTCAGCAGGTCGTCGCGTTCGTCGCCCACGAGCACAGTGAAACCCGGCGATAGCCCGGCCTCCAATGCGTGTTCGCGCAGCAGGCGGGTGCAAAAGGAGTGGATCGTGCCTATGGGGGCGGATGCCAGCTTGGACGAGGCGGCAATGGCGCGCCCGGCCGTTTCGTCGTTTCCTTCGGCTTCGGCCGTCCGGCGCGCCTTCAGCTGGCGGTGCGCCACGCGCATGCGTAACTCCGCGGCCGCATTGTCCGTGAACGTCATCAGTAGGATTTCGCGCGGATCGATGCCTTCGTTCAGCACCAGCTCTTCATACAGCTGGGTGACCTGGTAGGTCTTGCCGGTGCCTGCCGAAGCGTTGTAGACGACGTTCATATCGGCACTTTACGGGCCCGGACTTCGGTTTTCGATTTCAGATTTGCAATTTTTACATACGACACATGTATGTCATCTTAAAAGTGCAGTGTTTATATTTGAAGGTCTGTTGTTTTGATGGTATTTTATTTCAAACTTTTTTTGCTGGTTGGAGTGGCTGAAGGGAAGGGGGAACGGATTGAAACGGATATTATGGATAGGGTGTTTTCTTGCTGCAGGCGTGTGCGCGGTGTCGGCAGCTGTAACGGTCAGCAATGTGTCGGCGGTCCAGCGTGCGGGGACCAAGCTGGTGGATATCCACTATGATGTCTCCAGCGATGTCACGAATGCGGTAGATGTTTCCGTGCGGATTGCAAACGGAACGCAGGATGTCGCCGCCTATGCCTTTACGGGGGATATTGGGACGGGAATTACCACCGGAACCAACAAGCTGATTGTCTGGAATGCGGGGGCCGATCAGGACGGGAAGGCTGCCTCGGTTCAGGTCAATCTGATAGTTGATGATGGGGCCTCGCTCAACACCTTTATTCCTCCGTGCCCGGTGCCGCAAACCGGACAAACCAACTCGTATCATTCTGGTGACAACGGTGATTTGCAATCCGGCGTCGCATGGCCCAATCCGCGGTTTGAAATGGTTCAGATCAATGGTGATAATGTTTTGGTCGACTCTTTGACTGGATTGATGTGGGAGATGGATTTTGACGGATCTGTTTATGGACTGGTTGCCGCAGCATGGGAGATGGCGGTTGATGAATGTAGCGGTAGTACCTATGCGGGTTTTTCCGACTGGCGGATACCCTCGGTCCGGGAATGCGAGTCGTTACGGGATTTTGGGCATGACCCGGCATGGGATCCCTCCATGTTTTCGAGTGGCGGCCTGCCCATGATGTGGACCGGAACGACCGATTCATTCTTTACGAATTTTGCCTGGGCCTATGAACCTTACATGGGGACGAATTTTCGTCAGAGCAAAGATGCAGGTTTCATGAACGTAATCCCCGTTCGTGCCATCCAGGCCAATGCTATTGCTCCCGCCGCCCGAAGTGGACAAACCGCACAGTACCGATTTGGTGATGACGGTACGTATCGTTCCGGTGGCGAATGGCCTAATCCACGCTTTATAGATCAGGGCGATACTGTCGTTGACCGTCTTACGGGGCTTGAATGGTTGAAAAATGCGAATGCATTCGCTCCCGCGGAGTGGGCGGGCGCGCTCGATGAGTGTTCGTCTGTGGGTGCGGGGGGGTATGGTGATTGGCGGCTGCCGACCGCCAACGAGTTGGCCTCTCTGATTGATTACAGTCACTTTGATCCGGCTCTGCCAACCGGCCATCCATTCCAGAATGTCCAGAACGGGATATACTGGACAAGCACCCGAGTTGTCCCTTTTCCCAGTGATGCCTATGCCATTTCCTTGAGTAAAGGAGAAATGATCGCACCTCCGATTTTCAATAACACCAGCATCACTAACCACTATTTGATCTGGCCGGTACGAGGCGGGAACTAAGGGGGGGAGCTATGATCCGGATTCTTTTTGTCAGCTGGTTGGTTCTCTGTTCGTTCGCGTGGAGCGTTCCGCAGACGGTGGTTGTGCCGCTTTCGGTTGATACGACGGATGGCTCGATTGCCGCAAGTTTAGCAAGCACTGTGATTGCTGCTGCGTATGATGCGCGGGACTACAATCTGCAAATCGCGTCGCCTCATGGGACGCCGGTTCCGAGCGCGGGAGCACATACCTATGCATGGCATGCGACGGTGACGTGTCAGGTTGATCGTGTGGTTCAGGCTGGGGGAACAAACTTTGCCAATGCTGGCTGGTCCGTTGATCCAGGCGTCAGCGGAAGTGGAAGCAACGTTGTTTTGAAGTTGAGCAGTCTTGATACCTCGCTTGCATGGCTATGGACAGCCGTTTATCCAGGCGATTCCGACAACGATGGATTTGATGATGTTTGGGAAGCTTCGGTTGGATTGGTTCCCGGCGTTAATGATTCGGCCATTGCAAGCTATATCCGGAACCACAGTTCCACGTTTGGGTTGTATACCAGCAATGCAGTGCTGGACCTTCGGGTTGGCGATATCGGTGTGACTGCATCGAACGGAAGTGCATATCTGAATCTACAAATAGAACAGTCCGACGACCTATCAACGTGGACAAATGCCGGAGATGCCGTTGAATGGTCCTTGCCGGTTTCCGGAGAAAAGAAGTTTTTCCGGATACGTGCTCAATAGTAAACCAATTTAACGTTTCCCCTTCTTCCTTCTTCACCAAAGCCACGTCGGCCATGGTCGATCAGTTCTTGAAGCTGACCTTGGCGATGTGGGGGAGCTCTCGGTAGAGGTTGTCGTAGTCGAGGCCGTAGCCAACGACGAAATGGTCGCCGATGGGGAACCCGGCATAGTCTGCCTCGAAATCGACGGCGCGGTGGGTCTGCTTATCCAGTAGGACACAGCTCTTGACCGAACTTGCGCCTCGCCCAAGCAGTAGTTCTTTCGTAAAAGCCAAGGTGCGGCCGGTGTCGAGGATGTCGTCGACGAGCAGGATATCGGCCCCTTGGATGTCTTCGCGGATGTCGTGGACGATGCAGACCACGCCGGAGGATTCGGTGCCGGAGCCGTAGCTGGAAAGGGTCAGGAAATCGATGCGGGGATGGAGATCGTGGCGGTACATGCTGCGCATGAGGTCGGCGAGGAACATGAAGCTGCCCTTGAGGATGCCGATGACGACGAGGTTGCCGGGTTCGACGGTGGCGGCGATGTCGTCGACCAGCTCGTCGACGCGCCGGGCGATGGTGGTTTTATCGATCAGGATTTCTTTTACATCGTGCGCTTGCATGGGGTAGCCTCCGAGTTTTCGAAGAAGGTAGAACAATCGGAATACCGACAAAATGATTTTGGATAGAATAATTTCGTGATGAGTGACGATAGAGGCGTGAACGGAAGAATCACGGCTCATGTTTCACGACTCACGCATTCAAACCGGAGGTTTGACTCATGAAAGTACGTACACGTTTTGCACCGAGCCCGACGGGGCATGTCCACATTGGCAACATGCGCGCGGCGATCTACAACTGGCTGTTTGCCCGTCACCACGGCGGCGAGTTTTTGCTGCGGGTGGAGGACACCGACCGCGAGCGCTCGACGCCGGAGGCCATCCAGACGCTGCTCGAAGCGATGGAATGGCTCAAGCTGGACGTGGATGGCGAGCCTCTCTACCAAAGCACCCGCATGGAGGCGCATCTGGCCGCCGCTGAAAAGCTGCTTGAAAAGGGCCATGCCTACAAGGAGGACAAGGGTGGACTGGGGCAGGGCGAGTGCGTCATTTTCAAGATGCCCGGCAAAGCCATCTCTTTCGAGGACGGCATCAAGGGGGCGCTGACCAAGGCGGCCGAAAACATGCAGGATTTCGTGATTGTCCGCTCGAACGGCACACCGGTCTTCCATCTGGCCAATGTGCTGGACGACATCGAGCAGGGCGTGACGCATGTGATCCGCGGCGACGACCACGTGGAAAATACCTTCCGCCATATCGCCCTCTACGAAGCGCTTGGGGCCGACGTGCCGAAGTTTGCGCACCTACCGATGATCGTGAACGCGCAGGGCAAACCGTATTCCAAGCGCGACGGCGATGCCTTTGTGGGCGACTTCCGCGAAAAGGGCTTCCTGCCCGAAGCGCTGTTCAACTATCTCGCGCTGCTGGGCTGGTCGCCCGGTGATGACCGCGAAGTGATGGCCATCGAAGAGATGGTCGAGGCCTTCGATCTCTCCCGTTGCCAATCTTCGCCTGCGCAGGTGGATTTAAAGAAGTTGACGTGGATGAACGGGGAATACATGGCCAAGCTACCGATCGACGAGTTCGCGGCCATCTGCTTCGGCGAGCTGGAAAAGGCGGGTATCGACGCCGAGCCGGAATATGCCGAGAAGGTGTTTGCGCTGGTTCACGAACGTGTGAAAACCGTTGCCGATATCGTTCCGATGGTCTGCTACTTTTTTACCGACGACTATGCCTACGATGAAAAGGCCGTAAGCAAGAAACTGCAGAAGGAGGGGGTTGCGGAGGTGCTCGGCCAAGTTCGCGCAATCCTTGAAGCCCTCCCGTCATTCGACGTCGCCAGCACGGATAAGGCGCTGCATGACTTTGTCGAGCAGTCCGATCTAGGCTTCGGCGCGGTCATGCCGCCGGTCCGCATCGCCGTTTCCGGAACGCAATCGGGCCCCGACCTGTTTCCTGTACTAGCTGTCCTCGGTCGCGAGCGGGTGCTGAAGCGCATCGACCGGACTATCGAGCGGTTTCTTGCATAGCATGGATTTCCGTCGGGGGTGGGGATGAAAAAGGGCTTGGTCACAGCCGGAATCGCATCGTTGGTGTTGGTGCCGATTATCGTTGTTGCGGGTGTAGTGTTCACGTTAACGCTTCCAAACATCTACATGGCCCAGGCTCGCATCGCCGTGAACAAGGATAGGCCGGTCGATTCGCTCGATTCCTCGACCGGTCAATGCCAAACCTACGATCCCAATTTTCTTCGCGAACAGTTTGAGGTGCTTCAGTCCGACGCGGTTCGTGACGGAGTCATTAACCGACTCAACCTGCGGCAAGAATGGAGCAAAAACGGGGAGCTCCTTCGGCGTGAGGTTGCACTGAAGATTCTTGCCAATAGCATGACCGTCATCCAGGAACGGGACACGTCGTTGATTAGGATCGTTTGCCGGCGACCTGATCCGGACGAAGCCGCGCGCATTGCCAACGAAACCGCCGAAGTCTATCGCGACTTCCGGTTGGAGGAGGAAAGCAAAAAACGGAAAGTTCGGCTCGAAAAAATGGATGATGCGCTTAAAGCGCAGTCTGAACGAGTGCTTGAAGCAGAGAAGCAGGTCTATGCGGTGCGCAAGTATTATATTGGATCAGAGTATGTAGAAGACGCTCAGATAAAGCAGGTGAAAGCCGATCAGCTGTCCACAGAGCGGGTGTGTGATGAGACCAGTGCACAATTGGAAAAACTCAAAAACCTTGCAAGCATGACTCGGGAGAACATGATTGAGGTGGCGGGTCAGTTTCCGGATAATCAATTCTTGAACAGTTTGCTGAAGCGCCGGGAAGAGATTACGCTGAAGATCAAAGAACTGGATGATGCATTTGGGCCCAATCACCCGGAGCGGCTTCGCTACATTAACCAGCAGGTACAGATTGACAAATCCCTGAAGGAACGCCTGTCCTCACTTTGCAATCGCATCAAGACAGAACATGAGGTTGCGCAGCATAGAAGGGATCAGCTGGATGAACGGTTGGTCCAACTGACACAGGCGCAGGGGCTCGACGCCCAGATGCGCAAGGATCCGGAATATCGCAACGCCATCGCCAATCTTGAGAATGAACGGTCAATCTACGATCAGTTGTATAAGCGGCTGAAGCAAGAGATGATACTGATGGACGTTCCTAGCCACCTGGTGGAGATCATCGATGTGGCCGAAACGGTACGCCGACCGGTCAGTCCGAACCTGTTCCTGAACACGGTTCTTGCGTGCCTTGTGGCGAGCGTGCTCGGACTGGTGGGGATTGTTTTACTGGCCGTTGGACTGACCAAGCGCGCCTAGGGCCGGTTGCGGCAGCGCTCGGCCGGGACTGAAAAGCGTTTCATCAGGAAATCCTTGAATTCCTGCGGATAGATTTGGAGTTCGAGCGCCTTTTCCATACAGAGCAACCACGCTTCCTTTTCGGCGGTGCCAATGGGGATATGGCCGTGGGCCGGTGCCAGTTGGATGGGGCCGTATTCCTCTTCGTAGCGCTCGGGGCCATTCATGTAACCACATAGGAAAAGGCCAAGTTTCCGGCGCGACTCGATGAGATCGTTCGGGTGCAAAAAGCGGATGCGTCGCGCTTCGGGCAGGATTTCCATTTGGTCGTAGAAATCGTTGGCCAGCTTCATGCAACCTTCCTCGCCGCCAGCGAGCTGGAATTGGTTGTCGCCCTCGCGGTAATGGGCGTAGAGTTTTTCAAGTGCTTCGGACATGTAAATTATACCTCACTAAATCGGTCCTATATAATCACGCTTCGATCTGCTGTTCAATGATTTTGAGCACATCGGGTATATCGGACTGTTTAACCTGCGACAGCCACCGGCCCTGGGGATAGATCATGATATTGGGACCAACCCCGCAAACGCCCTGACATCCGGATTCGCTTATGCGAACCTTGCCTTTCCAGCCACGGTCGTTGATTTCATCCTTGAGTATTGCCTTGATCGAAGTGCTATCCGCATCGGCACAGGCCTTTTCCTCTCCATTGCGGGAACGGGTACATACAAAAACATGGCATTTATAGGGGGTGTTTCTTTCCTTCATACTGGTTTCTCCTATTTGTTGCAAAACATGTCTAGATTGATAGGCATTTAAGCCAAAAAGACAAGGGCTTTTGAGAAGGTCGACCGAATCGATGCGCGGAACGACGAATAAATGGACTTCCAATGGCTTTCAGTATGGGTGGATATGATTGACGGTGGCATGGCATCAGGCTAGATTGGCGCAAAACATGCGGTATTGTCCCTGTTCAAGGGGAGGGGATCCGGATTCCGAAGGGAGTAGCATGTTTGGGTTTGCCAAAAAGATTGAGGAGAAAAGCGCGCCGCCGCCACCCGGCGTGGCGGAAATAGTCATTTGCGTTTTTGATGAGCATCACCGTCTGTTGCATCATTTCCGCTCAAGCCAGGATCCCGCCACCCCGTCGGCGCACTTTCGTTTTCTGAGCGATCCTGCCCATGTATTTGATAGTTGCGTCTTGCGTGAGGCGGTGGAAACCCGCATGCCGGTTTCCTTTTCCGTGCGCTATGGAGAAGGCACGCGCACGCATCTGGCCGTACTTCCCTATGAACGAAAGCGCGACCGCTGGCGGTTTACGTGCGTGCAGGTGTCGCTCCTGTCGATCGTGGCGGACAACGATGCCGCAGTGTGCGAGACGGTGCTGGCCGATGAACGGATCTGCCTGTTGCTGGTGGATGCAAGCGATACGATTCGCTCTGCCGGCTCAAAAATCCCGTCCGCCTTTGGATACACCTCCGGTCATCTGGTCGGCATGAACCTGCACGACCTGTTCTCGGAAGTGGATGCCGGCGTCATTACTTCCTGCTCGCCGGATACCAACGAAGCGATTCTCAGTTGTGTGTTTTTCTGCCTGGATGGTTCGCGGCGCGATGTTGAGATCCGGAAGTTTTCGGCCGCCGACAACTGCATGCTGTATGCCGTCTGCGATGTCACGCCACCGCAATATGCCGAAGAGATTGCGCAAGTTACCACAAGGGAGCGCCGGCGGATCGGTCAGGACCTGCACGATTCCATCGGGCAGCTCCTGACCGGCATTAGTCTCCTGAGCCGCTCGCTGGCCAACAGCCTCAAACGGATTGGCAATTCCGACGAAACGGATGCCTTGCAGATTTCATCGCTGGCCGACGAGGCCAGCAACCAGATCCGGCAAATCTCCCGCGGGCTCATGCCTTCGGAAATTGTTCGCAAAGGATTGTTCGACTCGTTGAGGGAGATGGCCCGTACGACCACCAGCAGCTGTGGCATTCTGTGTGTGGCCCGGCTGGACGAGTCCGTCGAGTTTGCCGACGGGGCGGTGGAAACCCACCTGTATCGCATTGCCCAGGAGGCGTTGAACAATGCCGTTCGGCATTCCGGAGCAACGCGCATCGACATCATTGTCTCGCGTGTCAACGGGATTCCCCGGTTGGAGGTCATCGACAACGGAGTCTGGAAGGATATGCCGGACAACATGAGCGGGCTCGGAATGAAAACCATGCAGTATCGCGCCGAGGCCATCGGCGGGCACCTCAAGGTCGGGGCCTTTACAGAGGGCGGTTCGCGGGTGTTGTGCGTGCTGGAAGAAGATGAACTAGCGGTTGTTGAGGTGTAGATGGCAATGGGTACGGACAAGAAACAGAGTTCCAGCGCTGCGGCGTCAAAGAAAAAGCAGGTCTACCTGGTGGACGACCATCCCATTGTACGGCAGGGCTTGATCAAGTTGATCGAGCAGGAGCGGGAGCTGGAAGTGTGCGGCGAGTCCGGAAGTGTGTCCGCCGCACTCGCGGATATCCGCAAATTGGATCCCGATGTGATCCTGGTCGATATTTCGCTGGAGGATTCCAACGGATTGGAATTGATCAAGTTGATTGACGACCTCGGGCTGCAGATCCCGATGCTGGTCCTGTCGATGCATGATGAATCGCTCTACGCAGAACATGCTCTGCGCGCCGGCGCGAGTGGATATGTCATGAAGCAGGCTGCCGCAACCACCCTGATCCAAGCGATTGAGAAGGTCCTCGAAGGCGAGATCTATGTCAGCAAGACGATGTCGTCGCAGATGTTGAAGATGGCATTTCGAAGTGGAAGCGAAGAACCACGCACGGGTGCGGAGCTCCTTAGCCTGCGCGAGCTGGAAGTCTTCGAGCTGATCGGACGCGGCAATTCTACCCGCGAGATCGCGGATCAACTGAACCTCAGCGTCAAGACCATCGAGACCTATCGCGCGCACATCAAGGATAAGCTGCAGTTGCGCAGCGGTACGGAACTGATGCAGCGGGCCGTTCACTGGGTTGAAAACGACTCCCATCGCTGATGCGGCAATGAAGAGTGACGGTTGAGTCGTGATTCTTCGTTAACGTTGGTTTGGAATTCGGAACCATCCGCACGCCTCATGCCTCCCGCCTCCCGCCTCGCATTTCTCACTTTGTAGATCGCCTATCGGGGTTTCCCCTATAGGGACGCTTCCGGTTTCCCTTCAACCATCATCAGGGAAAGGTGGATAAATCTTTCAGTCGTTACCCGTCTTGCGCAAATCGGCGAGTGCGATGAACCTATTGGTATGTCGGGTTCGGGCTTTCATTTGGCGTTCTTGGACGGGGTGAAGGGGCCGGAAACATAAAAAGAGTTATTAATGATGAAGGGATAGGTTGGCACAGGGGTTGCTTAAAGTGTCCGTGCGCTTAACATAAGGAGAATATGATGAAGAAGCAGCTAAGCACTACCAATGCAATGATCCTCACGACGGGGGTAATCGCGTTTATCATGCTCGGGCAAATGAATGCGCCGGCACAACAGCCTGACTCGGTCGATACCGCCATGATCAATCCCGGCGATGATGCGATGAGCTCGGAATACGTCACCATCAACGTCAAGAACGCCAACATATCCGAGGTGCTCAAGGCGTACTCCCTGCAGACGGGCCAGAGCATCGTCGTCGGTCCCGACGTGGTGTCCGACAACGTAAATGTGCGTCTCAACAACATTCCCTGGCAGGAAGCCCTCGACGTTATCCTCAAGCCATATGGCTTCGGTTATCGCGTGGTCGGCGACACCATCGTGATCAGCAAACTCGAAAACATTGTGACGGTCGAAGGCATCGAACCGCTAGCCTCCAAGGTCTTCACGCTGAAGTATCTCGACGCCTACGACATCAAGGCCGTCTGCGAAGCGCAGCTGACCAGCCGCGGCAAATTCACCATTCAGCAGGCCAAGGGACTGCCCGGGTGGGAATTCGGTGGAAGCGATACAGGGGGGCGTGGCGCCACGGAACAAGCCGGCGTCCGCCAGCGTGCCAAGAGGGAACAGATCCAAAAGAGTAAGACCATTGTCATCACAGACGTACCTGCCTCGCTGACGGCTATTAGCGACATCATCGAGGAGCTGGATGTTCCGCCGGTCCAAGTGCTGATTGAAGCCCGTTTCATGGAAGTCAACATGGGTAAGAATTCCGATATCGGTCTAGATCTTATGACCGCCATTGAACAGGTCTCCGGCCCGACGTTGGGTTCCACCACTGTTCCTGTTGTCGATAGTGGAGGCAATGTATTAAACCCGGTTCAGGCCGTGACCGATCCTATTGTAGCCGGAGGGCAGGGAATGTTCTCGCAGGACAATGGTTTGCGACTCTCCTATTCCAGGCTTGGGGATGCGGGTTTCGACATGCTGTTCAAGTTCCAGCAGTCGACGGATGATGTCAACATACTGTCTGCCCCGCGCATTCTGACGCTTGACAATCAGGAAGCTGCGATTCTTGTGGGCCAAAAATACCCGATTCTTCGTGCGAATACCAGTGGGGGAAGCGCTTCTTCCCAATCAACGATCACGCTCGACTACTATGAAAACATCGGTATCCAGCTGAATGTATTGCCACAGGTCTCTGATGGCGAATATGTCAACATGGTGGTCCATCCGGTGGTCAGTGAAATCGCTGGTTTTACGGATGGTTCGGTTGAGTTGCTGGAATCCGATATCAGCCAAAGGACTAAATATCCAATCATGACGGTTCGCGAAGCGGAAACCCAGATTTTGCTGAAGAGCCAGGAAGTTGTAGTGATAGGCGGTCTGCAAACTTCGAGGGACAGTGTCGAAGTCAAAAAGGTTCCACTATTGGGCGATATTCCCTTCTTGGGCCGCCTGTTCCGCCGGGAAGTCAAAGGGAAGGAAAAGATTGATCTGCTGATCTTCATCAAGGCCTCTATTATCGATCGTGAAACCTATGCTGGCGAATCCGCCACGGCCAAGGCTGCCAAAGAGGTTGCCATGGGGCTGACCGACGAGATGCCCGTAGAGGACGATATCGAAAGCGAACCGGTGGCCGTTGAAGCTCCGGAAGCGGTCAAGCCAGCTCCCGTCCCGGCAAAGAAGGTTGAGCCTGCCATTGTTCAAGAAAGTACCGAAGATGAACCTGTCGACAACCAGGACATCCTCAATCTTGTACGGGGTATGAATTCCTCCGACGCGGAAGCCGGCGAATAGGCTGGACAACCGTGGAAAAGGTGAGAGCAAAGATAAAGAGATAGTACGTTATGATTACCGATCAACTCAGTGAAATGATGATCCGCAGCGGCCGTGTCGGTTCGGTGGAACTGGAAAAGGCATTAACCATCCAGGAAGAAACCGGCCAGGTGCTAACGGATATCCTGATCGATAACCAACTGGCTTCTCCGGAAGACATTGCACTCACCTTTTCCGAACTGCTGAATATTCCCTTCTTGGAGCTGGGCGAGGATTTTCACCTCAAACGCGACGAGTACGACATGATTCCCGAATCGGTCGCTCGTCGCTATTGCCTGATTCCGCTGAAGAAGGAAGAGGGGGTTTCCATCACGTTGGTGATGAAGAATCCCCTGGATATGGATGCGGTCGATACCGTCCGCTCACTGACCTCCCTCGAAATCCACAAGGCGGTCAGCACGGAGGATAAGATCTCCACGATCATCGACAAGTGCTATCGTGAAGAGGCCTATGTGGAAGCCGGGTTGCAGGACATTGTGGATGTCGAGGCGGCCGAAGCGATCGAAACACTGGGCGAAGCCAACATGGGCGATGTCGACCAGCTACTGGTTCACGCCAATGATGCGCCGGTGGTCCGCTACGTGAACCTGCTGCTGATGGAAGCCGTGCGCGATGGGGCGTCGGACATCCATTTTGAGCCGGGTGAAAACAGCTGTTCGGTCCGTTTGCGCGTCGACGGCGTGCTTCATCCGGTCACGCCCCCGCCGAAGAGCCTGTATTCCGCTATCATTACCCGCATCAAGATCTTGTCCGAAATGGACATCGCCGAACGGCGCCTGCCGCTGGACGGCCGCTTTAAATTCAAGTTTTCCGGTCGTGTAATCGATGTGCGTGTATCCTCCATGCCGCTGGTCTTTGGTGAAAAGGTGGTTATGCGTATTCTCGACAAGCAGAGCCTGTTGCTGGATCTCGAGGATATCGGTTTCGAGGGGCGCAACCTGAAACGCTTTAAGGAAATACTGGGCATGCCCAACGGCATCATTTTGCTGACCGGGCCGACCGGTAGCGGTAAAACCACGACCCTTTACAGCGCGCTAAATATTCTTAGAAGCCCGACCCGGAACGTGCAGACCGTTGAGGACCCGGTGGAATACCTGATCGACGGGGTCAACCAGATGCCGACCCGGCCGAAGATCGGCCTCACCTTTGCGGAGTGCTTGCGGCACATCCTCCGTCAGGACCCGGATGCCGTGATGATCGGGGAAATTCGTGACGCCGAAACCGCGGAGATCGCCATGCGGGCCTCGCTGACAGGCCATATCGTGTTGAGCACGCTGCATACCAACGATGCAACTTCTTCGTTCAGTCGTCTGCGGGACATCGGTATTCCTTCCTATCTGACGGCCGCGACCATGCGCTTGATCATTGCCCAGCGTCTGGTGCGGAAAATCTGTCCCAACTGCAAAACGGAATACCACCCCGACGAGGGCGAAATGGAATGGGTAAAACCCATCTTTCCCGATTCACCAAGCTGGACCTACTACCACGGAACCGGCTGCAACCAGTGCCGCAACCGCGGAATGAAGGGGCGGCGGGCCATATTCGAGTTTTTGGAAGTCACTGCCGACATACGGGAGCAGGTGCATCAGGACGTTGATGATATGACATTGCGGCGCACCGCCGTTGAGCAAGGCATGGAAACCCTGGCCGAGAACGGATTCAGCAGGGTCCGTAGCGGCGAAACCACGATCAGCGAAGCAATCAGCGTTTGCCAAATGGATTAACAGTACATAAGGGACACGGCTATGGCAGTATTCAACTATGTTGCAAAGAACAAGGAAGGGCAGGACATCCGTTCCAGCATCGAGGCTTCGAATCGTCTCGAAGCTCTGGAGTTCCTCCGGAAAAAGGGATTGACCGTTGTTGATCTGATCAGCGCCGAACCGGTCAAATTGCGGCCCATTGTCGCTTCGGAGTCGGATAATAAAAAAGCCAAGGACTCGAATAAGGGTAAAACGATTTCGCTGACATCCAGGGTCAAAATGGGCGATCTGGCGGTGTTCTGCCGGCAACTGGCCATTTCCGTAACCGCCGGTGTTCCGTTGCGTGATGCGCTTGAAACCATCGGAACGGAAATCGAACAGCCGGCGCTGAGGCATGCCTTGATTGACATTGTCCAGCAATTGAATGACGGCAAGAATTTTTCGGAAGCGGCTTCGGCTCATCCCAAAATCTTCAATGTTATGTTTTGCGGCCTGATTCGGGTCGCCGAAGAGTCGGGCAAGCTGCCGCAGACCTTGCGCCAGTTGGCTGAATACCTGGAACGGACCGACAAGTTGCAGCGGCGCATACGGGCCATGTCGGCCTATCCGGTCTTTATCGGTATCTTCTTTCTGATCGTTTGCCTGATCATGACGCTCTACATCCTTCCGCAGTTTACGGACATCTTTGCCGGATTCGGGTCCGACCTTCCTCCCTTCACACGAGCAGTGTTCTTTTTGAATAATATGTTTGTGGAGAATTTTGTTTTTATCTTTCTAGGGATTGTGATCGCTGTCACGCTGGGTGTGCTCTACGGCAGGACCGAAAGCGGAGCCTACCGGAAGGACCGTTTCAAGCTGGCGGTGCCGTACGCAGGGGATCTTATCAAGAAATATGTCATGGCCCGATTTTGCCGCAGCCTGTCGATTATGGTGCATAGCGGTGTTCCGATTTCCGTTGCTCTGGAAATCTGCGGCGATGCCGCCGGCAACAAGGTGATTGAAAAAAACATCAGCGAAGTTCGGGAAAAAATCATAACCGGACATCGCATTGCCCAGAGCTTGAGTGAAAGCGGGATTTTCCCTGGGTTGATAACCCGCATGGTCTCTGTTGGCGAGGATTCCGGACAACTGCCCGAGGTGCTGGAGCGCGTATCCGATCTTTACGAGGACCAGGTGGAAACCTCCATCATGACTTCCATGGCGCTGTTCGAACCAGTTGTAATCTGCGTGTTCGGCGGCTTCGTGTTGACGCTGATTCTGGCGATCTATATGCCGATCTTCACGATTTCGATGAAAGTACACTAAGCGAAAGGGGGCGGATGGACGCAGAGATGGAGATAGATGAAAATTTAAGTGCACATCCGAGGGGATGGCATAGCGCGGAAGGGGTATCCGTGACGTGGTAGAAAATGAAGAATGGACATAAACAAGGAGAACTAAATGAAGACTAGAAAACAGAAAAAAGCAGGTTTCACACTGGTGGAACTGATGGTTGTGGCCATTATCGTTGCGATTTTGGCGGCTGTCGCCATCCCGCTGATGGGTGGAAACAAGTATCGTGCAATGGCTACCGAAGCTCAGACCAGTCTGGGCTCGATTGCCACGGCAACCAAGGTATACTATGTCGAAAAGAGCGCATGGCCTACAGCAATCAGTGACCTGACCACGCTCTCCGTAACCGACCTGAACGGCAAGTACTTCAGTGGAAGCGGATACTCGTATACCGCCACCGGGACCAACTGGGTCATCCAGGCAACGGCCAATGACAATGCCGGCGATGCTTCGGGTGATACCATTACGCTGAACTATGCGGGCACATACACCGGAACCGGAAAGTTTGCTGATCTGTCGGACTAATACATATAACACCTATTTGCCACCTGCTCGCATGAGCAGGTGGTGGATGGTAACTTGAATGCTAGTTTAGGAATGACCATGGCAGCGGAAATCAAAGAGAACATTGCTGGTTTGAATATCGGCGACGGCTTTGTGTGTGCGTCGAGAACCGTCCGGCGCGGTCGTAAGAAGATCCAGTTGACCCATGCGGGCTGGATGGAATATGCACCGGATGCGTCGGATCAGGAAATTGTTCAAACTATTAAGCGTTTGTGGAAGAAGACCGGCATGCCGACGCGCACGGTTTGCGTGGGCTTGCAGTCGAGGTCGCTATGTTTGAAATACTTTTCCTATCCGGACCTGTCGCAGGGCGAGCTGCATTCCGCCTTGAAGTTGGAAGCGGAGGAATCCTTGCAACTTTCTCCGGAAGACATTGTGCTGGACTGGCACATCAACCGGCCCAAAAACGATCCCTACACCCAGTTGGGCGAGCAACTTAAAGGCGTGCTGGTGGCCGTGTCCCGCGAGCAGGCCAACCGGCAGATGATGCTCGTCAAGAAAGCCGGGCTGTATCCCGTTATCATGGACGTGGGCTGCACGTCGCTTTGCAACCTCTATCTCGCTTTACGCGGTGAAAAGGTCAGCAAGGAAAACGGGGTTTGCGTGGTCAACCTGTCGCGATTCAGCGCCGACATATCCATTTTATACAGTGACCATTATATCTATCCCCGGACCATCATTTCCCGTTCGGCCGAATGGTCGAGCAAGATTCAATACCTGATCGAAAACATTTCCGATGCCCTGCTCTATTATCACGTGAAGGTCGACCGCACACCGGTAACCCAGCTGGTGCTCACCGGATTTGTTCCGGAGGACCCGGCGTTTGTCGGACAAATCCACGATACCATTGGACTCCCCACCGAGGTCTGGAATCCCTTGCGCGATGAAAATTTTATAATCGGGGGCAAGGTGAAAGAGTCCAATGTAGTGACTTCATTGATGACAACCAGTCTCGGGCTGGCATTAAGGAATGTGTAACGAGCGATAACCAGGAAAAGAAACAATGGTTGATTTCAATATCAATTTAGCAAAGTCCATGACGAGTACGCCGGAAGAGCGCATGCGTTTCTACAACCGCATGCTGATCTATCTGGTGGTCTGCGCGGCCATGCTCGTCGGGGTCTCCTATCTGGCCTCGAAGAACCTTGCCGTGGCCTTGACAGCGCGCAAGGAGCGTAAGCAGTTGATTAGGAACATGGCCTCCGCCTCGGAATACGGGAAGGCGTTCTTCAATGACCCCGGGCATGCCTTCGGGGAATTGGAAAGCTATGAGGCCGATCTGGATGTGCTTCGCGGCGCGCTTGAGCAGCGATCGCAGTTCCTCCCGGTTTTGAGTCAGTTGTTCAATGGGTTTCCGGATAATGTCATTTTACGGAACCTGGTGGCGAATGCCGGCGACAAGTCCATCGAATTTATGCTCGAAGCCCCCGTCATCGACGAGAAGGGGAACGACGTGCTGCGTGCATTGCAGGAAAAATGGCGGTCGAACGAGCAGCTGCGTACTCATGCCAACACGGTGACTCAGCTTACCAGCGAGCGTGAAATGGTAGGCGACACCCTGATGGCCTATACAAAATATAAGTGTGTTTTAAAATAGTAGGTGTCCGATGGATGTAGGTATTTTCAAGGCGAGTAATGCCCGGTTGATTGCATGGGTGGTTGTGCCTCCGTTTTTGATCACGGCAGTCGGTTTAAGTTCGTATGCCTTCCAAAGAAACGTGAGTTGGCAACTGGAGGAAACCAAGGCGTTGTCGGATGTCCTTCCTGAGGTCATGCAGGCTCGTAAACATATCCAACACTTGTTTACTGAGCTTGGTTTGACCGACGACAAGCGCATTACCACCGGAGACCAGCTGACTGCCCTGCTCGAAGAAAAGGCCAAAAAACGGAACATCGATTTTAAACGCACACAAATCCTGCAAAATAATCGGCGCAAGGGATCCAAGATCCCTACCATTAGCCTAATGGTGGAAGCTTCGGGCGAGTTTTCCGATTTCCAGCTATTCCTCAACGATGTAAAATCTGCGTACCCCTTGGTATCTGCGCGTTCCATCAATCTGAGCCAAGCGTTTGAGTCATCCGCAAAAGAGGGGTTTGAGCTAAAAGTGGTATTCGACTTGCTACTTGTAAATGATGTGATGAAAGCCCCTGGAGGTATAAAATGAAAAATATGATGCAGGGAACCAGGGATTCTTGCGAGAACTACCGGGAAGAGTCCCCTAAAATAGCGGTGGTAACAGCGGTTGTTGCTGTAATGTTGGTTGGTGCGCCGTTGGTCCTGGCCAATAAAAAGATCGATGACGCAGGCAACAGAGGGGCCGATGTGTCGAAATACGCCAAATTGGTCAAAAACCTGGACAACAATGTTCAGGTCGTGCAGCGCGTGCTCGAAAAGGGCATTGTGAAGGAATCCGTTCTGGCGGCCACCGGGCTGGTTTCCGCGAAGGGCACGACACTGATTACTCCGCCGGTGGTCCCCACGAACCGTAATGAGTCAACGAACGATCCCAATGAGCTGAATGTTGTCCTTAGCGCCATTTATTGGAACCCGAGGGATCCGTTGGTCACGATTGATAACGAAAACTACTATGTTGGCGACAAAATCAAAGGATTCACCATTCTCGAGATCCGGAAAACCGAAGTCGTGTTCCGGAGCCCCGCGGGTGAGAAGGTCGTGAAGTATTTTTATGACTATCTGGATCAGGATTGATAGACAACCCGGCAGCAGGGGCTGCATGTTAACCAATGTTTATGCCCGTTGCCCACAAAGTCAGCGGGTATTTTTTTGAAAGGTTGGCGCAGGCCGGTAACGCAGGAAATGGAAGATTTTGGCGGAGAGACTGTTGAGTGTAAATGATGACTGGCAAGGTGACAGTCTGAACGCTATACTATCTAGCGTGAAGCGGGAATGGTGCGGAAAATTATGAATTATCGTCAAACAAGTCGGAAGGCAGGGATGAGTCTCATCGAGGTCATGGTGGCAACCCTGATCCTCGCCGTATTGGTGATTGGTGGCGCCTCGCTCATGTCCAAGGTAGGTGGCGGTGTCCAGGAGCAGCAGAACAAGCGTGAATCCCTCGTTTCGGCCGATACCATCATGGAAAAGTACTGGAACCTTTCCTATGCCGAACTAGAAGCCTATGCGGGGAATTCGATCACAAACGATGCCCTCGTAAACGGTGTATGGCGGGATGTCGATGTACAAATCAGTAGCGAATCCTCGGATGTGGATACAAACCTCTATTTCGAAGTCCGCGTGACGATCGATTACTCCAATCAAGCGGAACCGGACGTCTATGTGACGCGCCGGTATGAACATGGTCTCAGCAGGGCGGCATTATGAGAGCGGAACAAAAACAGTCCCGGCGCGGATTCCAGCTTATTGAGCTGATGGTGGCCATGGTGGCCCTCGGCATTTTTGCGGTTGCCGCGAGTTCCATGCTCGTCTTTATATGGAGAGGCTGGGTTAACAATGCCCAATCGGTGCAGATGCAGCGGGACGTTTCCATTGCCATGCGTGCCATGGCACGTGAAATCAGAAGGACGCCGCTGGATGACATCACCCCGGGCACATCTTCGTTGACCTGTTATAATGCACACACGGCAACGGCGACTGTTTTTTCAAAAAGCGGCGATCGGTTGAACATGCAGTCCGACGACGGTACGGGAACGACGCTGATCAGCGACTACGTACGGTCCTTTACGACGAGTACGAATGCGAATGGATCTGTGACGATTAATCTTAAGCTGGCTGCGCCAAGAGACAGTAGTTCATCAAGCATGGTGGTCTATTCGAGGAACTAATCATGAATGCGAACAATAAGAGCGGCGGAATACTCGTGGTGGTCATGCTCATAATGGTGGTGATCTCCATCCTAACGGTCGGCATGTTTAAGCTATACGAAGCGGATGCGGTCGAGGCTGTATATGTCGACAAGTCGAGTCAGGCGTTTTGGCTGGCGGAATCGGGCATGCAACGGGCCCTCGACAAGCTCCGCACGGATAATAGTTATAGGAACAGTCCTTATGTATTGAGCGAGACGGTCGGTAGCGGATCCTATGCGGCCTCGGTTGCCATAGATGCGTATAGTAACAGTACATGGAACATTGTGGCGACCGGAACTGTTGGCAATGTTTCTCGGATTTTGACGCTCGATCCCTACTTGTTTGCGGAAGTAGGGTATGCGCTGATGTCGCTGGATGGCGATGGCCAGCTCGACCGAAACGGAACGATTGACGATGATGTCTATTGCTATGGCACGTTGGATGCCAACGGGCGCTTTATTCCAAATATCAATGGAGAAGTGAATGCGCTGGATACCGATAACATTGACTATACCCCTCTGACGGGGAACGATAAGGTCGAGATGGAAATTAATGCGCCGATCACCAACTTTACGGGGTATACTCCAACCTCTCCAATTCCCACAACAAACGTGGTGTATAATGGAAGTACGAATACATATATCGATCTTACCGGGGGGGATGTCGTTGTGGCGGGGGACTATGATTGGAATTCATCTACGATTCCCTACGTAGAGGGGACCTTCGGGAGCGGTACGCTGATTGTCGATGGTGACCTGACTATCAAGAATGGTATCGCGCATGATTTCGTAATTGGTGATGGCGGGCATGTATATGTCGATGGGAATATCTCCGCAGGCAAGGACGGGGATTTCGGTGAGAACGTTGTGCTGTATACAACCGGCGACATGGATTTACAAAAGGCCGCAGGTGCGGATTCCACAACATTCTTGATCGAGGGCGACCTGAAGGTAAACATGGATTTAAACTTTAACGGGTTGATTTTTTGCGAAGGATTCGTACGGATCGAAGGTAATATGGATTTGTCGGGGTCGCTGATAGCGGGTTCTGGGTTCTGGATCAAAGGCGACTACAATATCGAGTATGACGGGGGCCAGATTCCGCAGGCGGTGTTGGACAATATGATTGTCTATGTAACGTATGCCACCAAGCCCGGTACATGGAATGAAATGCCGGCATTTTGATCGAGCATGATCAGCATGCCTTCAGAATCCGTGTATACGAGCCACAAATGTTGTGTCTGTTGATGGTTGGGCCCCTCTGACAGCACACCATGTAGTACGGGAGTGCTCTATGAAAAGCAGGGTTGTTCTTTTGGCGATTATCCTATGTGCGCGAGTATCCATGGGATCCGTGTTCTATGTCAGTCCGACTGGGAATCATCAGCCTCCTTTCGATAATTCTACAAAAGCAGCAACTAACATCCAGGATGCCGTGAATCTTGCCTTGGACGGGGACGAGGTTCGGATCGGTGACGGGCACTACATTTTGTCCTCCTACGTCAATATAACCAATAACATACTGGTCATCGGCGAAAACGGATCCGAATTCACGGTAGTCGATGGTGCTGGTTCGACGCACGGTTTCAATCTGGCCAACGTTGATTGTGTTCTCAGCGGAATGACTATCACGAATGGATTCAATGCCAATGGGGGTGGAGTTTATTGCGCAGGAGCGAAGCCAATCATCACGAACTGTGTTGTTGTGGGCAACATGGCAGACGATGGAGGCGGGGTGTTCGGAGGGCGCATATACAATTCGACCATAACAGCGAATTTCGCTGGAAACTATGGAGGCGGAGTCCGCGAAGTGGCGGTATACAACTCGGTAATTACAGAGAATTCCGCAGCTGTTCTGGCTGGAGGGGCATACGATGCGGTTATCTGTAATTCATTAGTCTATTCAAACCAAGCCGTGGAGTATGATGGCGGAGCTGAAGAGTGCGTGTTGACCAACTGTACGGTTGTTGCGAATAGCGCTGGCGATACCGGTGGCGTGGGCTTTTGCAGTTTGTTCAACACGGTGGTTTACGGCAACTCTTCATCGAGTGGGGACGATGTCTATATCGCTGGAGGCACTGTAATGTATAGTTGCTCCCCGCATTTGACGCATGGCGTCAATGGCAATATCACGAATGCTCCTGCGTTCGTGGATGTTGCCGCCGGGGACTATCGGCTTCAGCCGGACTCCCCGTGCATCAATGCCGGAAACAACACATATGCAGTGGGAACCACGGACCTTGATGGGCACGCGCGCATCTTCAACGCCATTGTGGACATGGGGGCATACGAATCCTTGTCCTTTGCCTTTTCTGTATCGGGTCAAAGAACCGGCGTGGGTTTTGTCCTGCAATGGCCGACCGTTGCGTCGTATGACTATCATGTGCTTTGGACGACCGATCTGACGATGGAGTTTGTCCCGCTCGGGCCGGTGATTACATACCCGGACAACAGCTATACCGACATGGTCCATGCGGCGGAGGCCGCCGGCTTCTACAAGGTTGAAGCGCAGCTACAGTAGTACCCCGTCGGGCGCGTCGTTTTCCGCATCCTTGTCCCACCAGCGGCCCGGTTCGGTCCCGATATACTTGATGCCTTTCGTGGTCATCCGGTTACCGCGCGACTTTACGCCCTTGATGGCAATCTCTTCCGGCTTGAACTTTTGCTGGTTGATGCGCTGGTTCTTGGCGGGGTTGTACTTCACGTAGATCGCGTCGGGCGTGCCGTCGGTAAGCAGCTGAAGCTTCGATTTTTCGCCCTGGCTCATGTAGTATTCCCGGTTCATGATCGCACCGCCGATCTTGAAGCGCTTGAGGTAGGTGATGCGCGCATCGGTGTAGACGCAGGTATACTGCTTGTCGCGGTCGAAGACTTCGCACCGCTCCAGCATGCCGTCGACGAACAGCTTGTCCGGCGGCGGCATGACCATGTATTTTCCGTCGGTCCAGACCACGAGCAATTTGTCGAGCGAGGAACATTCCATGATGGTCTCGCCTTTGACGTTGGTGCCGATGAAGCCGTTGTCATCCTGTTTGATCTGCAGTTCGGTGGCAGTCAGCTCGCGAACCTCGACTTCGGCAAATCCGGTGGCGACCGTGAGGCGCGGATAGTCGTCCTTGTATTCCTTGATCAGGTTTTTCAGGTAGCGGATCGTGTAGCCGTTGAGACCCTTGAGGTCCTTTTCCACTTGGTCCAGCTCAGCCAGGATGGCCTCGATGTCCTTGCGGTTCTTGTTGATGTCGAACAGGGAGATGCGCTTGATGCGCACGCCCAGCAACATCTCGATGTCTTCGTCGACGATGGCGCGTTTGAGCTGGTTCTTGAAGGGCTTCAATCCGTCGTACACGGCGGCGACGACGGATTCGTAGGTTTCGCATTCCTCGATGCGTTTATAGATCCGGTTTTCCACGAAGATCTGCACCAGGGTCTTGCTGTGGAATTCGTCGAGCAGCTTGTTCTTCTTGAGGATCAGTTCCTTTTCGAGGATATCGAGCAGCTGTTTCGTGTTTTCGCGCAGCACCTCGTCGACCGTCATTTCGACCGGGCGTCCGCCTTGCAGGCAGATCAGCCGGCTCGATACGGAGGTTTCGCATTTGGTGAAGGCGTACAGGGCCTGCGTCGCCTTTTCCTGCGAAGCGCCCGGCGAGAGGGTTAGTTCGATCTCGACCTTTTCGGCGGTAAAGTCGTCGATGGCGCGCACCGGCACCTTTTTCTTTTTCACGGCATCTTCGATCGAAGCCATGGCCGCTTCGGTCGTCACGCCGTGGGGTAGCTCGGTAATGACCAGCCGGTTGTTCTTGCGCTGTTCGATCTTTGCCCGGAGCTTTATCTTTCCGTTGCCCTTGTTGTAATCCGTAACATCCATCAGGCCGCCGGTCTGGAAATCGGGTAGCAGGTTGAGTTCGGCGGGCGTGCGCTTCTTTTCGCGCAGGATTTCGATCTGCGCTTCGAGCAGCTCGATAAAGTTGTGCGGCATGATGCTGGTCGAAAGGCCGACGGCGATGCCGTCCGCGCCGAGCATGAGCATCAGCGGCAGCTTGCAGGGCAGCGTGACGGGTTCCTTGTTTCGGCCGTCGTAGCTGGGGACCCACTCCGTCAGTTCCTTGTTGAAGATCTCGTTGCGCGCCAGGTTGGTCAGGCGGCACTCGATATAACGCGAGGCGGCCGCGCGGTCGCCGGTATAAATGTTGCCGAAGTTTCCCTGGCCTTCGATGAGGTAGCGCTTGTTGGTCAGCGTCACGAGTGCATCGGCGATGGATGCGTCGCCGTGCGGGTGGTACTGCATGGTATGGCCCACAATGTTGGCCACCTTGATGAAGCGGCCATCATCCTTTTCCTTGAGCGCATGCAGGATGCGTCGCTGCACCGGCTTGAGGCCATCCTCCAGCGCCGGGATGGCGCGGTCGCAGATGACGTACGAGGCATACTGCAGGAAGTTGAAGTCCACCAGGTTTTTCAGTGGCCCATGTTCCCGGCTCATCGGGTCGAATTCCTTGTCCGCGGCTTCGTCGATAGAGGTTCCCGTTTCGGTGTCCGGCAACGTCTCGTCTACAAAATCAAATTCGTTGTTGTCGCTTTTCTTGCTCATATCATCTCTAGGTCGACGACCAAATGGTTCATAATGTGTTCACGGCGTTTGGGCGTGTTCTTTCCCATGTAGAAGGAGAGAATTTCCGATACGGAATGGTCGCCATCGATACTTACCTGGGTCAGACGGATGCCATCGTTGCTGATAAAGTCCTTGAACTCCTTCGGTGAAATTTCCCCAAGCCCTTTGAAGCGGGTGATCTCCGCGCCGCGTCCCAGCTTGTCGAGGGCCTTTTCGCGTTCTGCATCGGAGTAGCAATAGATCGTTTCCTTCTTGTTGCGTACCCGGAACAACGGTGTTTCCAGAATCTTCAGGTGCCCGCGTTTTACCAGCGGCTCGAAGAAGCGCAGGAAGAAGGTGATCATCAGGTTGCGGATATGCAGGCCGTCGACGTCGGCGTCGGTGGCGAGAATGACGTTGTTGTAGCGCAGGTTGTCGGTGCTTTCCTCGATATCGAGCGCCCGCATCAGGTTGTAGATTTCCACGTTCTTGTAGAGGGCGTCGCGCTTGAGGTCGCAGACATTGAGCGGCTTGCCCTTGAGCGTGAAGATCGCCTGGTTGTTGGCATCGCGGCAGCTCACCAGCGAGCCGGCGGCCGACTGCCCTTCCGTGATGAAGATCTGCGTTTCGAGATGCTTGTTCTTCGCCACATCGTAATGGTTCTTGCAGTCCTTGAGCTGCGGGATGCGGATGGAGACCGACTTGGAGCGTTCGCGCGCCAGTTTTTTGACGGTGTTCAGTTCCTTACGCATCTTTTGCGTTTCTTCGATCTTGGTGATCAGCTTCTTGGCTTCGACCGGTTCGCGGTGCAGGGCTTCCATGACCGCCTGCGAAACCTTGGCCACCAGGTCGGAGCGGATTTCCGAATTGCCGAGCTTGTTCTTGGTCTGGCTCTCGAAGATCGGTTCCTTCAGCCGGATGGCCACGGCGCCCAGCACGCCTTCGCGCACATCGTCGCCGTCGAACTTCTTGCCGGCATAGTCGTTGACGCCGCGCAGCAGGCCTTCGCGGAAGGCGGAGAGGTGGGTGCCTCCGTCGGAGGTGTACTGGCCGTTTACGAACGAATAGTATTCCTCCGAAAACCGGTTGGTGTGCGTGAAGGCAAACTCGAGCGTCTTGTCTGCATACTGGAAGGGGGTGTAGATTTTCTCGTACTGGCTTTCATCGCGGATCAGGTCGAGCAGGCCCCCCTTGCAGTGGAACAGCTCGCCGTTGAAATAGATTTTCAGTTTGGCATTGAGGTACGCATAGAAGCGCAACCGCCGCGCCAGATGGTCCTCGTTGAACTGGAATTTCTTGAAGATGTCCGGGTCGGGCGAGAAGGCCACGAAGGTGCCGTTGGGTTCGTCGGTCTTGCCCTTCTCCTCGCGCACCAGGTTGCCCAGCTCGAACTCGGCTTCCACGAACTCGCCATCGCGATGGCTGCGCACCAGGAAATAGGTGGATAGGGCGTTGACGGCCTTGGTGCCGACGCCGTTGAGGCCGACGCTGAACTGGAAGACGTCGTCGTTGTATTTCGCACCCGTGTTGATCTTCGACACGCAGTCGACCACCTTGCCAAGCGGAATGCCGCGGCCATAGTCGCGGATGGTCACCAGGTCTTCTTCGATCCTGACGTCGATGCGGTCGCCGTGGCCCATGATGAACTCGTCGATACCGTTGTCGATGACCTCCTTGACGAGGATGTAGATGCCGTCGTCGTAGTGCGCGCCGCTACCGGTCCGGCCGATGTACATGCCGGTACGCAGGCGGATGTGTTCCAGCGACGAGAGTGTCTTGATCTTGTCTTCCGTGTATTCGTGCTTTTTCGCGGCCATTTGGCTAAATTCCTCTCAAACCACAAGATATAGATATATCCAACTTCTAAACCCACAAAATCTAGCAATTCATCGATTCGCCTTCAAGTGGGCACCTCGCTTTTTCGCGGATCCCTCCGGCCGCGGCTTAAAATCGCGGCTTTTCTTTACATCGGAGGGCTTAAATCTATGATCTTGGTCGGTCAGCCACGGTAAATCCCGCAGAAACGGACGGAAAAGGACGCATGGGACGCAGACGGACAAAGAAGAAACGGATACCCTGGAAATGGATACTGCTGGTGTTGGTCCTCGTCGGCTTGGTTCACGAAGGGCGGTTCTATATTCCACGGCACATCCGCCCGCCGAAGGGAACCGAGCCCGTTGAGATTATGATGGAGACCACTTCCTATTGCCATTGCCGAAGATGCTGCAGCTACAAATGGTTCCTGTTCATTCCCTACCAGAAGACCGGCTTCATGCACTATCGCCTCAAGCATGTCGGGGTAACCTCCTCGGGGGCTACGGTGCGGCCGGGTTCCATTGCGGCCGACACCTCCATTTTCCCGTATGGAACCGTGATGTATGTGCCCGGCTATGGCTACGGAAAGGTCGAGGATACCGGCGGCGCCATCAAGGGGCAGCACATCGACCTGTACCGCCCGAACCATTGGTATGCGCGGAAGTGGGGCGTTCAGAAAAAACGCGTCACGGTTTGGCTACCCAAGGGGAAGGCATGGTCGTTCACGCCCCCGGAAAAGGAGGCGGGGCCCGCCAGCAACATGCTTCCCGTCGATGCCCTCATTTCCAATGCAATGAACCTGTTTCAGTCCATCCTGAGCAATTCTGTGCCCGCCGAGGCTTCGGCCGGCGCGACCAACGGGGTTGCACCCGCGAATGCAACCGAACAAATGCCCTTGCCTTGATGTGCCGGATTCATGTAATGCTATCGACCACTTTTCGCAAAACGGGCCTGTAGCTCAGTCGGTCAGAGCAGGAGACTCATAATCTCTTGGTCGGGGGTTCAAGTCCCTCCAGGCCCACCAACTTCCCTTTCAAATCAGGGGGATGTCGAACACCCGAGTGTCGTATCTAATGCCGAGCAACGGAGCTAGCAGAGGTCCATCCTGAATTAAGCTCCGTTGTCTTCGTTCCTCTGTGTGAGACCATGCCGTCGGAGGGGGAATATCTCACGCAGGGCAACGGGGTCTGCGGCGGGTCTCTTGGTTCGATGCAACGCGGTTAATTCTTTGCGGCGACGGAGGATACCGACTCCAACGCCTCGTAATATTTACTAATTTTTGGCATGCGACAAAGTTGTAGGCCTCACGCTGTTTTATTAGATTTGCGCACAATATCGAAACACGGGCGGTCGACGCTCCTATTTGTTGGTTGTGCAAGGATTGGCATATGATTGTAAAAGCTCTGATAGAGACTGTGGCCCGCTCGCGGGATTGCATTGACGATGAAGCGCGTCGGAAAACCATTGGATTTATCAAGGGCAAATGGAACCGCGATGGCGGGGTGCGGGGACGGTCGGGGGAAAGCGATTTGTATTTTACGGCCTTTGCGGCGATGGTCATGCGGGCACTTGAAGGGCCGGTGCCTAAATTTCGTCTTTGGAGGTATCTTCGATCCTTCGGCGATGGCGAGTCCTTGGATATTGCCCATCTATTTTGCCTGATCCGGTTGCGTTCCATCTTTCCTGTTTCGGCGAGAATCAAGCAGCGGCTGCTCGCCACGTTGCATGGCAAGACGGCCGATTCGGCGACCGATTTGCTCTTCAAGGTTATAATGACGGAATATCTCCAAGCGGGCGACCGTCCCGATGCCCGGTTGGCGATCCAGGATTCGGACAACACGTCCGACCTGGCGGCCACCGCCGTGGTCAACGGCAGCCCGGACCAGACCGCCGCAGCGGCGCTGATGGGGCGGTGGTGCGCCACCGGTGGGTTCTATCCGAATAACCGGAGGGATATTCCAAGGCTCGAGTCAACGGCCAAGGCGCTCTTTGCCTTGCGCGTCCTCGGTGCCGATCTGGAAGAGCTGCGCGCGCCCTGCATCGACTTTGTCGAGTCGCTTCGCCGGGCGGATGGCGGATACGTTGCGAGCGATATGGACGATACCACCGATGTGGAAAACACGTTCTATGCGCTGTTCAGCATCGGTTGCCTCGCGGGCCAATAAGATTGCTGCCGGCAGTCGGGCTTCCTTTCGTATTTTCTCGCCGTGCGCCGGTGCATTCGGCAAGTTTCCGCGGTGTTTGGCGCATGGCCGACATCTAACTGGAGAGCGATATGGGTTCATTTATCAAAGGAATTTGCCACTTCGGGCTGTCCGTTGCCGATCTTGACGAGTCGGTGGCCTTTTACGTAGACGTGCTGGGCCTCAAGATGAGCGAACGGCGGGAGAAAGACGCGTTTTTTCCAATCGGTGGTAGCGATGTTATGGCGCTGATACAGTATCCCGGTGGGCGGGAGCGATTCGATGCCGAGATGCGGCCGAAGAACTGGGGCAAGGCGTTTACTCATTTTGGTCTGGCGGCGGGCTCGTCGCAGGAGGTGTTCGACTTCCAGGATCATCTGAAGGCTCGCGGCGTGAAGATTGTGAAGGAAGCCTACGAACGCTGGGATGGGGCCAGCCTCTATTTTCTTGATCCCAACGGCTACACGCTCGAATACATCTTCTTTGATCCGAAAGCGTAGGGGCGGATCGCGGGCGCCGGACCCACGCCGCTATGTGGCTGAGTTCCGGCGGTACAGTAGAGCCTGGACTTAGGGTGTAACCCGTAGGCCCGGCCTCCCGAAGAGAGGCGAAGGCGGAGTGTCAGCCCGACTGCCGTCGGTATTCCCTGGGGGTTTGGTCCATCACTTTGCGGAAACAGCGTGTGAAATAGTTGCTGTCCTGAAACCCGCAATCAAAGGCGATATCGGTAATCGACCGCTCCGTGAACCGCAGCAACTCGGACGCCTTCTGTATTCGTACATGCATGAGATGATCAATGGGGGAGCGCCCCATGCAGTCGCGGAAGATACGCTGGAAATGGCGCTTGGACAGATGCGATTTTTCAGCCAGTTCGTCGAGGGTGATGTTGTCGGTATAGTTGGTTTCGATGTGGGCAATGGCATCGCCGATGCGCAGCAGGCCGAGCGAATCCTCGGCGGCTATGGTGGAATAGCAGCGCGAGAGGTATACGGCCAGTTGCATGAAAATGCCGGTGGCCAACACGCGATAGCCGGGCGTTTGCGCCGAGGTTTCGCGGGTGAGGTTGTGAACCAGCCCGTTCACATGGTTGAGCTGGCGCTCGGTAAGCTGCAGCCGGCCCTGTAGTTTGTGCTGGGCGCGAAAAGCCGGTTCGATCGAAAAAAGGGCATGGAATCCGGGCAGGGCGCGAATATCCCACTGCTCCATTTGCAGGGCTTTGGCGTCAAAAAGAATGTTGGCTAACGCCAGTCCGTGCAGGTCCTGGTACTGGTGCATGTGGTCGCGCGCGATCACGAAAACATCACCGCTCTTAACCGGAATCCTATGCTCATCAACGATATGCATGGCGGTTCCCTTGAGGATGACCACTAGTTCGTCGAAGGCGTGGCTATGCATCGGGAACTCCGGTTGCGGATCGCGGATGTACACCTGCAACGGCAGGGAGGTGTCGGTGAAGAACTCGGTCTTGGTTAGAAAATGTCTTTGTTCTTCCATGTCCATATCGTGCTATTTATCGTCGGAATCGTCAAGGTATCTAAAGACGTAAGTCGTTAACTTATTGTGCTTTTCTTGTCATCGGAACAGGTTTGAAACCGATGCGGATTTTAACCGGAAGGAGTACGGAATGAGTGTTGAAAAGGCATATGAACTGGCGCGGGAGCGATACGCCGCTTTCGGGATTGATACGGAGGCTGCGATTGCCAAGACGTTGGAGCTGCCGATCTCGCTGCACTGCTGGCAGGCGGACGACGTAGTGGGATTCGAAACCAAGCCCGACGGCCTGTCCGGCGGCGGCATCATGGCGACCGGTAATTATCCCGGCCGCGCCCGCAACGGCGATGAAGCCCGGGCCGACATTGCCAAGGCCATATCGTTGATTCCCGGCACGCAGCGCTGCAATGTGCATGCCCTCTATTGCGAAACCGACGCGTTCGTGGATCGCGACGAAATGTCGCCGACCGGATTCCAGAAGTGGATGGATTGGGCCAAGGAGCAGGGCATCTGCCTCGACTTCAATCCCACCTTCTTTGCACATCCCAAGGCCGAGGATGGTTTTACGCTGTCCCACCGCGACGAGGAAATCCGCGCCTTCTGGATCCGCCACGGCAAGGCCTCCCGCAAGATTGCCGAGGCTATGGCCGATGCCCAGGGCTCGCCCTGTTTCGTGAACTGGTGGACGCCCGATGGATCGAAGGATATTCCGGCCGACCGCTTCGGCCCGCGTGCCCGCATGGCCCAATCCTACGATGAAATCATGGCCGACAAATCGGTCGACAAGACGAAGTGCGTCGACTTTATCGAAAGCAAGCTCTTCGGCATTGGCTCGGAGGAATACGTGGTCAGCTCGGCCGAATTCTGTTCCGACTATGCCATCAGCCGCGACATGGGGCTGTGCATGGACATGGGGCACTATCATCCGACGGAAACGATCCATGGAAAGATTTCCAGCCATCTGCAGTTCATGGATAAAATCCTGCTGCATGTCAGCCGTCCGATCCGCTGGGACTCCGACCACGTGACTCTGTTCAACGACGACCTGAAGAATGTCTTCCTCGAAATCCAGCGCGGCAATGCGTGGGAACGCGTGATCATTGCCCTCGACTTTTTCGACGCCTCGATCAACCGCATTGGCGCCTACGTCACCGGCACCCGTGCCGCGCGCAAGGGCATCCTGTACGCGTTGCTCGATCCAACATGGCAACTTCAAACGTATGAAGTCGACGGCAAGAACACGCAGCGCCTGGCCTTGATGGAGGAGTTCAAGTCCATGCCGTTCAGCGCCGTTTGGGACATGCTCTGCGAAAAGGCCGGCGTACCGGTCGGGGCCGCCTGGCTGTCGGACATGGAGCGATACGAGACGGATGTGCTGTCGAAAAGGAATTAACGCGAGGGAGCGGATATGAGCGAGGAAGCAGAAGTAAAACATGGCGAGTTTGAACGGACGCCGGTGCCGCAATCCCATACGCGGGGCTTCAAAGCCTTCGTGGGGATGTATGCCGGAGAGCACTGCGCCGGCACCGAGTTGATGATCGGGCCGCTTTTCGTGGCGGCCGGGGTGAGCGCGTTCGATGTGGTATTCGGCTTGATCATCGGCAACCTGCTGGCGGTGCTGAGCTGGATGTTTCTGTGCGCGCCGATCGCGGTGCGGGCCAGGCTGACGCTCTACTACCAGCTCGAAAAAATCTGCGGCCGCAACCTGGTCACGCTCTACAATCTCGCCAACGGGGTGATGTTCTGCTTCCTCGCGGGCTCCATGATCACCGTGTCGGCCACGGCGCTGGGGGTCTGGTTCCACTTCCCGATGCCGTCGTTGACGGACATCTATCCTAACAGCTTCGGCTGGGTCCTCGCCGTGCTCGGCGTGGGCATCATCATATCGATCGTGGCGGCCTGGGGTTACGACATGGTTTCGCGCATCGCCAACATTGCCGCACCGTGGATGGTCCTCGTCTTTCTTGGTTTCGGCATCATCGGACTGAAGCAGTTTGTCGATGCCACCGGGGCGGAAGTCAACTCGCTCGGCAGCCTGTGGGAACTCTGCAATACCTCGATCTGGAAAGGCGGCGAGCCGCTCCCCGGCCAGATCAAGTTTACCTTCTGGCACGTCACCTTCTTTGCCTGGTTCTGCAACATGGCCATGCACGTCGGCATGTCCGACCTGTCGGTGTTCCGGTTTGCGAAAAAATCGTGGCAGGGTTTGGCGACGGCGTCCGGCATGTATGTCGGCCATTTCATGGCGTGGCTTTCGGCTGCGGTGCTCTACGCCTTGCAACTGCATCTCGATTCTTCCAACACCGACGTGCTTCCTGGGCCGCTGGCCTACCGTGCGGCGGGTATCGCCGGCTTGATCTGCGTGATCGTGGCCGGCTGGACGACCGCCAATCCGACCATCTATCGCGCGGGCCTGGCGTTTCAGGCGATCATGCCGAGCAAGTCGCGCTTCGCCGTGACGATCGGAACCGGACTGCTTGCGACCATTGCCGGCATGTTCCCCGGCATCGCCATGAAGCTGTTGGGCTTCGTGGCGCTCTACGGTTTGATCCTGATGCCGATGGGGGCCGTGGTCTTTACTGATTTCTGGATCTTTCCGAAAATGGGATTGCGCCAGTATTATGCCGAACACCGCGGCATATCGATCAACTGGGCGGCGGGAGTTGCATGGCTCGCAACCCTGGCCATCTGTGTGGCGTTGGTTAAGTCGGGCAATCCAATCTTCCAGCTTTACTTTGTGGCACTGCCGGGCTGGTTCATTGCTTCGGCGCTATACATCATCATCAGCAAGATTCAGCAGAATGGGGAGGCCGCATGAAAAAGATTCTAGAGATTATTTCCTACTTGGCGCTCGTCACGGTTGTGGCGGCTCCGGTGCTGTACTATGTCGGCAAGCTTACGCTGGAGCAGAACAAACTATGGATGCTGGTGGCCACGATCGTTTGGTTCGCCACGGCTTCGTTCTGGATCGGCACCAAGAAGAAAGGGGAAAGCCAATGATCCGCAATGCCTTCAAGATGAAACTCAAGCCGGGGTGCGTCGAGGAATACAAGAAACGCCACGACGAAATCTGGCCGGAGCTGGCCCGGGCGCATTCCGATGCCGGCATCTTCGACTACTCGATCTATTTCGACGAAGAGAGCCTGAGCCTGTTCGCCTTTCAGAAGCTGACCGACGACAATGCTGCTGATAACCTTAAGCATCTGGAAATCGTTCAAAAGTGGTGGGACTACATGGCGGATTTGATGGAAGTCCATCCGAACAACATGCCCGTGTTCAAGCCGTTGCGCGAAGTATTCCACATGGACTGACTCTCGAGGAAAAAATGAACGACCTGAAAACCATTGTAGAACTCTCCCGTGAATTCGGAAACATAGACTATGTCAAGGGCGGGGGCGGCAACACCTCCGTCAAGAACGACGCCTCGCTCTGGGTCAAGCCCTCGGGCACAACCCTGATGGGCCTGACGCCGGAATCGTTCGTGCAGATGAACCGCGCCAAGATCAATGCGTTGTACGAAGTCGAAACGCCTGCCGATTCGGCCGCGCGAGAAGAACTGGTCAAGAACATGATGGCCGCCGCGGTGGAGAACGATGCCGGACGGCCTTCCGTTGAAGCCCCGCTGCATAATGTTTTCGAGGCGAAGTTTGTTGTCCATACCCACCCGGCGCTGGTCAATGGTCTGACCTGCGCCAAGGATGGACAGGCCGCTTGCGAGCGGTTGTTCCCCGATGCGCTGTGGGTGGAGTATATCGATCCGGGGTATACGCTTTGCATGGTCGTGCGCGATCGAATCGCACAGTACAAGGAAACGAACGGGAAGGAACCAAGCCTTCTCGTTTTGCAAAACCACGGCATCTTCATCGCCGCCGATACGGCCGAGGAAATCCGCGCCCTCTATGGCAAGGTCATGGACGCCCTCTCGAACGAGTACGCGCGCGCGCGGGTATCTAAAATCCTCGGGATCGCAGATGTGCCGGACGATCCGGAAACTGTGGATGCGATCAAAAAGCTCTTCGGAGCCGATGCTCAGTTCGTTGTGTCCAGCGGATTGTTTGCCTATGCCCTCGGGCCGTTGACACCCGACCACATGGTTTATTCCAAGGCGTTTCCTTACACACTCCCCCTGACCTCGGAAAATGCCGTAGCCTATACCCGGGAGCGGGGATACGGGCCCAAGGTGGTAGTGGCGGGCGATCGGATTTACGGCATAGGCAACTCCCGGAAAAACGCCGAGCTGGCCCTCGAGCTGGCCCAAGACGGCGCGCTCGTCATGCAACTCACCAAAGCCTTCGGAGGGGTAAACTACATGACCGACGCCCAGCGCGAGTTCATCGAAAGCTGGGAAGTCGAATCCTATCGCGCAAAGCAGGTTTTTTAGGGTATCATCGGCTCTCCATCAAAGACGGGGGTGAGGCTCGTTGTTTACCTGCCCGGGCAGAGTAAGAAAAAAGGCCAACCGTTTCCGGTTGGCCTTTGCGTAAGTTGGTAGCGGGGCTCGGATTGCATGGCGTTTCGCCACCCTTCGGGTCTTTTGCTTGGGCAAAATCTGCTTCCGTTCAAAGATTCGCTACAGAGAACCGAGGTTCAACTCCTCGCCCGGAATAAAAAAAGACCAACCCGAAGGCTGGTCTTTTAAATTGGTAGCGGGGCTTGGATTTGAACCAAGGACCTTCAGGTTATGAGCCTGACGAGCTACCGGACTGCTCTACCCCGCAATCTTTTCTCGTTAAGAGGTGGGCGAAGATATAGGATTCGCATTTCGTTGCAAGGGGAAATTTTGGATTTTTTTGGAATTTGCAATGGGGCTGCGAATGGACGCCAATGGATACA
>JBNLGU010000015.1:0-38600 GCA_050306215.1 Pontiella sp.
CGTTTCCGCTTTCGAGGCCCATGTAGAGGATGTTGAGTTTCAGCCGTCTCAGAAGACGGAGTTCTTCTTCCGTTTTTTGGAGGATGGACCGTCCGTTGGCATACATGTTAACCCGGGCCAACCGCTGGAACCGATCGTTGAGCATGCCCAGTATGGTGGACAGTTCTTCGAAGGGGAAGGCCATCACATCGCCGTCGGCCAGAAATACGCGCCGGGCCGATGGGTGGGCTTTGTGGGCAGCATCAATGGCATGTGCAATTTCATCAAGCGAATGGAGCCGGGCGGCCACGGTCTTGTACATGCCGCAAAAGGTACAACGGTTCCACGGGCATCCATCCGCCATGCGGAGAATCAGGCTGTGGGCTTCGGCCGGCGGGCGAAAAAGGGTATGCTCGCTGTTCATGGCTGCTACTAAACCATATTGAGGTTGAAGGAGAAACCAGCAAAAACGGGACCGAAAAAGGTCTTTATATTTTCCGCCTATTGGAAATAATGCTCGTCAACCATCTGGACATTAAATGCGGCGATTTTCCATATCCATCCTATTTCTCCTGTTCCTGGTCTGCGCGGCTTCATCGGTTGCGCAGGAGGCGATCCCCAATCCGGCCAATCCGCGGTTTCCGGTTATCCAGGCTTCGCTGGACGACGGTTTCTATACACTGGCCGAGCAGCAGGCCCGTGGCATTTTGCTTTCGGAGCCAGGTCAGGAGGATGCGAACGATGCCATACTCCTGCTGGCCCATGCCTTGTGGGGACAGAAGCGATACTCGGAGATTCTGGCCCTTTTGCTCGATGCGGATTCGGGCGCAGGGGTGGCATACTGGCGGGCGCGGGCCTGCTTCGAGCTACGGCAGTATGATGAGGGCTTGAACGCGCTGGCCACCGGTGGATCCCTTCCTTCGGACAGCATCTACCGGCCCGCCTCCCTGCGACTGAAGGGCCGCATGGAACAACTGAGCGGAAAACTGGCGGAGGCCGAGAAAACCTATAAGCAGTATGCCGCGAGCTATTCCGGGCTGGTCGACGCGGTGGACAACCAGCTGGATCTGGCGGATGTGTATATTGCCCAGGAGCGGTTGCCGGATGCAGAAGCGGTGTATGAAACGTTGGCTGCCGGCGAGGACAAGCGCGGCAGCCAGCTCGGTCGGCTCAAGCTGGCCCATTTGCTGTATACCACCGGATCGGGCGAGGATGTTGCCAAGGCCCGCACGTTGTTGGCGGCGCTGTCGAGCGACGGGGAGGTCCGTACCGCATACCGCATTGATGCATTTATTGATCTGGCCGCGCTGGAGGAGAAGGTGGGTCGGCTCAAGGAATCGGTTTCCGCGATGCGGTCCGGCATTGCACTGTCGCCCGACGCCCGGCAACGGGTTACGCTGAAGCTTTCGTTGGTCAAGATGCTGTTGCGGTCCAACGATGTGGACGGCGCGTTGAAGCTGCTGGAGGAGTGCCGCACCGAAGCTCCCGACGGACGGGTGGCGGCTGAGCTCCAGTTGGAGAAGGCCGGGGCGCTGATGCGGGCGGAACGCTACCAGGAAGCCGATGATGCGTATCAGGTCTATCTGGACGTCGCCGATGATCCGGATGGCTTGGCGCAGGCCTATTTCGGGAAGGGGCTTGCGCTGTGGGGATTGGAGCGCTATTCCGAATCGGCCATGCTTTTCGACAAGGCGCAGGACGCGCTCTACAGTCCCGAGGAAAAGGCAAATGCCTTGTTCAAGGCCGGCGATGCCTATTATCAGGCGGGGATGCTGGACGAGGCGGAAAAGCGCTACCGCACATTTATTGTGGATTATCCCGGAAACCGCAGTATGGCCAACGTGCTCTACCAGTTGGGTCTGGTACTGGCAAAGATCGGCCGCAGGGCCGAGGCACTGACCACATTTGAGATCATTGAAAGCAGCCATCCAGACAGTCCGTTTGCGGAAAAGGCGGCCCTGCGGGCCGCCGACGTGATGTTGGCCAGCGGACAGTGGGAGGAGGCTCTCGGAAAATACACGGCCATCAGCCAAACCTACACCAACAGCACCGAAGCCGAACTTAGCCTGCACCAGCGTGGACTGGTGCTGTACAAGCTCGGCAAACACGTCGATGCGCTAAAGATCTTTGATGCCGTGCTCGCCGATTATCCCGACAGCAGCCTGGCCCCCCAGGCCTTCTACATGCGCGGATTCTGCTTGTATCAACTGGGGCAGGTGGACGAGGCGATCCAGACCTGCCGGTCTTTCATTGACCAGTACCCCGATTCCATGTGGACGTCCGATGTGGTTTTCTGGTTGGCAGAGCATTACTACAACCAAGGCAACTATGAGCAGGCGCAGGACCTGTTCATGCGGATTGCAGACCGTTTCAAGGACCATCGGCTGGCGCCAAGGGCGCTTTACTGGGCGGGCCGGGCGGCGTCGGCCGAGTCGGACTACGTAACCGCGATCGAGCGCTACAGCAAGGTGGCCAAGGATTATCCCGACACCGACATCCTTCCGCAGGTCCGCTTTGCGCAGGGGGATGCCTTGTCCGAGATCGGGGAATTCGCCAAGGCCATCCTGGCGTTCGAGGAAATCATCAAGAAATATCCCGAGAGCGAGCTGGTGAACGCGGCCTGGGGCCGCAAGGGCAACTGCCAGTTTTCGCTGGCGGTTGACGCCCCGTCCCGCTACGAGGAGGCGATAAGCTCGTACCAGGCCATTCTCGATCGCCCGACGGCATCGCCGGTGCTCAAGATGGAGGCTGAGAATGCGATAGGCCGGTGCCTTGAAAAGCTGGGACGCTACGACAAGGCGTTCAGTCGCTATATGAACGTAGTCTATTCGTTCAGGAATGTTGAGCGCACCCCGTACAGTGTGGTGTGGTTCACGCGATCGGCGATTGCGGCCGCCGCCTTGAAGGAAAACGTGCAGGCCTGGAAGGATGCCGTGCAGGTTTACGAGCGAGTGATCGAAGCCGATGTGCCGGCCAAGGACGAGGCGTTGAAACGAATCGAAAAGATAAAGAACGCAAATTGGCTGCTGTTCCAGCAGGCCGGAGAGACGGGGAATACCGATTCGCCATGAATGGTTGATGGCCGAATGCCGATCGCCGATTTGCGGGTCTGCGACGCCTCGGGAGAAAAGCGAGGCCTATGCCGGTTGGGTTCCGTAAATCGGAAAACGGAAATGCTTTGGAGGATGTTATGTGGGAACTGATGGTTAGAGGTGGATGGATCATGTGGCCGATTATGGTCTGCAGTGTCTCGGCGGCCGCTTTGTTCCTGGAGCGGGTGTTCCACCTGCACCGGGCGCAGATCAAAGAGGAGGATTTCCTGAGCGGCATCTATACGATCGTAAACCGGGGCAATCTCGCTGAGGCGGTTTCCATCTGCGACCAGACACCGGGGCCGGTGGCCCACATCGTGCGCGTTGCGCTGTTGCATGCCGACGAGAGGGGTGAAGAGCTCAAGCGAACGATCTCCAAGGCGGGGCTGGCGGAAATCCCGCGACTTGAAAAAAACCTGGGAGGCTTGCTGACTGTGGCCCAGATTACACCGTTGCTTGGGTTGCTGGGTACGATTGTCGGATTGGTCAATGCGTTTTCCATAATGGAACAGAACGCTCCGTTGGCGGAGATCGGGATGCTGTCCAGCGGCATCTGGAAGGCGTTGATCACCAGCGCGGTCGGACTTTGCGTTTCCATTCCCTCGTTTGCCGGATATAACTTTTTGCTGAGCCGCGTAGAGCGAATCACGCTCAACATGGACCATGCGGCGGAGGATATCTACCACTTCCTCGTGTATGGCCGCTCGTCGGTCGCGGAGCCTTCCGATGAAACCGTTTGATCCTCACAAGCAGAGCAAAGCGTTGCGCCAGTTCAAACCCACGCGCCAGCCGGCGGGTGTGTTTTCGATTGCCGTTGCGTTTTGCGATGCGGCCTTGCTTGCGTTGGCCTTTTTCCTGGTGGTGTCCCCCTTTGTGATGCAGCCGGGCATCAATATCTCCCTGCCCAAATCGCCGTTTACCGGCGGTGCGCAGTTTGGATCCATGGTGCTTTCGATCACGCGGGGCGGTTGGTTCTATTTCGACGACGAACGACTGGATGGGGGCCGGTTGGCTGAAACCTTGAACGCGGCGGCCGAGAGAAACCCGGGGGCTCCATTGATCATCGAGGCCGATGAAGGGGTGGCCTATGGGCGGGTCGTCGAGGCATGGAACGCTGCCCTGGGCGCGGGCATCCCCGAGGTATCGATTGCCACCGGCATCGCGGCGATCGAGGAGGATACCCCGTGACCCTGGTCCCGAACAGGGGGGTGTTTTTTGCCATTGCGACGGCGTTGCTCATGCACCTGGCGCTGTTTGTTGCGGTCGCGCCGTCCGGCGGCCGTGCGATGGATGCGGTGCAGGCTCCTCCCTCCACCCGATATGCGGATCAGGCAGCGGAAACGGAAACCGCCGGACCAACGGTCCGCATCGTGCGATCACCGGTCATTTTTTCACTACCCTCTCAGATGGGCTTTAGCCGTGCTTTGCGCGAGCACGATGTCCAAACGCGCAAGGCCTTCATGCAGCAACCCACCCAGAGCGAGAGTTTTCTCGAAGTTGCTTCATACACGAAGAATGTGGCCGGAAGGATTCAGCCGGAAAAGCTGATGATTTCCGCCTTGCCGCACAATCCGGCGCTACCCAAGGCATCCGATGCAACCGCTCGGGAATTTCCGCAAGCACGCCGTGTGACGATGTCGCCGAGGTTGCGGAGCCGGTTGGTGGGCGGTATCGTTCTCTCTCCCGAACTGAACAAGGCTGTTGAAAAACCATGGAAGGTGCTCGCCTCGGTCAATGTCTCTGAGCAGGGCGCTGTCGAACATGTGTTCCTCGATCATCCGTTGGAATCCTCGCTACTCAATGACGAGATTATTCGAATGCTCTACGGCCTGCGTTTCAAGGCGGGCAACGCCGAGGACGGAACCGTCGAGATCTATTCCTCCGAGGGGAGTGTCGGCCCGGGAGAGGTGAAATGATTTCCTTGCCGCTTGATTTGATCATGGTGATCTTCGTTAGTGTGCCGTTACTGGTTACCGCGTTGCTGGCCCTGCTATACACCTTTCGCTCGATGCATCGGCCATTGCGGTCGCAGGAAAGCATCTACGAATGCGACCATTGCGGGCATGTCTACGCCTTCGCCCGCAACCGGCCAATGGACCGTTGTCCGCGGTGTGGCGAACTCAATGATGCCGTGCGGACCTAGGCTACGTTAGTGGGCCGCCGGGTTTGTCGTGGATGACGGTATCGACGGCGGTTTCGGAGGGTTCGGGGTGGTCGGCCATGTAGTGCAGTCCCCGGCTCTCCTTGCGCTGTTCGGCCGAGCGGATGATCAATTCGGCGACATCGGCAATGTTGCGCAGTTCCAGCAGGTCGGAGGTCACCAGGTAGTCGCCGTAGTATTCCTTGATTTCCTGGCGCAGGTTCCGGATGCGGGCGCGGGCGCGGGCCAGACGGCGTTCGGTACGCACGATGCCGACATAGTCCCACATCGCTGTGCGCACTTCGTTCCAGTTGTGTTCCACCACGACCGCCTCGTCGGAGGAGACGGCTTCGCCGCAACGCCATTTTGGGATGGCTACCTCTTCTTGGAAATCCCGCCATGTGCGTGAAATTTCGAGCGCGGTTTCGTGTCCGCACACCATGGCTTCAAGCAGAGAGTTGCTGGCCAAGCGGTTGGAGCCATGCAGTCCGGTGCTGGCGACCTCGCCGCAGGCATAGAGGCCGGGCAGGGCGGTCGTACCATTCACCTCGGCAATGACGCCGCCACAGGAATAGTGGGCGGCCGGCACGACCGGGATGGGGTCGCGGGCCATGTTGACGCCGTAGCGTAGGCAGGCGGCGTAGAGGTTGGGAAAGCGTTCGCGCAGGAAGGACTCCGGGCGGTGCGTGATGTCGAGGTAGACATACGGGTCGCCGTGTTTCTTCATGACAAAGTCGATCGCGCGCGCCGTGATGTCGCGGGTGGCGAGCGAGCCGCGGTCGTCGAAATCCTCCATGAAGGTGTTGCCGCGGATATCCTTGAGTTCGGCGCCTTCGCCGCGCACGGCTTCGGAGATGAGGAACGACTTGGCCTGCGGATGGTAGAGGCAGGTGGGGTGGAACTGGACAAATTCCATGTTGCGGATCGGCAAGCCGGCGCGCCACGCCATGGCGACACCGTCGCCGGTGGCAATGTCGGGATTGGAGGTGTAGGGATAGACCTTGCCGAGGCCGCCGGAAGCCAGCACTGTGCAGGCGGCGTGGACCGGGAAAATCTCGTCGGTCTTCTTGTCGAGGAAATAGGCGCCCACGCAACGGTTCGGGCCGGGGTGGCCGATCCAGCCCGTGGTGACTAGATCGATCGCCATCAGGTTTTCGCGGATGGTAATGTTTGGCTGTTTGCGGACGGCTTCGATCATGCCTTGCATCATGGCTTGGCCGGTGATGTCGCCGGCATGCAGCACGCGCCGATGGGAGTGGCCGCCTTCCTGCCCCAGATCATACTGGCTTTCCAAGCCTTTTCGTTTCACGTGGTCGAATTCGATGCCGAGTTGTTCGATCTCGGCGATCCGCTCCATGCCGGCGCTTACGATCCGGTGGGCGACTTCGGTATTCGTAAGGCCTTGTCCGGTGGATACCGTGTCCGCGACGTGGTCATCGATTGAGTCGTCGGGATCCACCACACAGGCAACGCCGCCCTGGGCATAGAAGCTGTTGCATTCGGAGGCGTCTACCTTGGTGGCCACCAGTACCCGGCCCTGTTTCCCGAGTTCCATGGCGGCCGTTAGGCCAGCGAGCCCGCTACCGATCACGAGAAAGTCGTATGTGTCATTTTTCATGCTGATCCATATGCTTAAAACGGGCGGAGACTACGCTGTCCAAGAAAGAACTTCAACCTTGCGGATAGACGGTGAACGGCATTTCGCATTTCAGGTCAGGCCAGCGAGCGATGACACCTTCGAACACGACCAGCCATTGGATACCAGCGGTATTACCGGGACAGGAGGCGGGCTGCTCGGCGGGTATGGTGAACTGAAGCGTTCCTTGCGCGATTTCAGACGGGCTTTCCGCGTGCCGGAGTTCCTCTTCGTGCAAGGGTTTCTTGACTATTCTGGTTTGGGTCTTGCCCCCGCTGCGATGTGTTTCGGTGGTTATTTTAAGGCACTGGAGCTTGATCGAGAGTGTGCGGATGCGGTCGGTGCGTCCCGAAAGGCGCCAGCGCATCGCGACGCTGGTTCCGGGGTGGATGTTGCCGGGGGTGATCTCGACGGTCGGGCGCGGATTGAACGTGGCTAGAATGGCGTGGATGGCTGCGCCGAGCATCACGATGCCGAAAAAGCCGAAGACGATCGGGAACATGAGCGGGGCATCGGAGTGGCACAGGAAATAGACGATTCCGTTCCAGATGCCGGCGAACAGCACGATTCCAATCGCTTTTTTCGCCGGGGCGGGTGCCTTGAGCGAAACGATCTGTTCCGTGGATTGGGTTTGGTCAAGCTTGGCCTGTTTGTTCCGGATGCCAGCGACGATAATGGCAATCCCGGCGAAAACGAATGCCAATGGAATCAGGCCAAACAGGAGGGCCGGGGAATAGTCGCGCAGGATGACCGAGTCCGATGGATCGGCCGGATTCACGTAGACGTTGATTTCTCGGCCCTCGGGATATTGGCGGACGATGGCGGCCTTGGAGTCGTAGCCGCTGCTGGAGCCACCCATGAAGGTGTAGTTGTCGCCGATGTATAGGTGTCCGTCCACTTCGTAGCGATAGGCGATGTATACGCTGTAGGTGGTGCCGTCGTCGCTGTCGTGTGATTTTACCTTGCTGGAAGCAACGGTGGCCTGGACGCTGTTCCACTGCTGGGCATCGCGCGTTTTCTGCAGAGGTGTGATGAGAATCGGTTTCAATATTGCGAGACCGACCAGGGCGAAGATCAAGCCGAAGATGATCAGGGGTGTCTTGGACGATCCGCTGGTCATCAGCGTTGTTGCCGGCTTGTGTTTCCCGCCCCTTCCGCCGAGCCATGGCAGCGAGGCGAACAACAGGCCGATAGCGGGAAACAGGAAGGTAAAGCCAAAGGAGCGGCGGGCGCTGTTGACCGTCGGAAGTTCGAGCACGGCGTCGGTGGGGTTGGCCGGGTTGTAATGGACGTCGACCGTTTTGCCTTCGGGAAATTGCCGGTGGACTTGTTCGATCTTGCCCAGGGTTTCCTCCGTCAGGTATCGTTGCTGGCCGTAGCGCCCACCCTCGTAGGGGTGGCCGCCGACTTCATAGTGGTAGGAGATGGCCAGCCGGAAATCCTCTCCATCGTCCTCGACCTTGCTGGAAACGATGGTGCCGGTGGTTTGAGACCAAGCCTGCATGGCCTTGGTTTCGTGCATACTCTTCCATGCCTGCTTGACGAAAAACGATCCCATCAAGGCGAAGGCCAGCCCGAACACGCTGAACACCACTCTGCCTATCATTCCATTTGCGCGTCCTGTCGAGATACTGAGACCCATTGATCTTCCTTTGCCCTGTGAAAAAGGAAGATAAGCAAAGACCGCGGGTAGGGGCAATTACAATGGTCGCTAGGGATTAATAGCGCGGGCTATCCAGCCATCTGTTGCTTGATCCGCAGTTCGACGTCGTGCTCGTATAGGGCGACGAGGATTTCTTCCAGATCGCCTTCCATGATCCGGTCGAGCTTGTAGAGCGTGAGATTGATGCGATGATCGGTCAGGCGGTTCTGCGGGAAGTTGTAGGTGCGGATCTTTTCAGAGCGGTCGCCGGAGCCCACCATCGATTTGCGTTCCGAAGCCTCGGCTTCGGCCTTTTTGCGTTGTTGTTCGTCGAAGAGTTTGGCTCGGAGTACCTTCAGTGCCGCGGCCTTGTTCTTGTGTTGCGAACGCTCGTCCTGGCACTGCACGACCACGCCGGTGGGGATATGGGTGATGCGGATGGCCGAGTCGGTGGTGTTGACGTGCTGGCCGCCTGCGCCCGAGGCGCGATACGTATCGATGCGCAGGTCTTCGTTGCGGACTTCGATGTCGACTTCTTTGGCTTCGGCCAACACCGCGACGGTGGAGGCGGAGGTGTGGACGCGGCCTTGCGTTTCGGTGGCGGGCACGCGTTGGACCCGGTGTGTTCCGCCTTCGTGCTTGAGCGCCTTGTAGACATCTTCGCCCTCGACGGAAAAGGAGATTTCCTTGTAGCCGCCCGCTTCGCCCGGGCTGACATCCAACACGGAGTATTTCCAGCCCTTCGCATCAAAATAACGCGTATACATGCGGTAAAGATCCCCGCAGAAGATCCCCGCCTCGTCGCCGCCCGTGCCAGCGCGGATTTCCATGATCACGTTGCGGCTGTCGGTGGGGTCGGGCGGGATGAGCGCCACCATCATCTGGCGTTCGGCGGCCGGCAAGGATTCCTCGATGTCGGCCAGTTCCATCTCGGCCATCTCGCGTAGCTCGGCATCGGAGGTGGCATCGGCCAGAATCGCTTCGCTCTCCGTTTTGGCATCGGTCAGGGCAAGTACCTTCCGCGCGCAATCGGCCAGCTTTTTCTTATGGGCGTATTCGCGCATGCACTCCTTCATCTTGTTCGGATCTGCCGAAACCTCGGGTTGCGACATGCGCTCTTCAAGGCTGCCGAGCTTGGCTTCGAGCTGTTTGAGGTAGGCGTGGTCGATCATGGTTGGTACCCGTTGCAAGAATGGAGTGTAGACGCAAAAAAGCCGAACCGGCTTGCGCGGGTTCGGCCTTCCAATAAAGGACTAGGCTAGTACATGCCTTCGGCGAAGCGCTTCTTGAAGCGGTCGACACGGCCTTCCGTGTCAATCAGCTTGGCGCTACCCGTAAAGAAGGGATGGCAGCTGGAGCAGGTGTTTACGTGCATTTCCTTGACGGTGGAACGAGTCTTGATCTCGTTGCCGCATGCACAGCGAATCACCGCTTCGTTGTAGTTGGGATGAATATCTTTTTTCATTACAAAAATCCTCGTGTTCAATTGGGAGCGTGGTTTTTAAACAAACCCGCCTATCCAGCGCAAGGTTAAGTTTTGTTTTTTTAGGGATGCCGGGAGGCTGTGGACCGGGCTTTTTTCGGGGCGTTCACGTGGCTGGGGGAAGATCCTTTCGGGAATAGCCCACTTCGGCGAGAACCTTGTCGGTGGTCTGGAAATGGCATTTGGCGGTTTCGAGCAGGATTCCGGGGCCTTTGTCGGCAACCAGTTTTTCTGCTTCGCGGCGTACTTTGTCCGAAGCCCCCTTGGGAACTTCGAAGCCTTGCTCCTTGCCCATTTTCTTGAGGGCATACACGAAGCCCGCTCGTGCGAGAATCGACGCGGCCGCCACTGCCGGGTCGGATTCTGCCTTGGTGCGTTGGTCCAGCTTGATTTTTTTACCCTTTTCCATAAGGGCCCGCTCGATCTGGTGGGTTGGGCCAAACTTGTCCGATAGCGCCCGGGGACAATCGGGCACCTTTTCGAGCAGGTTTTCAATCGCGCGGGCATGTCCCCAGGCGAGCATTTTGTTCACGTTTCTTATTTTGGAATACATCCGGTTGTACGATCGCGGGCCGATCGTAACCATGGCGCATCGGTCACCCAGCAGTTTGCGAATGTCGCGTGCCATGTTGAGCGCCACATTGTCCGAAGAAATCTTCTTGCTGTCACGCACTCCCATTTCCCGTAGCTTTTCAACCAGCCCTTCGTCGACGTAGGCCGAAGCGATGACGAGCGGTCCGAAAAAATCGCCCTTTCCGCTTTCATCAATACCCATGTGGGGCCGGAAGGCTTCGGGATCATGGAGCTCCTCGTAGCCCAGCAGGGCTTCCTTGAGGATTTCCGGTTCCAAGGTAAAGGTAATCCATTCCTGCGCGGCCTTGCCTTGAACGAGCAACTTGCCTGAATTATAGAGGTTGATCCTGCAGTCGGGCAGAGCGACGGCTATGCGGGTGTGCGGAACAGAGGATGGAATATACTTGGAACTGCCCAGAAGGTTGATCAGCGCGGCCTGTTGCTCGTCGTTCAGTTTGTAGGTAAAAGAATTCGTGTTCATTTTGGGTCCGTGATAAAAGTGAAGGTGTACTCATACTCCAAATGGACGGTGGGTATAAAGTCGCTTTTTTAACGGATGGAGCAAAAACGTAAACAACATGAGTCGCCTAGGAAAACATTTGCTTCTACTTCTGGCCGTCATTTCCACTCAGGTGGTCTGGGCCGGGAATGCCGATTCGGAACCGCAGAGCCAGGTGTTCCGTCCCACGCACGCCGACGCCGCCATTATTTTGTCTAAATTCTCGGGATTGTTCGATCGATACATTCCCGAGGATGCAACGCTTAATGATTGCGTTGCATTCCTGAACAAGGCGGGAATCTATTTCGGCTTGATGGAAGTGTTGAATGGTTCCGAGTTTACGGTTCACGACAGTGCTCGCGTGATGGGGCAGATGAATCTTTTGTTTGCGGGGGAGGCCCGTTTTCTGGCGGGAAAGGTGCGACTTCCGTCGGGGATTGCATCTTGGGAGGACTTCTGTATGCTGAACGATGTGAAGTATGTAGAAGGATATGAAAACCTTAGGGCAACAGCTCGGGTTTTGCACGATCTGGCGCAGTAGATTAACGATAGATTAACTTGCGCTATAAAGAGTGTTATGTTTTTATGATTCAAATTTAACCGAGGGCTAAGGAATGAATAGACATCGATGGTTGGTTGGTATGATGGTTGGGATCCTGACTGTTGTAGGCGTCAATAACCGGGCTTCAGCTCAAGCGGTAGCGGCTGATTCGGTCGCAGCATCGGTGGCGGCAGCAGACCAGGCCGTTGCCGAAGCACGTGCGGCTATTGCCAAAGGGAAAGAGCTTGTCTCGCAAATTCCCAAAGATTCTCCCTACCTCCCCGAGGTGACCCAAATGCTTCAGGCTGCTTCGGCTAACTGGAAGACGTCGATCGAGAAGCTCAAGGGGGCAAACGAAAGCGCTCAAAAGATTTCTTCGGCCAGCAATGACTCGCTTGCCAAGGATTACGCGTTGCTAGCCAAGGTGAATGCCAATGTTGCCTTCTCCGGCGCAAAGGTTGTGCAGATTGGCTTGAGCTACGTTGAGGCCGTGGCTACCGATAAAACCGAAGCCTTGGATATCATTCGTGGTGCCATGCAGGATGCGCTTGCCGCCTCGTCGCAGGTACAGTTCAATTATGACCGGGTTAAAACCCTCATTTCTGAAAAGTATTCGAACTAAAGGAGCCCGAGTATGAAGATGAAACGATCAATTAAATACGGTTTTCTTTCGGCATTGTGCGCAATGACGTTGGTCGGCCAGTCCTTGGCTGTCGATGTGGCGGAATCAGCAGGCGTCATGGCGGAAGTTGAAGCGATGTCTGTTCAAGCAAAGGCGAATTTGGCTTCGGCCGCACTCGGCGGGGACATGGACGCAATTGCCGAAGCGCAAAAACGTTCTGATGCGATTGATGCCGCTGTGGCTGCCGCGCGTGCTGCGTTTGCCAAAATGGAAGGCGATGTTAAGAGTGGCGACATGGATGCCGCCGAGAGCTCCGAGGATGATCTCGCCGCATCATTGGTTCAGGTAAAGGATGCGCTTATGGGTGCGATTCCGGAAAGCCTCATGGCTGCTGCGAAAGAACAAAAATCCAAGAAGCAAGCCAAGGGACGTCCCGGCAATCCGGATAATCCGCCGAATATTTACGAAGTTCCGTGGAAGTCGGAAGGGATTAAGGCATACTACCAAGGTTTGTTTGGTGAATTCTGGAATGCATCGGCGTTCGGTCACGGGCAGGGATTTGGTGATCGCGACGCTACGCCTGAGTAGGAAGAAGTGTTGGGTTGTTATTGGGTTCAGTTCTCGCATAAGGGAGTTCAATTATGAGTAATAGGTTTGTTTATTTGTCTGTCGCGGCCGTATTGGTTGCCTCATCCGCTTTTTCCGAGCAGGAACACGTAATCCGCGTGCAGAATCATTTGCGGTTCGGCATCGACGACAATATTTATCTCAATTCGTCCGAAGAAGATTCCGCCGAAATAATGGACATCCTGAACGTGTCCGGGAAGCTGAATTTTTCAAGTCGGACAGATGCTGTATTTTCCTACCAGCCGGAAGTTAGGTATCGCTTCGACGCGGATCCTAAAACCGTCACGTTCCACGATGTGTACGGAAAGCTGAACCATGCGATCTCCCAGCGCGCGTTCCTGACCCTATCCGACCGTATGCGGTACCAATTGCGCGAAGCGCAGGCGGGCAACGTTTCCCGGACGGATTCCAACTATTTGGAAAACGACGTCATGGGTGCGCTGGACTTGAGCCTGAGCTCCATCAGCCAAGTCAAGTTGGGCGGTGGCTATGCATTCCGCACGTGGGATGACGATGCCTATGGTGAAACACTGGGTAACAACTATGATCAATATACGGCGAGTATTTCCGGGTTCCGCGAGCTCAAGCGCGATGTAACCAAGGGTATGGTAGGGGTTGATTACTTGGTCAATGATTATGAAGGAACTCGTGGTAGTTTTGATTCGGTCACTTTGATGGCCGGTGCCGATCATAATTTCAATCCCAACACCACCGGCTTCGGTCGTTTGGGAGCATCCGTGTCGTCGGTAGACAATGGCACGGGGTCGAGCGACTCCACGACACCGTATCTGGATGCAGGTTTTGATTACAACCCGACCGAACGGACCAGCTTTAACTGCAATGCCGGGTACTCGGTTTACCGTGCGCAAAACTCCCTCTACAACGCGCAGAACCGGCTTAGCCTCGGGGTGGGGGTGCGTCACGATTTGACCGCTAAAATCAGCCTTGCCAGCTCGCTGTCCTACATTAACAGCGCGTATGAGAGCGATTATGCCTTGGGTGCGGCCATGGATGTGGTAGATGAATGGATTCAGTGGAATGTGCGTGGGTCCTACCAGATTAACCGCAACAACTTTGTGGAACTCGGCTATGAATTTACGGATCGCGCCATTGATGCCGGTACGCTCTCGGACTGGCAGCGGAACCGCTTCGACATCGGTTGGAGATTGCGCCTGTAAGCGTAGCTTTCTTGTAGTTTTGATTTGATGGACAGGTGGTGAAAGTTTACTTTCACCACCTTCCTTTTTGCAACATGGAGTTTGATACATGAGTTCGGAGACAGCGCAGCAATCCAACACCCTTCATTTCCTCGATTATTGGCGGGTTATTCGATCCCGTAAAGAGATTGTTCTTGCCGTCGCGATTTTGGTTGTCATCACTGGCACCGTATACACGTTGTTGTCGCCCAATATCTACGCCTCACAGGTGCGCATATCGGTTTCAGAGGATACCCCGCAGATCAATCCGTTTTCGGCCCAGCAGTCCTATTACTCGTACAACCCCTATTTTTTGCGTACCCAGTTCGAGATCATACAATCGAAGCCGATCTATAATGCGGTGATCAATCGGATGAATCTCCAGCAGGAATGGGGTAAAGAGGGGCAGAAGATTGCGCGCGAGGTTGCTCTGAAGATTCTCCAAAACAGCGTAAGCGTAGTGCAAGAGCGCGATACTTCCCTGATCCGAATCGTCGTCCGGCGCGACAATCCCGATGAGGCGTCCAAGATCGCCAATGAGATTGCCGAGGTTTACAAGGATTCTCGTCTCGACCAGGCCAACAAACAGATGAAAAGCGCCTTGGACAAGATGGACGAACAGCTTAAGGAACAGTCCCAGCGCGTATTAGATGCCGAAAGGCAAGTATACGAGGTCAGGAAGCAATACGGCATCGCTTCGCCGGGCGAAGGGGAGACCGATATTTCCGACTACGAAATGCAGGAAGTTCTCTCGAAACGGCTGGAAGCGCAGAACAACATGCTGGATGCCGGCGAATCCTTGAAGTTGCTTGAGCATCTGGAGGATAAGGATCTGGTGGATGTTGCTTCGGCGCTCACAACCGATCAGTTTGTAATGAACCTGATTATGCGCATACAGGATCTCGATGGCCAGTTGAGTTCGCTCCATGCCGAGTTTGGTCCTAACCACCCGGAAATCCAGCGTTACGAGAACCAGAAAAAGCAAGCGGAACAATCGCTTAAGGAACAGCTGACCGCCTTGCGCAATCGACTCCAAACACAATATGACTTGGACAAGAGCAAGTATGAAATGTTCGATGCGCGCTGGGAAGCGATCAAGGCTACAACCATTGAAGAGTCCGAGGCGAAATATCTTCCGTTTAGGCAGGCGATGGCCGACCTTAAGAATGAGCGGTTTATCTACGACCAGTTGAATTCCCGGCTCAGCCAGGAAATCATCACAATGAACGTTCCCCGGCACCCCGTGGAAATCATTGATACGGCGGAACCCAACAAGCGTCCAGTTAGTCCGAACCTTTTCATGAATGTACTGTTGAGCATATTTGTTGGTCTGGGTGCAGGGGTTGGTTTGGCCTACTTCATCGAATACCTCGATACTTCCATCAAGACTGCGGATGATATCGAACGGATTCTGGGCTTGCCTGTGCTTGGTCTCATTCCGCAGAAGGTTCGCCCGTTGATCGAAGAGGGGCCGGACAGCGAACATGCAGAAGCATACCGTGTATTGCGCACCAATCTGGCCTTCACGGAAGGCGGGGCGCATAGAGGTGCGTTCTGCGTATTGAGTAGTGGTGCCGGCGAAGGTAAATCGACGACATGTTTCAACCTGGCTTTCGTCTGCGCTCAGCAAGGAGAAAAAGTACTGTTGATTGACGCGGACTTGCGGCGCCCGGTGCAACACACCATTCTCGGTGTGTCGAACCGCTTTGGCTTGACCAATGTGCTGCTCCGCGATGTGCCGGTGGAAGAGGCGATCAAGGCAACCAGCGTTCCCAACCTACATTTCCTGCCGAGCGGCCGGCTACCCCGCACCTCTTTGGGTGTTTTGGATCCGAAGCGTATAGGAGAGCTGATCTCCAGTTTGAAGCAGAAATATGATGTGGTGCTCGTGGATACTCCGCCGTTGGTGGGTATCAGCGACTCCTCCATCATTGCGAAAGAAACCGATGGTGCAATCATTGTTGTCCAATACCGCAAGTACCCGCGTGAAATGCTTGCCAAAGCTCGCCAGATGGTCGAATCGCTGGGGGTTAAGGTGGTTGGTGCCGTACTCAACAACATCAACATCATGCGCGACGACTACTACTATTACTACCATTCGTACTACTCCGACTATTACCGGAGTTCGCAAAGCGAGATGTCCGGCGAAAACGAACTGTAATCGATGTTTTCAACGAGGTTTATAAGAATGCTGTCGAGAATTTATATTTGTCTGCTGTTCATGACATCCCTGTTGGTTTCGGGATGCAAAATTCAACCGATCAATGGGTCGTCTACATACGCGAATGTGGGACCTGGAACGGGTTCCGATGACGGCGCTCCTGCGGTTGAAGCTGCGGAAGAACCTATCCAAGCCTATGTTCTCAAGCCCTTGGATCCGATCTTTATTCGTTTCAGCGGGGTGTCCGATCAGCAGAGTCTTGAGGTCGTCATCGATGAAAAGGGGCAGATTAATCTGTTGCATATTGATTCGCCCGTAATGGCGGCGGGCCGTACAACGTCCGAGCTCGAAGATAAGATCGAGCATTTGTATGTGGACGGCGGCATCTATGTGAATGTTTCGGTTAATGTTACGATGACCGCCAAGGCCTACTATGTTCAGGGTGAAGTTATGCAGCCGGGACAGTTTCAATTAACCAGTGGAACAACGCTTTTGCAGGCCATTGCGGGAGCCAGGGGCTACACGCAGTTTGCTAACCAAAAGAAGGTCACCATCACTCGCCAAGGCAAGATATACCGCTTTAACATGAAGGAAATCGAAGCGGACCCTTCCAAGGACGTAAAGATAGAAGCGGGCGACGTTATCAAGGTTTGGCAGTCGATCATTTAGGAGCCTGCAGGGTCCAAACCCAACGGGACACTATCCCATGAAGAAGCGCATTGGCATCATTGGCGGTTCATTTGATCCAGTGCATTTGGGGCATCTGATCATTGCACAAGATGCAGCCGAAAGGCTGGAGTTGTCCGGAGTGGTTTTTGTGCCTGCTGCGATTCCCCCGCACAAACAGCACCTGCAGCAGGCGAGCGCGGGCCATCGCGTCAACATGCTGAAGCTAGCCACCGAAGCAGATCTTCGTTTTTCGGTTTCCGATATTGAGATAGCGCGCGGTGGAATTTCGTACACGTTCGAGACATTGTGCTCGTTGCGCACTCAATACCCAAATGATGAACTGGTATTGATTGTCGGAGCGGACACGCTGGTGGACCTGCATAACTGGTACAGGATTGACGAACTCATCGACCTATGCGAGGTTGCTTCGTTTCTCCGTCCCGGGGAAAGCATTGTAGAGGACATTGCCGACAAGATCCTTCTTTCGGAGGTCCATAAGGAAAAGTTGTTACGCAATATCATCGAGGCGCATTTGGTTGAAATCTCGTCGACCGAGGTCCGGATGCGTGTGGCCGAAGGACTGGGTATTCGCTATCTGGTTCCGCCAGAGGTGGAGATGTATATTTGCGAGCATGGATTATATAGAGGATAAGCCTGTATGGCAGAAGAACTGGAAATAATTAAGGAAATCGTGGCGTTTCTGGATGATCGCAAAGCAGAGAATGTGATCGTGCTAGATTTGCGCCAGCACGCGAATATCGCCAACTACTTCATCATCGCCACAGGGGCCAACAAGCCGCACCTGAAGGCCCTGTACGATGGCCTGCAGCGTTGCTACAAGGATCATGGATACAGCGGGTTCCAGAAGGCCGGCGTTCCGGACAGCGGGTGGATGATTTTTGATTACCAAGGCATCATGGTTCACATTTTCGAGCGGGAGCTGCGGGAGTTCTACGACCTTGAGAAGCTCTGGAAGGATGCGCCGAAAGTTGCTGTGGAGGTTGAATAGGCATGGCATTCAGGATTTACAATACAATGAGCCGAACCAAGGAGGAACTGGTTCCTCTCGATGGCAGGCATGTACGCATGTATACATGCGGTCCGACGGTCTACAACTATGCCCACATCGGGAACTTTCGCGCCTACATGTTTGAAGACTTGTTGCGTCGCTACATCAAGTTCTGCGGCTTTGGCGTCACCCAGGTGCAGAATTTGACGGATGTCGATGACAAGACCATTCGCTCGTCGATCGAGCAGGGGCTCCCGCTCAAGGAGTATACGAAAAAATACATCGATGCGTTTTTCGATGATCTCGCCAAACTCAACATCGAGCCGGCGGAGCACTATCCGGCTGCCACCGACTATGTGGCCGAAATGATTCAACTGATCGAGAAGCTTTTTGAAAAGGGCTACGCCTACAAGTCCGATGACGGATCGGTCTACTACAGCATTGATAAGTTTGCGGAATACGGAAAGCTGGCCCACCTTGACCGTGAAGGCATGCAATCGGGTGCACGCGTGGCGCAGGATGAATACGACAAAGAAAACGCCGCCGATTTCGCGCTTTGGAAGGCTTATGTGCCGGAAGACGGCGACGTGGTTTGGGATTCTCCGTGGGGCAAGGGCCGACCGGGCTGGCACATCGAGTGTTCCGCCATGAGCATGAAACTGCTGGGCGAGAGCTTTGATATCCATACAGGAGGCGTCGACAACATTTTCCCGCATCACGAGGATGAGATTGCCCAGTCCGAGGCCGCTACCGGGAAACCCTACTCCAAATATTGGATGCATTGCGGCTATCTGGTGGTTGATGGCCGCAAAATGAGCAAGTCGCTCGGTAATTTCTATACGCTACGCGAGATTCTGGACATGGGGTATACGGGCCGCGAAGTGCGTTACGAGCTGCTATCGTCGCATTACCGCCAGTCGCTCAACTTTGCCTTCAAATCGCTCGATGCCAATCGCGCCGCCCTTAAGCGTCTTGACGAGTTTTATGCCACGGTTGTGGAGGCGGCGGGCAACGCAACCGAAGCCGGAGCGCTTCCGGCCTGGGCCACCGACACGCGTGCGCGTTTCGCCGAAGCCATGGATGACGACATGAATATCTCGGGAGCCATGGCTGCGGTATTCGATACGGTCCACGCAGGAAACAAGGCCATGGCCGAAAAGCCCCTCGCGGCTGGCGAGGCACTTGCCATGGTTAATCTTTGGAAGGAGCTGGATGCCGTGCTCGGCATTCTGATTCCGCAAGAGGAATCCATTCCGTCCGAAGTGCTCGATTTGCTGGAGGCCCGCACCCAGGCGCGGGCGGAGAAGAACTGGGCCGAGTCTGACCGCATTCGCGATGCCTTGGCCGGGTTGGGCTGGACCGTCAAGGACACGCCTGAAGGGCCGAAGTTGAGAAAGCTGTAGCCATGGTGGGAAAGTTCATCACTTTCGAAGGGCCGGAGGGTAGCGGAAAATCGACGCAAATCCGCTTGCTGGCAGAGCAACTCGAGGCCCTGGGAATTGAGGTGATGAGCACCCGCGAACCCGGCGGCACCGCCACCGGCGAGGCCATTCGGAATATTCTCCAGCATGATGCCGTCGATGAACCTTTGGGCGATCGCGCCGAATTGTTGCTTTTTACCGCCAGCCGGGCCCAGTTGATGGACTGGGTGGTTCTTCCGGCACTGGAGGCTGGAACCTGGGTTTTGTGCGACCGCTTTATCGATTCCACGATGGCCTATCAGGGCTTCGCCCGCGGCATGGATCTTGATGCGCTGGAACGGATCAATGATTTTGCAATCCGTGGCCGGACGCCGGATTTGACGATACTGCTGGATCTGGAGGTGGAGCGTGGTTTTGAACGGCTGGCGGAACGCTATGCTGATGGCGCCGGTTCCGCCGACCGGTTCGAGCGGGAAGACCGGGGTTTCCACCATCGTGTACGTGACGGATACCATCGCCTTGCGGCTCGTGATCCGGGTCGGTTCCGGATGGTCGATTCGGATCGGACAATCGAAGTGGTTTCTGCCGAAATCTGGGCTGCGGTTAAAGAGGCGTTGCTTTAGATGGATATCACGGATCTACATGCCGAAGCATGGGACGGCGTACGCAAAGGGCATGCGGCAGGGCGGTTGGCCCATGCGTATGTCGTTGTTGGATCGCCGCGCGGAAATGGACTCCATTTTGCGGAATCGTTTCTCAAGTTGCTTTTTTGCGAGCATGCGGACAAGCCCTGCAACGAATGTTTACCCTGTCGCCAGGTGGAGTCGCACAAGCACGTGGACACGCTATGGATTGAGCCGCAAAGCAAGTCCCGCCAGATTTTGGCCGACGATGTTCGAGCCTTGATCCGGCGGATGGGACAGACCTCCTTCGAAGGTGGCTGGAAAGCGGGCGTCATTCTCAGTGCGGACTGCATGAACGTCAGTTCGGAGAATGCTTTGCTGAAGACGCTTGAAGAGCCTCCGGCAAAGAGCATCCTGTTGCTGGTTACCGATTCGCCGCAATCGCTTTTGCCGACCATCTTGTCCCGTTGCCAGCGCATAGTATTGTCCGTGGGCGGTTCGGCATCCGTAAACTCGGTGTGGCAACAGCCGCTCATGGACTTGCTGCATGACCTTCCGCCCACTGGCGGTCTTGATGCAGCGCGCATGGCCAGTCAGTTGAAAGGGCTGTTCGACACGGTAAAGAGCGGGATTTCCGATGCCGTGGAGGAAGATCTTGGCCAGAACGACGAGGCGCTCGATGAATCCAGGTTGAAAGACATTCTGGCAGCCCGGACTAATGCCCGGCTGAGGGAGGTGCAGTCGGATGTGTTCCGCGTCCTGCTCGACTGGCATCGCGATGTATTGTTGATGGTCAGCGAGGCCGACGAAAGTTGCCTTGCTTTTCCGCAGGAGCGCGATGTGTTGGTGCAGCAGGCGGGATACCACACCCAGGCATCACTGTTGAAGGCAATCGAGACGATAGGGAACATGGCCCGCAGACTCGAACGCAATATTCCCGACCTACAGATTTTCGATGAAGCGTTCCGGCGAATGGTGCGAAACTAGCCTTGGGGCGCAATCAAACCTTAAGATGGTTCAGGAGCGCCCGCAGGGCCAGGATATAGCCAAATCCGCGAAATCCCATGATCTGTCCGATGCAGGCCGGAGCCGTCAGACTCTTGTGGCGGATTTCCTCGCGGGTGTGCGTGTTGCTCAGATGGATCTCAATGGCCGGGACCGCGTCGGATACGGCCTTGAGCGCGTCGCACAGCCCTAGGCTTGTGTGGGTCAAGGCCGCCGGATTAATGATGATGCCGTCGTATTTCCCCCGGCTGTCGCCAATCCAGGTAATCAGTTCCGATTCCGCATTGGACTGCCGGAACTCGATCGCCACATCCTGGTCCATTTGTTCCGCACATGCGTTCATTGCCGTTTCGATATCAGCCAAGGTTTCATGGCCATAGATATCCGGCTCGCGGGTGCCGAGCAGGTTCAGGTTTGGGCCATTCAGTACGAGTATCTTCATTTCATCCTCCAAGAGATACGAAAAATAGTTCAGTTGGTGGCCAGAAACAAGAAGAAGTCGAAACCCTTGCGCTTCCCCGTTGATTGGTTCGGGAAAGGTGGTTAGGTTAAAACTTTTAAATTGCGCGAAAGGATGGGGTGCTATGTGGGTGGGATATAAAAAGTTGGGAATCGGTTGGTTAGCTGTTGGTCTCGCCTTGGCGGTATGGGCGCGTACGGATGGGGACGTACACGATGCGGCGTGGTATGCCGCCGCCGTTCAGGACGTGGTCTCGTTCAATGCTGAAGAAGATGACGCCCATATGATTCGCCTTAATGATGAACCAACCACGTTGGAGCAGTTGGCGGATCGTTTGAAACGATCCGACTCGGTTTGTCTACTCGGGTACGATTCGGGTGAGGTGGATGGGACTGCACAAAAACTGATTGATGTGCTCATGCTGATTGGGAATGCCGGCATCGACGACAAATTCATCGACTTAAATTTGGAATACATTAGCCACGACAAGTCTTCAGACGACGATATCGTCAAGATCGATTCGGATGGTTCCCTGTTCTTCAATGGGGACCCTGTCGAACTATCACAGCTTTCGGATAGGTTGTCGGATGATCGCGAAGTCGGTATTGTGTCGGATACCTATCAGGCTCCGCCTCCCTTGTCGCGCATTCTGGCTGTTGCAAACGTCGTCGGAAAACAGAGGATAGATTTTCTCCTGATCTCGGACCGGAACCGGCAGGTAAAGATTATGGCCAGCATCGTCGAGATCGGTACGGACGGTACGGAGAAGCTCCTTTCAGCGCCCAGAATAACGACGCAACCCGGTTGCGCGGGGATGATCCGCGCGGTGCAAAACAACAGTGGATATGACAGCTTTTTCGATAAGGAAGATCCATTCCACCAGGAAGATCTGGGTAATCTCGGTGTTCGCTTTTCCGTGACCCCATTCCTTATGGGGGATCATATCCGGGTTGCGGGGGTGATTGTGCTCACGAAGTCGGCGGCTCCGCGGCAGCAAATGTTCAAGCAGGGGGATATGCCGATCTACAGCTATTCCGTATCCAAGTTTGTTTGTCCCTTTTCCTGTGTGATTGCTGATGGGGAGTCAGTCGAATTGCCCGTTGGGTCGGTTGAGGGCCGGAAAACCGTTTGCCTGTTGCGGGCCGACCTAGTCGATGGCAAGGGGATGACCAAGGAAGAGCGTGATGCGGCCCGCAGTTCTGGTGACTAATTGCGCGGTGCGGGCCCGACCGGAGGGTGGGCGGCGCATGGTTTAGAATAGCTCGCCCTGCCGAGGGGGTGTTTCCATGCACGTTGGATCGTCATTCGCAACGGAATTGACGCGGCGGGAAACGGGACGGGCGACCAGCGTGGGGGCCGACCGGGGAATCTGGAATTCGTCGTGGAGCCAGCGTCTGCTTTCGCGAAGTGGAAATATGACCGGCATGCGGTCGTGGATGCCCTGCATGTTTCCGTCGGCCGGACGCGTTATGATCACGCAGCGGTCATTGCGCCAGAGGCCCGCGAAGGCGAACAGGTTTCGGTCGGGCAACTGGAAATAGTAGGGTTGCCTGTCCTTCCATTCATAAAACCCGTCGGTGGGAATCAGGCAACGATGGTGGGCCACCAGGTTCTTGAACAGGGGGCGTTCCATTAAGGTTTCCGAGCGCGCGTTGATGATGGGCGCTCCCGATTGCGGGGAATCGAAACCCCATGCGGCTTCGATGGCCCGGGCTGGCTGGTTTTGTTGGATGACGGCGATTTTTTGCGTCGGCGCAATGTTGTAGCGGCCGTGGAAGAGGGGTGGGAGTTCAATGTTCCCCAACTCTTCCAGCGCTTCCTCGCGGCTTTTGGTTTGTGTAAAACGTCCGCACATATAAGGAGCATGGAGGGCGCCGAACGAGGAATCAACGCGAAATGGTTGTGATTAATCAATTACGTAGCATGTAATACGTATTGCGTATCGCTTAATGATCGCTACTCTATATAAAAGCATAGGTGGGAGATCGATATGAAACTGGTCCGGTTTGGGGAAAAGGGAAAAGAGCGGCCAGGGGTGTGGATGGAGGACGGCCGGATTCTGGACGTCCGCGCCCTTGCTTTCCATATAGAGGATTTTGACGGACATTTTTTTTCGAGCAATGGATTGGAGCAGCTTGAAGCGCTCTTGGCGGATCCCGGGGCCCGCTATGTGGATGCGGAAACGGTGCGGTTGGGCCCTCCGATCGCCCGTCCATCGAAGATTATCTGTGTGGGCGCCAACTATGCGGACCACGCCAAGGAATTCGGCCATTCGATACCGAAAGAGCCGATCCTGTTTTCCAAGGCGACGACGTCGATCAATGGCCCGTATGATCCCATCGTATTGCCGGACGAGGCGCAGGTGGTGGACAGCGAGGCCGAACTGGCGGTGGTGATCGGTCGGCCGGCCTTCAAGGTGAAAAGGGAGGATGCGCTGGACCATGTGGCGGGCTACATGGTGCTGAACGATGTTACGGAACGGATGGTGCAGCGAGCGAATGGCCAGTGGTTTCGCGGGAAGGGGTTCGACACGTTTTGTCCGATGGGGCCGTTCTTGGTTACGCCCGACGAGCTGCCGGATATCGCTGCTTTGTCGGTCTGGCAACGGTTCAACGGTGAGGAACTGCAGCGCGGAAACACGGCGGACATGATGTTCGATGTTCCGTTTCTCATCGAGTACATAACCCATGGCATGACGTTGCTGCCCGGCGATGTGATTTCCACGGGGACGCCGCCGGGAATTGGATCCGCCCGCTCGCCGCAGGTGCTAATGTTGACAGGGGATGTGGTGGAGATTGGCGTGGAGGGCCTAGGGACGCAAAAGTCTGAAGTCGTAGGAAGGGAAGATGCTAGGTTTTTTCGGGGTATAATCGCATGAGATTCGGAGTCGTATTCTATTTGGCATGGTTAGTCTTTTGCGCCGTTTGCGGTGCGGAGGAGTTGCTGCAAAATCCCGGATTCGAGTCGCGGGATTTTTCTGGTTGGGACGTCCGGGGCCAAGGTTGGACAATTGACGGGAAATCCTTTTCCGAAGGCGCCGTTTCCGCGCTTTGCACCATCAAAAAAGGGGACAAACCCGGGTTGCGGGCCTGTGTGCAGAAGATTACCGACGCCGACGCTGGTAAGCTTGTCGAGGTATCGATGGATGTCTCCGGAGTTAGCGTGGTCCAGCCCGCGAACTCGAAGGCTTGTCTGGCGATCCTTTGCTTCGATGCCCAGGGCATAGTGTTGAAGGAATACCGCTCCAACGTAGTTCGTCCAACTGCCGAGTTCCAGCCGGTCAAGATCGACGATGCCATTGTGCTGCAGGGAACCACGGAGGTTTATGTCATGCTGGTGGTCGAGGTCTACCAGCCGGCTACGGATAGCGACCTGTGGCGTTTCGACAATATCATCCTTAAAATCCATTGACCGATACGCCATAAACCGCGCTGAGGTGCGTGGAAAGGGTTGATTTCTCGTGGCTGTCTGCCAAAATCTTGCACCACTTTGATTGGAGAAACGATGAATCTGCCCTTTTCCCTGTTTTTGGCGTTTAAGTACCTTAAGCCGAAGCGTTCGTTCATATCGGCGGTTACGCTGATTTCTATGCTGGGAGTAACCATTGGGGTTGCGGTTCTGATCGTCGTACTTTCCGTCATGACCGGCTTCGATGAGGTGTGGCGCGACAAGATTCTCGGCTTCAATGCTCACGTGAGCGTGGTCCAGCAGGGAGGCATTGTCCGCAATCCCGAACGCGTCATCGCCGAGGCCAAGCAGGTTGAAGGAGTGAAGGGGGTTGCGCCCAGCCTGGAGGGGTTGGTGCTCATTCAGATCGATGAGCGGGTACACACCCCCATCTTGCGCGGCGTCGACCCTCAATACGAATCCAGTGTCAGCCGGGTGCCGGACAGCATCATTGCCGGCGAGTTTTCCGTCGACGACGACCAGATCGTGATCGGGAACGACCTGGCCAACCGGCTGGATATTTGGGTGGGCGACAAGATCACGGTATATTCTCCGCAGAGCTTTGTGGCGGAGGACGAAATCCGTTTGCCGATCGAATTGACCGTGGCGGGGGTCTTTCATGTCGGCATGTACGAGTATGATGTCGGCTTCGCCTTTACCTCGCTGGAAACCGCGCGGTCCCTGTATGATGTGGAACAGGGAGTGCATTCCGTGCAGATTATGCTCGATAACCCGATGCGCGCCGCCCCGGTCGCCCAGCAGCTTCGCGACAAGCTGGGGCGCAATTTCTATCCGCGCACCTGGATGGAGATGCACAGCCAGATTTTTGCGGCGTTGCATGTGGAGAAGAACATGATGTTTTTCCTGCTGGCGTTCGTGGCCTTGGTTGCGGCCTTCAGCATCACCAACACCCTGATCACGTTGACGGTCCAGAAGACACGGGAGATCGGTCTGCTTAAATCGTTGGGTTTCGGAAACGGGGGTATTACCGGCATCTTTTTCTGGATGGGCTTGGTTCAGGGCGTGGTCGGCAATGCGCTGGGGGTTGGGCTGGCCCTGCTGGTGCTGAAATTCCGCAACGAGATCCTGATGTTCATGTCGAGCGAGTTCAATCTGGAGTTGTTGCCGCCGGAACTCTACCAGCTCAGCAAGCTCCCTGCGCACACCTCGGGCTCGGATGTCGCCATCGTTTGCGGCCTGGTGCTGATCTTTTGCACGCTTTCCGGATTTTTCCCCGCTCTGCGCGCGGCCCGCATGGAACCGGTTGATGCCTTGAGGTATGAATGAGGACGATGCTGTTCATAGCCTTGCTCTGCGGAACGTTGGCGGCGGAAGCCAGCTTCGACTGGGATCCGTTCTACGAGCATCTGGAAACCGCTAACGGCTCCACCTTTTCGGCTTGGCGGCCCTTCTATTCGACCTCGGTCAATGGCGAGCGCTGGCGCAAGGATTATCTCTGGCCGCTCTACACGCGCAAGGGGTTCAGGGACGAAACCTACGGGCGCCTGCTCTTTTTCGGCCATTCCAAGGATTTTTCACCCGAGACTGAGCGGGAGCATACCTGGTTGATTCCGTTCTACTTCCAAGGCACCTCCAAAGACGGCACCGATTATTTGGCCGTGTTTCCCATCGGGGGAAGCATACATGAGTTCATGGGGCGCGACCGGCTTTGGTTTGTATTGTTTCCCCTGTATGCGGAATCCAGCATCAATGATGTCCATACGACGTCCGTGTTTTGGCCGATCTATTCGCGAACGGTCGGGGACCGCATTGACCGGTTCCGGGTGTGGCCGCTCTACGGGCGCAGTGCGCTGGAAAACGAGTTTGAGAAGAAATTCATACTCTGGCCCCTATACAACTCGGTCCGCTATACGAATGATCGTAATCCCGGGGGAGGCTTTGTCCTCCTGCCCATATATGGGAGAATCGTGACCGAGCAGGCTGTGAACCAATGGTTTCTCCCTCCGTTTTTCCGGTTTGCCAGCGGAGAGGATGAGCGGGTGGTGCATGCCCCGTGGCCGTTCATCCAGTGGGCCGATGGCGACCTGTACAAACGGTACGTGTGGCCGCTGTACGGTAAAAAGACGGTTGGCACGCTGGAGCGGCAATTCCTGTTTTGGCCGGTAATCTGGAATAGCCGGGTGCACTATGCCGACCATGAGCAGCACCGTTTTCGTGTCCTGCCCGTATTCCACTATGAATCGCAGGTCACGACCCAGTCCCGCGGCGACTTGGCGGCTGGCGAGGTAGTCGATCGCTACTGGAAACTCTGGCCGCTGATGGGCTGGGATCGGCACGAGGACGCATCGCGGTTCCGCATGCTTGAGCTGTGGCCGTTACGCAATACCGCCGGAATTGAGCGCAACTGGGCCCCGCTTTGGACCCTGTACCGTCGGACCAGCGAGGAGGGGCGGGTCGGTCATCGCCTCCTTTGGGGATTATACGATCAGAAGCGGAGTGACGAGGGATTCGAATGGTCCTTGCTCAAAGGTCTGGTTGGATATAACAATACAGGCTCTACCCGTAGTTTCCGCTTGCTGTTTATCGGATTTGGCGGAGAGGAGGATCAGCCATAAGTAGCTTTGTCATAAATTCAATACGGGCGCCCTTGAATTCCGCCGAACGCTTCGGAAACAAGGTGCTGCAACTGATGCACGATACCGGCCACGCCATGTTCATGCTGGTCGAAGCCATCTGGTTCCTTCGGTATGCATTCAGCAAACGCAGTCGCAACGAGACCGTCACGCAAATGTATGTGACCGGCATCAAAAGTTTGGCGGTCATCACGGTGGTCGCCCTCTTTACCGGCATGATTCTGGCGTTGCAGACCGGACTCGAACTGCGTCGCTACGGTCAGGAAGTCTATATTGGATCAGCCGTGGCCGTTTCCATGATCCGGGAAATGGGCCCGTTCATGACCGGCCTTATTATTGCCGCGAGTGTGGGTTCGGCCATCGCCGCGCAACTGGGGACAATGACGGTATCCGAAGAGATTGCCGCGCTCGAGGTGATGAGCATCAACCCCAATCGCTTTTTGGTGATGCCGCGGTTGTTCGCCTTGGCCACTATGATGCCGATCCTGAGCGTTTACACCAACATTCTAGGAATCCTGGGCGGTGCAGTGGTGGGATCGACCCAGCTTGGGGTGTCGGTGCGGTCCTACATGGACAACGCCACCCAGTTTGCCACGAACAAGGATCTCTATGTCGGATTATTCAAGGCTTTCATATTCGGCATTGTCATAACCACGGTGGCCTGCCACCAAGGGTTCATGACCACCGAGGGCGCCGTCGGGGTTGGCAAGGCCACGCGGCGGTCGGTTATTATTTCGTTTCTGATTATTCTGGTTGTGGGCTACATGATTACCAGGATGTTCTATCTATGATCCGCTTTGAACATGTGACCAAGGTGCTGGGCCGGAAGACCGTGCTCGACGACGTCAGTTTTGAGGTTGGCGAAGGGGAAACCTTTGTCATCGTCGGCCTGTCCGGTGCGGGCAAGAGCGTTACCCTGAAGCATATGATTCGTTTGATGCGTCCGGATTCCGGGGGCATCTACATCGATGATGAGAACATTGTGGATCTCGAGCGCAAGGCCCTTAGCCGGGTGCGGGAAAAATTCGGCGTGCTCTTCCAGAGCGCCGCCTTGCTTCAGTGGATGACCGTCCGGGACAACGTGGCCCTTCCGTTGCGGGAGCATACCCGGCAGTCGGAGGAGGAAATCCTTCGCAAGGTGGACGAGAAGCTTGAGATGCTGAATTTGGCCGATGCCGGCGATAAGTTTCCTTCCGATATTTCCGGTGGCATGCAAAAGCGCGTCGGATTGGCGCGGGCGATTATCATGAATCCCCAGATCGTGCTTTACGACGAGCCCACCTCGGGCTTGGATCCTGTAACGTCCCGGCGAATCGATGATCTCATCGGCGATATGAGAAAAAAGCTGGGTATCACCAGTGTTGTAGTGACGCACGATCTGCACAGCGCATTGGCGATCGGCTCGCGAATCATGATGCTGCACGAAGGGAGCATCGTGGAAAATGCCTCGCCGGCGGAGTTCATCCGGTCGGAGGATCCGACGGTTCAGAGTTTTCTGGAATCGCAGTACATTACGAAAAAAGGCAAATGGGAAGAGTTGATCCATGGATAAATACGGACGCGAAATCTCTATCGAAATCCTGGTCGGATTGTTCATGTTCACGGTGCTAATCGCCTTGGGTGTGTTCACCATTGTGTTGAGCCGCGACAGCATCTTTAGAAAAAACTATCAGAAAGAGTTCGTGTTCAGCGAAATCAGCGGTCTGCGCGAGGGCGACAACGTCTATTTGCGGGGGATGAACATTGGTCGCGTCAAACAGACCACACTGGAAGACCGCCAGGTCCATGTCTACGTTACGCTGGACGTCCCGGTCCAGTTGCGCCGCGGATACCGGATCGAAGTGGTCAATGCGTCCATGCTGGGTGGAAAATACCTGAAGATCTATGAAGGTCCCGATGGGGCGGAAGTGCTGGGCGACAATGTGACGATTCTGGGTTCTCCGCCGGTCGATGTGATCGAGGAGCTCAGCAAGGCGGTCCGGGGAATCCAGGACATGATCGATTCAGTGAATCAGGGGCAGGGCACCTTGGGCAAGCTACTCAACGACGATACGATCTACAACAACCTCGTGTCCGTCAGCGAAAACCTGAAATTGTTGGGCAATCGCTTGGAACGCGGGGAGGGGAGTGTCGGAAAATTCTTCAAGGACGACCAGGTGTACGAGGATGTCCGGCGGGTTTCCTCCAATTTGCGCGAAATCAGCGATCGCCTGGTTTCGGGCGAAGGGACGTTGGGCAAGCTGGTTTCCAGCGATTCCGATGTATATGACGATGTCGACGCCACCATGAAATCCATTCGTAGTATTGTTGAGCATGTCAATGCCGGCGAGGGGACGCTAGGCAAGCTAGTTCGCGATCAGAACCTATACGACCAAACAACGTTGCTGGTTGAGGATATGCGGGCTGCTATCGACGATTTACGCGAGGCCTCGCCCATCACCTCCTTCAGTAGCGTGGTTTTCGGGGCCTTCTAAGATCTAGACGGGGCCGGGTTGAGGTGCCTTGAAGCCTTTATATATAGCGATTATGAAAAATAGCTCAAACGGGCTTGCTATATATGGGATGGTGTTCTAAAAGTCTAGAAAGCTGTGGGTACTTTCTGATTAGCACCGATTATTCGTTGGGGTTGATCAACTTTTTAGGGATTTTTTTTCAAAAAAAGCAAAGCGAAACGGGTCTACATACGTAGATACTGTGGACAAGTCGAAGCACTGAGGATTACAATTAGGCTATCGTGCTTGGTTTTTGGGAGGATTGAGAAGGTTTGTGCGATGCTGTTTTGGAAATGATACACGGGCTTCGATTTATGCATACATTGCAGGATGAATTGATATCATGCAGTTGCGGGATTAATGAAAGTTTGGTGAAGGACTATGGGACGGAAAATACATAAGAAGTCTGGAGCGAAGAGGGCGCGTACCGGCGCTCCCAGTGGATTGGTGATCAGTTTGGCTTTCCATGGGGTGGTTTTCTTTCTCGCCGGTATTTTCGTGGTCTTCCACGTGCTACCCGAGAAAGAGCCGGTATTCGAGCCCCCGCCGCCGATAGAACGCCCTAAAATGAAGCTTAAGAAACCCAAGGTTAAGGTTCAGAAGAGCTCTACGCCAAAACCTTCCTCACGTATCGTGGCCAAGGTGAAGACCGCCAAGATGCCGGAAATTCAGATTCCCGACCTGATGGGCACCGGCGAAGGATTGCTCGGTGGAACGGGGCTGGGTGGCGAATTTATCGATCTGCCGGATGTGGGGGAGATCAATATTATTGGCAAGGAGGTTAGTGCTGGTAATGACATGGAAGTAACCTTCTACACCATGGCTAAGCGAAAGAACGGAGAACCGGGAAGCATGCTTAGCGAAGGGGCACCGGAGTTTTTCGATATTCTGCGAGACTTCGTCAAAAGCGGGTGGAAGAAATCCAAACTGCACAAGCTGTATAAATCTCCCAAGAAACTCTATGCGACATCATTAATGATCCCCATAACGTCTTCTGTGCTAGGCCCTGCCGCATTCAACGAAGATATCAACTATGGATATGCATGGATTGCATTGTATGAAGGGAAACTTGTATACAAAGAGGATATTAAGTTCCGGTTCTGGGGAGCTTCCGACGATATTCTGACCGTGGCGGTTGACAATGAAGTAGTGTTGGCTGCCAACTTTTCGTGGGAGGGGGTCAAAGCCTATACCATTGCCGATTTTTGGACTAGTCATGCAGTAAACAACCGGACCTATGTTGCTGCCAACCAGACTCTGGTTGGCGGTGATTGGATCGAACTCAAGGCTGGAGTGCCAAGGGATTTCAAGGCGATTACGGGGGAAGGTCCGGGGGGGGAGTACTTTGCCTATCTTCTGGTTGAAGTCGAAGGAGAACACTATCCTCTCAATGAATTCGGGGGTAGGATATTTCCGATGTTTTGTACAGAAAAGCCTACTTGGGAGCTTCAGGATGTGATTCTTGAGAACCTATTCGAGGATGAAGCAAACGTTATGGATGTGTCGCCGATTTTTCAGGATTTTTAGAATATATTGAATTGTGAGGATGTAAGCTATGCGACATGCGGGAATACCATTCAAGAGGTTGATGATTTGTTTTATAACTGGTCTAGCGTTGAGCACCCATACATTTGCCGAAGTGCGCACATGGACCTATCTGACAGGTGAGACCTTCGAGGGCGAGTATGTAAAAAAGCTGTTTGACGATGTTGTGATAAAAGACGCAGACGGAAAAGAACAACGCATACCCCTTAAACAACTCACCAGGGAAGATGATCTATATGTCCAGCTGGAAAATCCGCCCAAATTGAGCGTGGATCCGCTAGAAAACTTCGACCAGCGGGACCCTACACCTTCGCCTATTTGGGTTAACAACAGCCCTGTGAAATGTTTGATGTATTCATTCGGTGCCCGGGTCAAGCAGCCGGGTTTAGAGAAGTACGAGCATGATATGACTGTGGTCGTGTATGTGTTCACGCAGCAGGTGTTTGATATCAGCAAGTATCGGTTGATAGCAAAGGTTGAGAGCGAGCCGTTCAGGCTAACCAAGGAAAATGGTTACCGGTTCGAGTTCCGCGAAACGGATAAGCACAGGGTGTTATCCTGGCTTATTGCAGAAACAAGACCTCGTGGCCAAAAGTTTGCGGAAACCCTCATTGTGGTCAAGGATGTCCGAGGTAATGTGATCGCATACAACTCCACAAAGAAGTGGCTTTATAAGGGACTGGATCGTCTGGAAAAGTTGCCTATTGGCGCTTGGATTGACGATAAGGTCGAGCGGGTTCATCCAACCAGCCCTAAAAGGGATTTGTGATTCCCTCTTCATCACTTGAGATCTTGCCATTGAATACAAGGGATGGATCATCCGTCTGGACTTAGCGCTACTTCGCATTTCCTGCCACTATGTTCCCTGGAGCTCCATTTGCTTTTGGCTTGAGTCGGATAGTCAAACCTCTATGGTTGCGCTTCATTTTTCAGGACAGGATTTGGAGCGTATGAAAGAAATCAAAATCGGTATTCTCGGTTTCGGCACGGTTGGTGCCGGCGTGGTGGAAGGCATCCAGAAAAACGGGGCGCTGATGGCCGAGCGGACCGGTATCGTGCCGGTTGTCGCCAGGATTGCAGATCTGGATATTGAAACCGATCGCGGAATCGAGCTGGCCAGTGGAGTCCTGACCACCGATGCCATGGCCGTGATCAACGATCCCGAAATTGATCTCATCGTTGAGCTTATCGGTGGCACAACGATTGCCCGAACCTTTACGCTGGAAGCCCTGAAGCAGGGAAAGCCGGTGATTACGGCTAACAAGGCCCTGCTCGCGGATCATGGCGAGGAAATCTACCAGACCGCCCGCGAGAACAATACCGGAGTCTACTACGAAGCCGCCGTGGGCGGTGGGATTCCGATTCTGCGTTCGCAACGTGCCGGCCTGATCGGCAACCGCATCGAAAGCATCTACGGTATTCTCAACGGAACCTGCAACTATATCCTGACCCGCATGGAGCGCGAAGGGTTGCCCTTTGACACCATCCTGTCCGACGCGCAGAAACTGGGCTATGCCGAAACCCCGCCGGATCTGGACATCGACGGGATCGATACGGCCCACAAGGCGGTTGTTCTGGCATCGATGGCCTACGGTGCGCCGGTTCCCATGGGGGCCTGCCCGACCAGGGGGATCCGCGGGCTAGACGCATCGGAAATCGCCAATGCCGATGAGCTGGGCTACCGCATCAAGTTGCTGGCCATCATCAAGGACAACGCTGGCGAAGTGGAACTGTCCGTGGAACCGACGCTGGTTCCGAAGGAGCACATGATTGCTTCGGTCAGCGATTCCTTCAACGCGGTCTTTGTGAAGGGCGACATTGTGGACGATACCATGTACTACGGTCGCGGGGCGGGTCGTCTGCCGACCGGTAGCGCCGTTATTGGCGACATCATGGAAGCCGCGGCCGACCGGCTCAATGCCGTCGGGGTGCCCGTCAGCGTGACGATGATGCTCCAGAAGGAGGCCTTGGCCTACTGTTCCGCGGACAACATTCTGAAGCGCTGCTACGTGCGCCTCTGCCTGGAGGACAAGCCGGGGGCCATGGCGCAGGTCATGACGATTTTCGGCAAGCACAACATCAGCATTGCTTCCGTGGTCCAGAAGGAGCGTCACAAAACGGGCTATGCGCCGGTTGTCATTCTCACGCAGGATGCCAAGGAATCGGAGTTTTCATCTGCCATGAAGGAAATCGCGGCGCTGGAGGTTTCCTGCTGCGAGCCCATCCGCATGCGCCTGGAAGATTTCGAATAGGTAGCTAACCACAAGATTCCCAAAATACGCAAAATGCAGGATGACGAGGTAATGTGTCTCTTGTGCATTTTGTGGTTAAAAAAGGTGAATGAGCATGAAAGTAGTCAAGTTTGGCGGCTCGTCCGTCGCAAACGCAACGCAGATTTCCAAGATCATTGATATTGTGACCGCCGATGCGGATCGCCGGATCGTCGTGGTGTCCGCACCCGGCAAGCGGTCTGGTAACGACACCAAGGTCACCGACCTGCTGATCGCCTTGGCGAACACCGTACTGGACCAAAAGGACTACGGTCCGGCTCTTCAGCACGTGGTTTCCCGCTATGCCGAAATCCAGCAGGAACTGGGTTTGCCCGGGGATGTGGTGGTGGAGATCGAAGCCGACCTGCGCGATCGCATCGAATCGCGCGGTGAACACCTGCTGCAATTCATGGATGAAATGAAGGCGGCCGGCGAGGACAACAACGCGAAGATCATTGCGGCGGCCTTCGTCGCCAAGGGCCATGCGGCCAAGTATGTGAATCCCGGCGAGGCCGGCATGCTGCTCAGCGACGAGTTTGGTAATGCCGAAGTGCTTCCGGAATCCTACACCAAGCTGGCGGCACTCAAGGCCGAACCCGAAATCGTGGTGTTTCCTGGTTTTTTCGGTTGCACCAAAACCGGCGAAGTGGCCACGTTCCCGCGCGGCGGGTCCGATATCACCGGGGCCATCCTAGCGGCTGCCGTGAAGGCGGATGTCTATGAAAACTTTACCGATGTGGATTCCGTCTATGCCATGGATCCGCGTGTGATGCCCGATGCCCCGGCCATCGAGATGATGACCTATCGCGAAATGCGCGAACTGGCCTATGCCGGCTTCGGCGTCTTCCACGACGAGGCCATAATTCCGGCGGTTCACGCCCGGATTCCGATCTGCATCAAGAATACCAACCGGCCCGAAGCACCGGGAACGATGGTGGTGCCGGAGCGCACCTACACCCAAGGCGAAGTGGTGGGGATATCCAGTTCCGGCGGTTTCTGCGCGATCTATATCGACAAATACATGATGAACCGCGAGATCGGCTTCGGCCGCCGGTTGCTGCAGATTCTCGAGGACGAGGATATTTCCTTCGAGCATACGCCGTCGGGTATTGATAACATGTCCGTCATCCTTGAATCCTCTGAAATCCTGGCGCAGAAGGAAAAGCGTCTGGTCGAACGCATCGAAGCGGAGTTGAAGCCCGACAGCATTACGGTGGAGCACGGCCTTGCGTTGCTGATGGTGGTGGGCGAAGGCATGCACTATACCGTCGGCATGGTGGCCCGGGCGGCGGCGGCCCTCTCTTCGGCTGGCGTAAACATTGAAATGCTCAACCAAGGCGCCTCCGAAATCAGCATGATGTTTGCCGTCAAGGATGCCGATCGGGAGAAGGCGGTACATGCTCTCGGCAAGGCGTTTTTCAGCTAATTTAGGGTGGGTTCCGGCATTCCGCTTTTTTTGGAATTAGGCCGTTGACTCACCCCGAGGGGATAAGTATACATTACGCCCTTCATCGCACCCGTGGTGAAATTGGTAGACACGCAAGATTCAGGTTCTTGTGCCAGCGATGGCGTGATGGTTCGACTCCATTCGGGTGCACCATCTTCAAAGGCCCGTTCCATAGGAGCGGGCCTTTTTTATTGCCGCTATTCAAGCTTTACCGCTGCGAGCGAAGCGGATCGGCGTGGCCTGCGCATGGGTGGATGGGGATCTTCCGCCGGCATCGATTGATGCAGTCAATACGCGTATGAACCGGGGGAATTCATGGGCAATGCGGGCACCACCCGGTACCTCAACGAGGTTTCCCTCTCTGACGGAAGCATTCCGGACATCGACTCATCGTTCACGCTCGGCAAAGGGCAAATCGGTCCCATTCTTAAAGCCCAGTCCCCGGACTGGGCTGTTTTGTTGTCCGGCAGCCTCCGAAATCCACGGAAAACGTTTCCCTGCCATGGGGAAAAGCGTTATCTTTCCGGCTCATTTTTTCAGGAGGAGTACGATGGATTTGGATGCGGTTAACGAAGAGTGGTTTCTGGGTCAGCTTGGCGCGGATGATGTGGATATGGCTGAAATCGTGGAGACCTTCGGTCAACTGGTTGATGCCGGACGGGCCGGAGAAGCCGACGAATGGGCCCAAATAGTGTTTAAAAAGCTGGCCGAAGACGATCAGGTCGACCGGGCGCTGGATGTCCTGGCTTGGCTGGGCGGCGTGCGCGGCGTGGTTGAAGATGTAAAGGGTTCCGTTGAAAAGCTGCTGTCCAAGGACCGCAATGCCTTGAAAATGATCGAGCCCGCCGGTTTCGGCAGCGGTACTCCGCTGGCGGAGTGTTTCAAGCGGCTGCAGCACCTGCGCTCCCTCAAGACCGGGTTGCTGTGCTACAACGAAACCTGGGGCTTCGGGATTATCGAAGACATCGATTTCTTCTATCAGCAGATCGAGATCGATTTTGAAGGCAAGGGCGAACACGAGTTGGCCTTCAACTATGCCGCGGAAGCCCTGGAATTGCTGGACGACAAGCACATCCTGGCCGTGAAGCACAACAATCCGTCCGAAATGGAACGGCTCATCAAGGAAGATCCCGCCGAAGTGGTCCGCATGGCCTTGCGCAGCTATGGCAGCATGTCGGTGGCGCGGTTGATCGAAAAACTGGTGCCATCGATCCTGCCGGAAAAGGGCTGGAAAAAATTCTGGGAAGGGGCCCGTCGCGGCCTGAAGGACGATGCCTCCGTCGAGATTCCCAAGAAGCGCTCGGACAATATCGTGTTCCACAAGAAGGGGCTTTCCTACGACGATGACTGGTTCAAGCTGGTGGCCGATGAGCGGGATATCGAAAAACTGTTCGACCGCTTCAAGGAGATCATCGAAAAGAAGATCGACACCTCCTCCGAATTTGCCCGCAAAACCTTGGCGGAGCGGTTGTCCTTCATCATCAAGGGTGCGCCCTCCGCCCGTCCCGAGTGGAAGGCGGAAGGCTTTATCTATGCCCGCATGTTCGGCATAGAGCCCGGTGGTTTGGATACCGCGAAGCTGATTCATGATTTGATCGAGGGCGATCTGGTGACGACGCTGGACCGCTTGCCTTCCCGCCAGTTGCAGACCCTGCTGACTATTCTGATTGAAAACGACAAGGATGCCGTGGTCGACACCTTGAGCGAAGTGATTCCGGTCGTCAGCCATCCCGTCTTGAACGAAATCATGGCTTCGCTGATTGGCAACGGAGCCGAAGATGCGGTGAAGGAAATCATGTCCTCGGCGGTGGCGCGCCGCACGGCCAGCGCGCCGATGCTGTTGTGGTGCCAGCGCTCGCCGGACTTTGTGCAGAAGTGGCAGCTCATCTCCAAGGGCGATCTGGCCTTCCGCATCCAAGAGGTGCTGGAGGTCAATAGCGCCGGGGCCATTCTCCGGGCTCAGAACCAGTTGCGCGAGCGCTTCCAGCAAGAGGACTGGTTGCACGACGTCATGGGCGTCATGACCGAGCAGCAGCGCCGCGACTTCATGCGCCGCATCCACGAAGGTGGCGGATGGGACGTGCTCGACCGCAAATCCGTGGTTGCCAAGATTCTCCGGAAGTTCCCCGAATTGCAGGATATCATTCTCCCGACCACTTCGGCCGCCCCTAGGAAGGAGGTCCCGATGACCTCGACCCGGAGCTATACCGCCAAGCAGAAGCATCTCGAACGCATCATGACGGTCGAGATTCCCGAGAACTCCAAGGAGATCGAGGTGGCCCGTAGTTACGGCGACCTGCGAGAAAATGCCGAATTCAAGTATGCCAAGGAACGTCAAGGTTTGCTGATGGCCCAGGGCGCCCAGCTGGCAGAGGATCTGGAACGCGTGAAGCCGACCGATTTCGCCGATGTTTCGACGAACGTGGTGACCAGCGGTTGCGGGGTCGAGCTTTCCTACGAAGGCGGAACCTCCGAAACCTTCTACATCCTCGGGATGTGGGACCAGGACGAAGCGCTCTCGATCATTTCGAGCGAAACCCGTTTGGCGAAGGCGCTGAAGGGCCATGCGGCCGGCGACAAGGTTGAAATCCCGGCCGGCGAATGCACGGTAAAGGCCATCCTTCCGCTGTCGGAAGCCATTCGCCAGTGGATTAAGGGATAATCCGCAAACTGGTCGTTGGATATGGAACTGGATCTGACTCCGAAAAAATACCGGCCCAAGCCCCGCTCTGGGAAAAAGCGCAAGCCACCGCGGATCATGCGTAACTGGAACAGTCCGCTCCAGTTATTCATTATCGCGGTGGCGGTCTTGGCCTTTTTCGGCTCCATGGCCTACGATTACATCAAATCGCACAACCAGTATGCGATCGCGGTTAACGAGGCCCATCGGGTCGCGGACGAAGCTGCGGTGCTGGATGAACAGGCGACGGCCGCATACAAGGAACTGCAGGCCGTGCTGCAGGGGGTTGTCCTAAGGCGCCAGTCGGAGCAGGAAGTCCAGTTGGAGGAGCGCATCGATGCGCTCAACACAGCGCTGACGGACTGTCTCGATCAGGTTAATGCCTGCTACGCCAATCTCCCGTTCAAGTACCAGTCCATGTCCAGCGAGCGCACGTGGTTCATCGAGTTCTTTGGCCGGCACATCCGGGCGGCGCTGGCTAGGAAAGAATATGATCTGGCGGTCAGTTGGTTCAACGCCTCCCACCTCAAGGAATACATGCCGGAGACGCGCGCCCTCGCCGTGGGGAATGGCATGTTGGAGATCTCGGGAGGGACCAATATTGATGAAGTCGTCGTCTTCCCGCTCAAATCGGACGGACCGCGGATGGTGCCGTGCGATGCCATTGCCCGCAGCAGCACATTCCCCATCGAACTGTCGGAGGTGGAGAAGGGCTCCTATCTGGTGTGGGCCACTCGGGCCGATGGT